>DXIM01000093.1 GCA_019112895.1 Candidatus Stackebrandtia faecavium
ATCCGTACAGCCCCGAAGAAGCGTGCGGAGGCTCCTTCTCGGTCATTAACCAGCACGCACTGAAAGCCGGTGACAAGACTGTCGGCACCGTTTATTTGCTCTACGCCGACGGCAAGAACTGCGTCGTCACCATGAAGAACTAGAAGCTCGGTACGGCGTCCCCCGTGTCGGCCAGTCTCGCTGTTCAAGGCGGAGAGGAAGGCGCTGATGCCGGCGACTTCGAGTATTACGCCGGGCCAGTGAAGAAATCGGCTGACGCCACCTGCGTCAAGTGGGGCGGCTCCGTCGGAGACGCCAAGTTCACCAGTGAGTGGGAACACTGCGGCTAATTGCCAACTTCGGGGTACATGAGGGCCTCACCGCCGAATCTGTCGATTCGACGGTGAGGCCCTGGTCGTGTCGAGCGGCGAGGACCACGGCAGCCGCAGTGGGTGGCGTCGGCGCGATAATCACACTGCGATACCGAGGTCGTACGATATGGCGATGACTGATTGCCTTTTCTGCAAGATCGTGGCGGGCGAGTTGCCGGCGACCAAAGTGGCCGAAACCGATGCGACGCTTGCATTTCGCGACATCAACCCCCAGGCGCCGACACATATTCTGGTGATTCCGAAAGCGCACTATGTGAACGCGGCCGAGATGGTGCTCGCCGACCCCGACCTGACGACGCGAGTCATGGAAGAGGCCGTAAAAATCGCGGATTCCGAGGAGCTGTCGCAGGGGTACCGATTGTTGTTCAACACGGGCAAGGACTCCGGGCAAGAAGTTTTCCATGTGCACCTGCACATCCTCGGCGGAAAACCGTTGGGGCCGATGGTTTCAGTCTAAGACCTATGTGTACATCATGGTGTGGAGTCGCATGACGGTGCGCCAGTTGCGCACCGTCATCGGGTTATTCGGCAAGCGCCGCTGGAAGAACGCTGGTGTCAAGGCGCTGCGTCCCATACCGTCCGGGTAGTGAATATAGAGTTCACGCCCGGCCCGCACGATCTCCTCTTTGCCGCGCGAAGGGCGCAGATCGATGTCATCTGTGGTCTCGTGGGCGAGGAATCCGACACCGACCTTCGAAGGATCGAGATCGCGATCCGCGAATGGGTAGTCCCGTACGACCGCGTCCAGTTCCGTCCTATCCCGCAGCAACACGGGAACCGCAAGCCCGAAACTGTCATTAATCGCCGTTGCGAGGTGTGAACGCAGTTCGTGCGGATCATCGTCGAAACGGAACACGACGTTGCCGGACTGAATATATGTACGGACGTCGGCGCAACCGAGCTCGGCAAAAACCTCTCGCAATCGCGCCATCGGCACTGTTGAGTTCTTGCCGACGTTGATACCGCGAAGCAATGCCAGATAGGTGCACATGCCGACTATCTTCCAACGAAAAGGGGACGTCAGACCTGCCGACGCCCCCTTTTTTTCGTTGCTATTTCGCGTTCTTATCGCATTCGCGTGCACGCAACGCGCGGGCGACATCATCGCGGTTTTCGAGCACACCGCGGCGCACGAGCGGGTCGTGCGATTCGTCCGCGAGCCACGCATCCATCAGGTCGAGCGTCTCCTGTTCCACGACCACGCGCGGGAACGCCTGAGAGATGAACTCGATTGCCTGCTCCAGACCCAAGCGCTTCGGCGCGTTCGTCACGGCCTGCAGATACTTGGCGACATAGGGACGCACCAAATCGACTTGGCTGGCCGGCGCGAAACCGAGCATGTAGGAACGACGTGCGTAGTTCGCGATCGTGTCGTCCTCAGTGATGCGGTACCACGCGTCCTGTTTCGATTCGGCCGTCGGCACAGCTGAACGCGCCATGAGCGACAAGCGCTCGCCGTCAGCGGTGTTGTCACGCTCAAGCTCCGCATCAATGTCCGACGTGGAAGCTTCACCGTGCGCTGTCAACGAAATCAACAGCTGCCAACGCAGGTCGGTGTCGATGGCCAGACCGTTCGGCACCTCCTCGTCATTGAGCCAGCCCCGCAGCGTCGCCAGGTCCGGTTTGCTACGTGCGAACCGCGCATACGCCTGCGCCCAGGACCGCTGCATGTCTCCACCCGGAGTGGCGGAGAACGTCGCGGTTTTCGCCATGGCCGCGACGTCGGCGTACAGCGAGTCGACGCGCGACTCGTCGGCGTACAGCAACGCGGTGCCAAGCTGCTGCTGCAGCGTGGTGATCAAAGAAATGTCCGCTTCGTGCGGCATGCCGGCCATTGCCAGCGCGATGAAGTCGCGCGCGGGCAGTTCGCCGTCCCGCAGCATGTCCCAGGCGGCCGCCCAGCACAGTGCCCGCGGAAGCGAATCCTCGAAGGACGCGATGTTGCTGATCACAGTCGCCAAGGAATCCGCATCGAGACGCAGCTTGCAGTAAGTGAGGTCGTCGTCGTTCAGGAGCAACACGTCGCCGGTCTTGACGCCTGTCAGCTCCGGGATCTCCGTCAGCTCGCCGCTGATGTCGGTCTCGACCCGGTGTCGACGCACGAGTTTGCCGTCGGTGAGGTCGTACACGCCGATGCCGATGCGGTGGGTGCGCATCGTGGGGTAATCGGGGTGTACTTCCTGCCTAACCGCCACTCGCGAGTAAGCACTGTCCGCGACAGTGACCTCCGGCCGCAGCGTCGACACCCCGGCGGTCGCCAACCACGTGTCGGCGAATTCGCGCAGTTCTCGGCCAGAAGCCTTTTCGAGGCTGCTCAGCAGGTCAGAGAACGTCGCATTACCCCATTTGTGGGTCTCGAAATATTCCTTGATCCCCTGCTTGAACGGCTCGATGCCGACGTACGCGACGAGCTGCTTGAGGATGCTGGCGCCCTTGGCGTACGTGATGCCGTCGAAGTTCGTGGCGACGGCCGCGACGTCGGGCATCTTCGTGTAGACAGGGTGCGTCGTGGGCAGCTGGTCCTGTCTGTAACCCCAGTTCTTGCGCAGGGACAGGAACGTGGTCCATGCGCCCGTATACTTGGTGGCTTCCACATTGGCCCAATGCGAGGCCCATTCAGCGAACGATTCGTTCAACCACAGATCTTCCCACCAGCGCATGGTGACGAGGTCGCCGAACCACATGTGTGCCATTTCGTGAAGGATTACATTGGCGCGCTGTTCCAGGTGGTATTCGGTGGCCTGCGACCGGAACAGGAACGCCGACTCGGCGATCGTGACGCAGCCGAAGTTCTCCATGGCGCCCATGTTGTATTCGGGCGCGAAAATCTGGTCGTATTTGGGCAGTGGGTACCGCACGCCGAAAGCGGAATGGAAGTGGTCGAAGCCCTGCTTCGTGATCTCGAAAACGCCGTCCGGGTCCAGGTATTGCTTCATCGACTGGCGGCAGTACAAGCCGAGCTCGATGCCGTCGTGCGACGTCGTGACTTCGTGGTACGGGCCGGCGCACAGGGCCGCGATGTAGGTGCTCATCCGCGGTGTCGGCGCGAACCGCACGGTCTTGGCGTCGTTGCTTTGCGATGTCTCCTCGGTGATGGGCATGTTGGAGATCGCGCGCCAATGCTGCGGCACGGTCACGTTGAAAGTGAACTGTGCCTTCAGGTCGGGCTGGTCGAAGCAAGCGAACATTTGCTGGGCATCGGCCACTTCGAACTGGGAATACAGGTAGGTCTCGCCGTCGACACGGTCCGTCATACGGTGCAAACCTTGCCCGCTTGTCGAGTAACGACACACTGCGTTGACGGTCAGCTCGTTATTCTCGGCCATCGCCGGAATCGCCAAACCGGTCTTCGGCGCGTAGTTAGTGACGTCGATTTCGGCGCCGTTAAGCGTTGCGGAAACGACAGAATCCGCAGCGATCTCAATGAAAGTTGTTGCGCCGGGTTCGGCGCACGTGAACCGCACCGTCGATGTCGACTCAAAGGTTTCGTCGCCTGTGGTCAAATCGAGGTTCACGTCGTAGCTTTCGACGTGAAGCAGCCGGGCACGCTCGGCTGCATCGGTCTGCGCCAAGATGTGGGTCTCCGCCACGTTGCAGCTCCCTATGTTGAATTGAGAAAGGTTTAGGGTGAGTGTGGCACGTGCTTCCTGACCAGCGCCATGCACCGGACGAAAGATAGCCGCTACTGTGAAGCGGTGACTGCAGCACACCCGATTTCACGCGCCTGGTTGTCCACCGGTGAGACCGGAGCACCCAACTATGATGAGTTCGCTGATGACTCCGCGATCACGGAGGTCATAGCGAAGAAACCGACATCAATGCTGTCGGTGGAGATGCCGCACCGTGCGCCTGAGGCCCGCGCCGCCGACATGGGATTTTACGAGTGCCTGCCCGCCGCTGTGGAACGCCTCACCGCGTTGCAACAGTCCGGTCGATTCGCCGCTGAGGATGAGACGGTTGTGGCCTACCGCATCTCGGACACGGACGGCCGCGTCAGCTACGGCCTGTTTTGCATGGTCGACACGGATGAGATCTCTACCAGCCCGCAAGAACCGGGCCGCGTGATCCGCAACGAGGACGTCTTCATCGAGAAGGTTGAAGAACGTGCCGCCCTCAACAGTGCTCTGCACCACCTTCTGTCGCCGGTCTTGCTGGTGCAAAATTCGCGCACCGATGAGCTTGAAGCCGCCTTGGCGCAGGCCTGCACCGGCGAGGCTTTCGTCACAGACACCGACGAATCGCAACGTCAGCACCAGATTTGGCCGGTCGCCGACCCGCAGTTGCGGCGGCAGCTGTGCGAACTCGCAGGCGGCGGAGACCTGATCGTGGCAGACGGGAACCACAGGTCTCTGGCAGTCCAGGTAGGAGGTTTGCCGCAGTTTCTTGCTGTAGTGACCACGCCTCAGTCGGTGGATATCCAGCCGTACCATCGGCTCGTTTCGACCTTGAACATGTCGGCATCGGATTTCCTCACACGGTTGCGGGAACGTGGCGCGGACATCTCCAAGGTTGCTGAACTCACCACGCCGCAGAACGCGGGGACGGTCCACATGTATCTGGATGGCGAAACGCATGCCGTCTCGCTTCCGGATGTGTCCGGCTCTGTCGTCGACAGGCTCGACCACGCGCGCGTGGAAGCCGTTGTGTTCAACGATGTGCTCGGTATGGACGCCGGCGACTCACACATAACCTATGTGGGCGGCGATTACCCACCAGAATGGTTGGTGCAGCAGGTTGATTCCGGTGCTGCGCAGTTGGCGATCCTGATAGCACCGGTGACGGTCGACGACTTCATGACCGTGAACCTGGAACGGCTGAAACTTCCGCGTAAGTCGACGTGGTTTACGCCCAAGGCCCGAGCGGGTCTGGTGCTTTCCGACCTGCGATGATGCCAGGCATGGGAGTTTATCTGGGCAGCGATCACGCCGGTTTCGAGCTCAAAGCGCAGCTTCGCGCTCACCTCGAGGAACAGGGGCACGACGTGGTGGACGTAGGACCGCATCATTACGACGCGGACGACGACTACCCGCCGTTTTGTATAGCCACGGCGACGCGGGTTGTCGATTCGCCGGGGAGCCTCGGGGTCGTCATTGGCGGTTCCGGAAACGGAGAACAGATCGCGGCGAATAAGGTCGCCGGGACTCGCGCGGTACTGGCGTGGAGTGCTGAGACTGCGAAGTTGGGGCGTGAACACAATGATGCGAACGTGGTCAGCATCGGCGCACGCATGCATTCCGCCGACGAGGCGTTGACAATTGTGGACACGTTCTTGAAGACGGATTTCAGTGATGGCGCCCGCCATCAACGCCGTATCGATCAACTCGCCGAGTATGAACGCACCCGCGAGCCGTTCGAGTTGCCTTGATCAGGTTGACAGGTGTTCGCCCCTGACGGTCACGTCCGGACGAACACCTGTGGGGGCTAAGCCAGGTATGCCACGCAGTCGGTTTCGATCCAGCCGGTGCTGCCGGCCATGAATCCGTCTTCGACTTCGACCTTCACAGCGTCGGAGTTGGAGTCGATCGCGGTCAGGCTGTCATCCTTCTTGGCGTAGCCCTGCAGTCCCGATCCGGACCCTTCGAAGCTGTCGTATACGCCGGCGGTCGCGCAGCTGACGACGGCTGGTGTTTCGGCGGCTTGGGCCGGGGTGGCCAACGCGACGACACCGGCGGTGGCGATTGCGGCTACACCGATACGCGCAGCAATACGGAACATATGTACATCCTTTGGTTAAGAACCTAATAGGGCATGCGAATCTTCGCAGAACACAGGTAAACCCGTCAACGCGGCTGCTACGCGTCACGAGGCGCTATCGGGACAAAGCGGAGTGCGCGCGACAGCTAACCTTGACAACGCAACGAAAGCGATAGGAGGCGTGCATGGCGGAGTTGGACCTAGTGTGTGGTCCGGCGGACCCGCTGCCGGAGGCCTCGCAAAGCTATCGCTTGACGACCCGGATCGGGTCGGGCGGCCAAGCGGACGTGTTCAAAGCCGTGCGACGCTCCGGGGGAGTCGCGTCGGCGCCCGTCACCGTCAAAGTCTTCCGACCTCAGCCCGGTATCCCGTTGCCGGAGCAGTTCCGAGCATGGGACAAAGGCGATGCGGTGCTCATGGACATGCTGGGGCGCAGCGTACCCGGCATTTGTCGCCGCATCGATGCGTTCTACGGGCACCCACCGCATCAACCTGGCCAAGGACCCGACCGCAACACCCTGTGGCCGTACCAGGTTCTGGAGTATCTACCCGGCCGAGACCTGCAGGAACTCCTCCCGCTCCCGCAACGCCCACACATCGACGCCGTCTCGATCCTGAAGACCATCGCGACCGTTCTGGGGCGGATGCATCAACCGAGGTACTCCGGTGCTCATCCCGCACTGCATATGGACATTAAGCCGGCGAACATCATCATGGCGCCGTCCGGTGAAGCGAAAATCATCGACTTCACCGGTTCGCGCTACTGCACACCCAGCCACCTCACCAGCATCGCGTACTCACCAGGAGCGGGCGGCCCCGAAGCGGTTGAAGGGCACGCCAGCCCCGCCTACGATGTGCACGGTCTCGGTGCCGTCGCGTTCTACCTCATCACGGGTTCGCTGCCGCGTAACGGAGGCGCAGGATTGCGCAGCCACCCCGCGTTGGAGTCCGACCCCCGGTTGCGCGACCACCTTTTGGCGGCGCTGGCGGACTCGCCGCAGCAGCGCCCGCTCACTTCGCAGTTGCCGGACTGGATCGACCAGTTGGCGCCGCTGGTGCGTGACGCGAAAACCCCGGTGCTCCGGGTGGGCTGGTACAGCGAGGGGGCTGCGCCGGCTGCGGTACTTCCGAACCAGGTCGTGCGTGGCAATTTCGACCAGGCGGGCCGGCACGACGAGCCCGCGACATTGCCGATCATGTCTGGTGACACAGCCGCAAGCGCGGCGTCGCCGACGAAACCAGTGCAACACGTGCCTGCGCCGACATCGGTGATGCACGTCAACCAGCAAACGAGCGCACCACCGGTTTCCCCTCCAGGGGCATACGGGCGCGGGGTCGCGCGGCCGACGCGTTCGCAGCCGAATGCGCGGCACGACCAGCCGGAGGAACCGCCCCCGCCGCGGCAGCCGCCCACGCCGTCACGCCCATGGTTCGGCCGAGACGGCAAACTGCAGGCTCTCAAAAGCGGGGGAGAACTGTCGGTCGTCGGCGGCTTGTTCCTGTTGTTGTGCTGGGCGATATGGGTTTTGGCGAACGCCCTGAGCGACTTCTTCTGGTATGTCGTGGTGCTGTTGTTCGTGTACATCGTGGCGGCCGGTGTGTTCGCGATCGCGCGGATGGTCGGTACCTTGGTGATCGTGCGCCTACTGGGGCGTACCCGCCGAACGGCACGTCTATCTCATTTGGCCAGCGGAATCTTCTTGATCGTCGTCGGAATCGAATTCCTCAAGGGCGTCGGATTCCTTGTAGACGCATGGACATGGATCACGACCTTGTGATGCGACCAGGATTCAATGACAAAACTGTCCGGCCCCAGTATTGGAGCCGGACAGTTGCGATGGTCGGGAAGACAGGATTTGAACCTGCGACCCTCCGCTCCCAAAGCGGATGCGCTACCAAGCTGCGCCACTTCCCGATGTCGACCAACTGCAGTAGTTCGACGACATTCACGGCACAACCATGATCCTGAGAAAATGGATCGTCCGCCATTGATGCCCCCGTAGGGGCATTACCTGGGGTTTTACCGTGGAGCGGATGACGGGAATCGAACCCGCACTATCAGTTTGGAAGACTGAGGCTCTACCATTGAGCTACATCCGCCTGTGCGTTTACACGCAGCGGTATATAGGTTAACCGGCGCGTTCACGCGCTTGCCACTGGGTTAGCCAAAGCCATCTGTTTGCGTAGTTTCCACCGGTTCTGCGGTGGCAGACCACGCTGGTTCACCTATGTCGTGGTTCGACTCCTGACGGTGCTAGTTGCGTCCGACAGCCCGTTCGAGTTCCTGTTTGTTCATTTTCGAGCGGCCCTCGATTTTCTTGCGCCGAGCCTCTGCATAAAGCTGGTCGCGTGTGCGTCCTTGTGGTCCCTCGTGGGAGCGTTTACCGCCGCGGTGCTGCGGGGATACATCCTTGGTTGACACGCGGCTCGACCGGCGCGCCTCACCTGCTTGGGCACGGTTCTTGTTGACTGTGCGCGCGGCGATCTCTTCGGCGCGCTTAGTGGAGGAACCGCGTTCTTTGGCTCCCTGTTTGATGTCTTGGTACTGACGTTCCCGTTTCTTACTCCATGCTTGCTGTGGCATTACTGTCCCCCTTTTCATCGTTCTTACCCGTAGCGACTATGCGCAAACGTGGTTGTGGCGCAGACAGGTCGTCACTACCGTTCGAATACAGCCTTGACGATGGCGAGGGCCTCTTCGACGTCGACGCCGAGCCGTTTGGCTCGGTCGGCGTAGGCTTCGGCGCTTTCTTGGAGTTCGTTTCGGCCGGAACCCTCCAACGCGCACACGATGCTGCCGGCCCGTCCTCTGGTTTCGATCAGCCCGGCGGATTCGAGCTGCCGGTATGCGCGAGCGACAGTGTTCGGGGCAAGCCCTAGATCCGCGGCGAGCCGTCGGACGGTCGGAAGCTTTGTGCCGACTGGCAAGTCCCGATCGTGGATCTGTTGCGCTAGTGAGGCACGAACCTGCTCGTAGGGAGGAATGAGGGAGGCGTGGTCTACCTCGATGATCATTGCTCATCGGTCCTTCGTGCTGTGGTGAGCTGGCGGTACTGTCCACGGGCTACGCCGACGTGCCACAGCACGGCGGCGGTGATGCCGTAGGTCAGGAAAGCGATCATCGCTGCCGGGGTGGTCGCATTGACAGCAACGATCAGGGCCAGGGCGGCAGCGTACGGCGGGACACGGTGTGCTTCTTCGGTGCGCAGGCCATCGTCGATGACGAGGTTATTGCTGTTATCTGCGATGGCTGGGCGGCGCAGCGTCGTGTAGTTGACGACAGCGTTGATGATGCCGATCGCGATGGTGCCGATGGCCATGATGGTTGCCAGGGCGCGAGTTTCGACATCGGTGGAGATCAGCGATAGCGCGAGCCCCACCGCAGTACCTCCTGGGTACATGATCACCAACGCCAGTACGTACCACTTTCCCAACACTGTAGTCACACCTCGGGGCGTGCTGCTTGCCGCGCGTCGCGGGAGTTGTTGCGCGTATTCGTACTCGACTCGGAGGAATCTGCGGCTCGACCACCACGCGATTGTCGCCAACACGATGTAGAAAACGGCGATGTCGATGAGGCCGCGGACGTTCGTGTCGTTGGCGCCGAGGCGAATGGAAACGTCGGTGATGCTGGCGATTACGGACCAAGCCATGAGTGGTATGGCGCAGAGCACGAGGGTCAGTAGCTCTCGTTCATGGCTGACGCGCCGTAGCGCGAGGCGGTCGAGCAGCAGTGGCGATATGCAACCCGAGTCCAGGCCGTGGCGTTTCACCCAGCGTTCGGCTCGTATTTCGTCTGGCTCCGTGACCACGGGCTGTTTTGTTTCAATCATAGTTTCCAAATCCAAGGTTTGTATTAATACGATAATACAAACCTTGGTACAAATGCAGTTTCGAGGGGCTCTGTAACTGCCACAACCGGCCTGACTGCCTGGGGCTGCGTGAGACACTCACCGTTGTCAAGTAGCCACGACAGGGGGATCGGGGACATGGTTGACGAGCACGAACACGACGAAAAGCAGGCGCAACTGGATCGGGTGCGGGTCGACGACAATGACACCAGCATCACGACTCAGCAAGGGGTGAAGGTCGACCACACGGATGATGCGCTCACGGTCGGGGACCGCGGGCCGACGCTTCTCGAAGACTTTCATGCACGCGAAAAAATCACTCATTTCGACCACGAACGCATTCCAGAACGGGTCGTTCATGCGCGAGGTGCCGGCGCGTACGGTCATTTTCAGCCATACGACTCGTGGCTGACGGAATACACCGCAGCCGAGTTCCTGACCGATCCGAACCAGCGGGTGCCGGTCTTCGTCCGCTTCTCCACGGTCGCGGGCTCGAGGGGCTCGGCCGACACGGTCCGAGACGTGCGGGGTTTCGCCACGAAGTTCTATACGCGCCAGGGGAACTACGACCTGGTGGGTAATAATTTTCCGGTTTTCTTCATCCAAGACGGAATCAAGTTTCCGGACTTCGTTCATGCCGTGAAACCTGAGCCGCACAACGAGATACCGCAGGCGGCGTCGGCCCATGACACTCTTTGGGATTTCGTCTCGATGCAGCCTGAAACACTGCACGCGATCATGTGGCTAATGTCGGACCGCGCATTGCCGCGCAGCTACCGGATGATGCAGGGATTTGGCGTTCATACTTTCCGGTTCGTGAATGCGCAGGGGCGCGGCACGTTCGTCAAGTTCCACTGGAAGCCCACTTTGGGTACGCACTCTTTGTTGTGGGACGAGACGCAAAAGATCGCGGGTAAGGACCCGGACTTCAACCGGCGTGACTTGTGGGACGCGATCGAAGCCGGCCAGTACCCACAGTGGGAACTCGGTGTGCAGCTGGTGGATGAATCCGATGAGTTCGCCTTCGATTTCGATCTATTGGATTCGACGAAGATCATCCCTGAGGAGCAGGTTCCCGTCCGTCCGGTGGGGCTGATGACGTTGAACCGCAACCCGAATAACTTCTTCGCCGAGACCGAACAGGTCGCTTTTCATACCGCGAACGTGGTGCCGGGCATCGACTTCACCAATGATCCGCTACTGCAGGCGAGGAACTTCTCGTATCTCGATACACAGTTGATCCGCTTGGGCGGTCCGAACTTCGCGCAGCTTCCTGTCAACCGGCCGGTAGCGGAAGTCCACAATGACCAGCGTGACGGTTATGGGCAGCATAAGGTGCATACGGCCAAGACGTCGTATTCGCAGAACACGCTCAGTGGAGGCTGTCCGGTGATCGCCTCCGAAGGTGTCTATTCCCATTACGCCGAAAAGGTCGAGGGACACAAGATCCGGAAACGGAGCGAAAGCTTCACCGACCACTACAGCCAACCGGAGATGTTCTGGAACAGCATGTCCCCGGTGGAAGCCGAACATGTGGTGGCGGCGTTTCGTTTCGAACTCGGCAAAGTCGAGGACATGGGGGTTCGGGAACGCGCCGTAGCGCAGATCAACCGGATCAATAATGATCTCGCCCGGCGGGTCGCGCTGGGTATCGGCGTCACGCCACCCGACAGTGCCGTACGTGAGAGCTACACGGTGTCGTCGCCGGCGCTGTCGCAGCTCAATACGAGGTTGGACGAGCCCGCCACTCGCAAGGTGGCGATCCTCGTGGCCGACGGCGTCGATGGGCTCGGCGCTCAACGTCTCATTCAAAGTCTTCGCGCGCACGGTGTCATCGCCGACGTGCTCGCTCCCACAGCCGGGGCGGTGACCTCGACGAACGGTGCGCAGCTGGAAGTCGATGCCGCATTCAACACCACGGCTTCGGTGCTGTATGACGGCGTCGCTGTCCCCGGCGGGCAGGATAGCGTCGCGACCCTGTCCGTGGACGGGTACGCGGTGCATTTCGTATCGGAGGCATATAAACACGTGAAACCGGTAGCGGCTTACGCGGAGGGGCTGAGCATGCTGCGTACGGCGGGTGTGCGCGATGACTTGGCGAACACGGAACAGGTCTCGGTGAAATTGGGGGTCGTCACGTCCACGGCTTCTGGTGGGCAGTTGCCGGAAGATTTCGGTGCGAAGCTCGCTGAACAGTTGGCGGGGCATCGGGCGTGGCAGCGACAGACCGACACAGTGCCGGCATAGGTCGATGCGGTCTTGTGGCAGGCGCTCACCTGCACGCGGGATCCGGCGGACCATTCGACCTGTGCGGCCTTCGGGCGTGAGGGTCACAGTCACATTACAGATACGCCTCCTGACCTGCGAACTTGCTTCTAGTCTGGTGGCGTCGATCATCCACTTATTTGGGGGAACGGTATGTCATACGAACGCGAAGAGGACATGTCTCGGCGCACGGATGAAGGTCAGCGCGGCGAAGGAACGGACCAGGAGCGAATGCAAGGACAAGAGTCCATGCAAAGCGTGGAGCATGGCCAGGACAGCATGGAGGGTGAACGTTCCATGCAGGGCCAGTCGATGCAAGGTCAAGAGCAGCCGCAGGGCATGGAACAGGACGAGCAGCAGATGCAGGGCCAGCAGCAGATGCAGGACGAGGAACAAATGCAGGGCCGGGAATCCGCGCACGGCATGCCGCAGGACCAGCAAAGCGGCTCCAGCGAACCACACATGAACCCTGAACGGGCGGATTCGGAACGGTTTGACGACGAACCGTCTCAACGCCGGGATCGGGAGCAGGTATCCGCCACCGGGCAGTCCGATGAGGAATCGCAGGAGCATTCCGATTTGGCCGCCCGTCCGCGCGAAGAGGGGCGCCCGTAACGCACCGAACAGACGGCGTGCGGTGGCCAAGAGCCACCGCACGCTGTTTTGTCTATATATGCATTCATGGGTGTTACTGAAGTTTATGGACGATAAAATCGCTGGTCATAGTGCCTAAGGTGGGCTATGGGCTCGCAATTTTGCGTCCCGTTCGTCTCGTCGACGTCATAGGCTTGGTTTTACGAATCGATGCGGTTGCCTCGATAGTTCTATGGGGGATGGCATGCCTGACAGCGAAAAACCTCGAGTGTTTACACGTGCCGATAAACGCCGAGTGTCCGATGAAGACATGCAGGAGGTGGGGCTGCCGTGGCATGGGCGAACGGATAGGAGCGACTCGTACATGAACTCGCCACGCGATGGTGCCGACCGTTATGACAACAACTCCTCATACCGGATGCGGCTGGGGTCGAAACAAAGCTCCGTTCCTACGGACGCCGAAGAGACCACAGCCCGGAATAATCGCAAGAAGCAAACCCGAAGCAACGGTAAAACGCTGAGAGGTTTCGGCCGGCGCCTCGACTGGCGACGCTCGAGGTGAGCCGATCCGTTCGCATTAGCGGTGCGGGGCGTTAGCGCCCGCACCGTTTTTTCGGGCTCAGTCGCTGATCACGAAACTTCCGGTGTCGGATACCGTCGCCGGGCTGACGGACACATCAGCCACATCGGCCGCCCGTGGGCCCTGCCGCAACGCCTGCTCGAATTCGTCGATCCGCCTCGCCGGCCCACAGGCGACCGCTTCAACCCGACCATCGTCGAGATTTCGGACCCAGCCGCTTACGCCGGCGTGCTGGGCGGCGCGCTGCGCGAAATAGCGAAACCCGACCCCTTGAACTTTCCCGGAAACCAGGTACCTCTTCGATTCGGTCATCGGTGTGATTTTGCCAGCTCGTCCACGGTATCTAGGGCTCATGAAACGGCGATGAGCGCCCAGCGCTGGACTAAAATTCAACACATGTGCCGCAATATTCGACGCCTGTACAACTTCGACCCGCCGGCCAGCGATGAGGAGGTCCGGGCCGCCGCAATACAGTATGTGCGCAAGGTCAGTGGATATGCCAAGCCGTCGGCGGCTAACGAAGAAGCTTTCGACGCTGCGGCGACTGCCATCGCTGCCGCGACGCGTGAGCTTCTCGACGGCTTGGTGACGCGGTCCGCACCGCTGGATCGGGATGAGTACGAGCAGAAGCAGCGCGAGCGTGCTCAGCATCGTCGAGCCGTCGACGCTTGATCGTCGCTCGGCTCAGTGGCGGCGACCACGTCATATGGACTATGCGTTAAAAGTGCGTCACACTAAGGGTTCCCCTTGCCCCTGGTTTACTTGTGTGAGGCGCCGTGAAGCGCACCGTGATCAGTGCCGCCCTGATTCTTTTGACTGTCCTCATCGGTGTTCCGGCGAGTGCTCATGCGACCCCGTCGGGACACTCCGTATCGCTGCGTGTGGCGACCTACAACATCCATGCCGGCAGTGGCGCGGATGAGGTGTTCGATGTCGACCGCACAGCTGCACAGATTTCCGATCTCGACGCCGATGTGGTGGGGCTTCAGGAAGTGGATGTCCATTGGGACGCGCGCAGTGAGTGGCGCGACCTGGCGCAGGAGTTGGCGCATAGGCTCCACATGCATGTGTTTTTCGGGCCGATCTACAGCCTGGACCCGTCGGAGGTCGGCGGGCCGCGTGCTGAGTTCGGTAACGCGATTTTGTCGAAGTATCCGATCATGAGCGCGCATAATCACAGCATCGCCCGGCTGTCGTCTCAGGATCCGGATCCGGTTTTGGAACCGAGCCCCGGGTTTCCGGAAGCTGTGATCAATGTACGCGGGGTCTGGATGCAGGTGTTTTCGACACATCTTGATTTCCGTGCGGACCCGTTGCCGCGGCAGGCGCAAGTTACGGACATGTTGGAGATCATGGGCGCTGGTCGGAAGATGCCGCAGGTGTTGCTGGGTGATTTCAACGCCGAGCCGCAGAGTCCTGAACTTGGTCCCTTGTGGGATCATTTGGACGATGCCTGGCTAGCTGCCGGTGGATCGCCGGGCGAAGGCGCGACCTACCCCGCCGGCGAGCCGCAGAAGCGGATCGATTTTGTCGCTGTTTCACCCTTGATGCGGGTCATCGATGCCCACGCGGTTGCGTCGTCGGCGTCCGATCATCGTCCTGTCGTGGCTGAGCTTTCGGTGCCGCGTTGGTGATGGATGCGGCGATAACCGGCAATTTCTGCAACCATTGCGCGGACGTTGTCCCCATGGAGGTTTGTCGGTGTTTCCCCTGAACACGGTGTTTCTTGGCGCCAGATATCGGGTGAGGTGGGTCTCATCTGAACGGCCATAGTCTGGCCATGAGCGCGCTGAAAATTAACTTCATGGTCTTTACATCCGCTGAAGGTTGCTGTCAGGATGTGGGCAAATCCCTCACTAGGCCCTCGGAGTTAGTTATGACACGTAGCTTCAAAATGTCTCGTCGAAGCGTCTTGGGTGGCCTCACCGGTTTGGCAGCGGTATCGGCAGTGCCGCTTGTGACATCCAAAGCGTTCGCGTCGGAGACTCAGGTAGAAGCACCACATATTCACAGCTGTGCCGACTGGGGCGCACGACCGGTCGGTGACATGCCGGTCGTGAATCAGGCACCGAACAAGATCATCTGCCACCACACAGCGTTCCCGAACACCGATGACCATTCGCTTGAATACGCCTTCCAGAACTCGCGCGAGATTCAAGACCTGCACATCGACCAAAATGGTTGGCCGGACAGTGGTCAGCATTTCACCAACAGTCAAGGTGGTCATATCACCGAGGGGCGCTTCGGCAGCCTCGGTGCATTGCAGGACGGCACCTACATGATCCAGGGTGCACACGTTGTCGGGCAGAACAGTGAAGCCATCGGTATCGAAAACGATGGTAGCTACCACGATGGCGCGCAGCCTTCGGAAGCACAATGGAACAGTCTTATCAACTTGTGCGCGTACATCTGCGCGCAGTACGGAATTCCTTCGTCGGAGATCTATGGCCACATGGACTTCAACGAGACTCAGTGTCCCGGCGTCATCCATGAGCGTCTTCCCGAACTGCGTGAAGCCGTACAAGGTGTTCTCGACGGCTAAGTCTTGAGTTAATACCCCCAATTGACAATTCCTCAAAGTGCCTGACTTGGCACTTTGAGGAATTGTCATGCTCTAAGAACAATGGACGCGTGAAGGCTATTGCGGTGGCTCATGGAATATTAATGGAAGAGCCTCTTGTGATTGCGGCGGAAGAGATAGAGGATGATCCCTGCGGATGTTGCCCTCATCCGTATCTTCTAGCCCCAGAAGGAGTCCACATGGACCTATCTGTCACGCGTAAGAAGGGGAAGAAGGCCTTTGGCAAGCTCGCCAAGGTTGTTCTGTCTCTTGCGGTAGCGGCGACCGCTACTGTCGCTATAGCAGCCCCGGCTTCTGCTGATACTTCGGCTAAAGCCAACCCCATCGGCATCGACGTGTCCCATTACCAGGGCTCGATCAACTGGAAATCGGTGAAGTCGGCCGGTATCGACTTCGCCTGGATTAAGGCCACTGAAGGCACCACTTATAAGGACCCGAAGTTCGGCACCAACTACACCGGTGCGTATCATGCCGGCGTTATTCGCGGTGCGTACCACTTTGCACGTCCGGGAAGTTCAAGTGGTTCCGCCCAGGCCAGCTTCTTCGCCAAGAGCGGTGGAGCATGGTCGGCCGACAACTTGACGCTGCCTGGTGTGCTGGACCTGGAAGCCGGATGCCATGGCCTGAACCAGTCGCAGATGCGTAGCTGGATCTTGGACTTCTACAACACCTACAAGTCGAAGACCAGCCGCGATGTCGTGATCTACACGACCGCTTCCTGGTGGTCGTCGTGCACCGGTAACTGGACGGGCATGTCCGCCCGCAGCCCCCTGTGGGTCGCGCACTGGGGTGTGAACAGCCCGAAGGTTCCCAGCGGTTTCCCGACCTGGACGGCTTGGCAGTGGACTGACAACGGTCGTGTGAGCGGTATCTCTGGTGCCGTCGACCGTAACCACTTCAACGGTTCCAAGGATCGTCTGCTGGCGCTGGCCAACAATAAGTAAAAGATTAGCCGTAGGGCCGGTATTTCACCGGCCCTACTTTTCGTTTTGCCCTGTACACTCAGTGACCGCCACCCTGACCCCCCAAGGAGGTGCCTATGACGCGTCATGACCAGGACGGATGGACACGTCGAAGCGCGTTGTCAGCCGGACTCATCGCCGTATCGGCGACCGCAGCGGTTTCCGCATGCGGAACGGAAACCGGTATAGCAGAAGCCGGACATCCGGGCCGTCGCGCGCGTTCGCGCGCATGGGCACGGCGCACCTTGCGGAAGATGTCCACGGAAGAAAAAATCGGTCAGCTGTTCGTGACGTATGCGTACGGACAGACGGCCGACACCACCGATCCGGAGGATGTGAAACGCAACCAGGAGTGGGTGGGTGTCGACAATGGCCAGGAGCTCATCGAAAAATACAAGCTCGGCGGAATTATCTACTTCGGTTGGTCCGATAACGTAGAGGACCCGAAGAAGACCGCGACCCTGTCCAACGGCTTGCAAAAGGCCGCCCTAGGTACCGGCTCGAAGGTGCCGCTGCTCATCTCGACCGACCAGGAACAAGGCGTCGTGGTCCGTGTTGGACCGCCGGCCACTCAGTTCCCCGGGAACATGGCCCTCGGCGCGACGCGTGCCGAAGACAAGGCGAAGCTGGCCGCCGAGATCACCGGTGCCGAACTCCGCGCCATAGGTATTAACCAAGACTTTGCCCCGACCGCGGACGTCAACGTCAACCCGGCCAACCCGGTGATCGGCGTGCGATCGTTCAGCTCGGACCCGCAGTTGGCGGCCGACCTGACCGCCGCCCAAGTGGCTGGTTTTCAGTCCGGTAAGGACGCAGTGACGTCGTGCGCCAAACACTTCCCGGGGCACGGTGACACCGCGACGGACAGCCACGTCGATCTTCCCGAGATCGACCACACCCGCGAAGAGTGGGAGAAACTGGACGCCCCGCCGTTCGAGTCTGCGATCGCAGCCGAGATCGACGCGATCATGACCGCGCACATCACGTTCCGCGCCCTCGACGAGTCCGGGGACCCGGCGACGCTGTCGAAACCGATCCTGACCGGACTGTTGCGCGAAGAGCTGGGCTACGACGGCATGGTCATCACAGACTCCCTGTCGATGGATGGTGTCAACGAGCTCTATCCGCTCGAGGAAGTTCCCGTGCGCGCCTTGCAGGCGGGCGTCGACATGCTCTTGATGCCGCCGAAGATTGACGTGGCCTACAACGCAGTCGTTGACGCCGTTGCCGCCGGCGACGTATCCGAAAAGGCGCTTGACAAATCCGTCGAACGAATCCTTACCCTGAAGCATTTCCGCGGCATCGTGGACGACCCCCTGGTCGATGTGGACAAGGTCGACTCGATCGTGGGTATACCCGAACACCTCGAAGCCGCCGACCGCATCAGCGACAGCAGCATCACGCTCGTCAAAAACGACGCGAAGCTTCTGCCTTTGGAGGCCGACGGACTATCGGTCTTCGTCACCGGGGCCGGCAGCGCCGTGTCCGCCTTGGCGAAGGCCCTCAAGGACCAGGGCGCCAAGACCACCGAATACGACACCGGTACGGAACCCGACCAGGCTGCCATCGATAAGGCCGTGGCGGACGCCGCTGGCGCCGATGTGGTCGTCGCGGTGACGCGCGAAGTCGCCGCCTACCCGAACCAGGCGAAGCTCGTGAAGGCGTTGGACGCCTCAGGTGTGCCGGTCGCGGTGGTGTCGGTCAAGGAGCCGTACGACATCAACCAGTTCCCCGACGTCGAGACCTACGTGGCGACCTATTCGTACACAGACGTGGCGATGGGTGCTGCAGCTCGCGGTCTGTGCGGCGTGTTCAACCCCAGCGGCAAACTGCCGGTCATGATCCCGACCGCTGATGACCCGCAAAAACCCCTGTTCGAGTTCGGCCACGGGCAGACGTACTAGTACATCTTTGAAAAGGAAGGGCGGTCATGCGACGCCGCAATGTTCTTGCCGCATCGGCTTTCGCCGCGGTCCCGCTGCTCGGCGGATCAGCGCCCGCGGTGGCTCACGAACCCGGGAACGGGAAGGGCCGCACAGTTCGAACCGGATTCGATCGCTTGGAGGAATCCGGTTATAAGCAGCTGGCGGGCCAACGGGTCGGAGTGATCTCCAACCCGACCGGCATCACGCGCGAACTGCGCCACGAGGTCGACGTCATGCACCAAGACGGAACCGTCGATCTCGTGGCGGTCTTCGGCCCCGAGCACGGTTTCCGTGGAACTTCGCAGGCTGGCGAGGGCGAAGATTACTTCATCGACCCGAAGACGCAGCTTCCCGTCTACAACGCCTACAACGACAAAGACAAGTTGAAGGAGCACTTCGCCGAACTGGAGTTGGACACCGTGGTGTTCGACATCCAGGATGTGGGTTCGCGTTTCTACACCTACATCTGGACGATGTATCTGGCGATGGAGGCCGCGGCGGCCAACGATATGAAATTCGTTGTTTTGGACCGTCCGAACCCGATTTCGGCCCGCGATGCCTACGGCCCGGTCCTGCACGAGGATGAGGTTTCGTCTTTCGTCGGCTTGAAGGAGATTTCGCAGCGCCACGGCATGACGGCTGGCGAACTGGCGATGCTGTTCAACGGCGAGTTCTTGCCGGATTCGGTTGGTAAGAAGGTCGAGCTCGAGGTCCTGGAGCTATCAGGGTGGCGTCGCAAGATGTTCTACGAGGACACCGGCCTGCCTTGGGTGGCACCGTCGCCCAACATGCCGACGACCACCACCGCGAAGCTGTACTCGGGCACCTGTCTGTTTGAGGCGACCGCTCTGTCCGAAGGGCGCGGTACCACCGCTCCGTTCCAGCTCATCGGTGCTCCCGGCATCGACCACGGTTGGGAAGAAGCGTTGAATGACTCCGACCTCGAGGGAGTCATGTTCCGCGAAGCCTACTTCGTGCCGACGTTTTCGAAGTTCGCCGACGAAACCTGCGGTGGCGTCGAAATCCAGATCACGGACGAGCGCAAGTTCGACCCGATTCGGACCGCGCTGGCCATGATCATTGTCCAACGCGAATTGTTCCCCAAGTACAAGTGGCGCTCCGACGAAGAGATCCCTTGGATCGACAAGCTGACCGGATCCTCGCAGGTGCGTGAGGCGATCGAGGACGGCGCGAACGTCGACGAAGTCATGGCCGGCTGGAAAACCGACCTGAAGGACTTCCGCAAAGTGCGCGACGATTACCTGCTGTATCACTAAAACGCGGAGAATAGAATGAAGCGTAGATCTGTCCTCGGGGCGGCGCTGGTCGCTAGCGTGCCAGTATGGAGTGTGTCTGGAGTGAACGTGGCGCATGCCGGTCCGGCCAGTCCACTTGAAGGTCCGCCAACGGTTACGCCGAAAGATCTGACGTTTACTCCGCGCCGCCTGCGTCGCGGTTCGCCGCGCCAGGCGGGGCTCACAGGTAAGTACATCGACCGTGTCGCCGAGGATGCTGCGTCCTTCATGGAGCCCGGCCCGGGCGGGGAGAACCCGGCGCATCCCGGTTTCGTCGTCCTCGCCGCCCGAAAAGGCGTCATCGTCACGCACGATTCCGGTGGTCATCTGCTTCGCTACGAAAGCTACGACCCCGACACCGATACCGCCGTCGAGCTTCCGGCCGATAAGCAAGAACCAATGGACACCGATGCCATTTTCGACATGGCATCGGTGTCTAAATTGTTCACCGCGATGGTCGCCACGACGATGGCGGCCGAAGGCACGCTCGATCTCGAGGCGAAAGTCGCGACGTATCTGCCTGAATTCGCGAAGACGGACCCCGATAAGGCGCCCATCACGCTGATGCACATGATGCGGCACGTGTCGGGCCTGAAACCGTCGATCAACCTGTGGAAACTGCCGGATGACGAAGCCCGGATGAAGGCGATCTACGAGTCGGATCTGGACTTCGAACCCGACACCGACTACGCCTACTCCGACCTCAACTTCATTCTGTTGGGCAAGGTCATAGAAGCGGTGACCGGTAACGGACTCGATGCCGAGGTCGCTGCGCGCATCACCGAACCGCTCGGCATGCCCGACACCGGGTACAACCCGCCGGAATCGAAACTCGACCGCATCGCGGCCACCGAATACAAGCCCGACCTGGATCGCGGCATGATCCGCGGGATCGTGCACGACGAAAACGCATGGTCGTTCTCCGGCGTCGCGGGCCACGCGGGCGTGTTCTCCACGGCCGCCGACATGGCGCGTTTCGGCCAGATGATTCTCAACGGTGGGGAACTGGAGGGCACGCGTCTACTCGACGAAACGTGGGTGCGCAGACTGCTCACGAACTACAGCCCCGATCTCGGCGAGTCGGCGGCACGCGGTTACGGCTGGCAGCTCGGCCAGCGCTTCTACATGGATGGCTTGTCGTCTCCGGTCACCGCGGGGCACACCGGTTTCACGGGTACCAGCATCGTGTTGGACCCGATGTCGGAGTCGATGTACATCCTTTTGACCAACCGGGTTCACCCGACGCGCAATTGGGGTGAGACGAGTGAGTACCGGCGTCTTCCGGCCCGCGATATTGCGCGTGCCCTCCCGGTCACGCCACGGTCGTTGAAAGCCTGGTATGCGGGGCTCGCGAACGAGACCACGGCGACGCTCACCGTGCCGTTGGACGAGAAGCTTGCGGCGGGCAGCGTCAAGTTCAAGCTTTGGTATGACACCGAAGACGGATACGACGAGGGCTGCCTGGAGGCTTCTTCGGATGGCGAGTCGTATTCACCCGTGAAGCTGCATTTGACGGCGGGTGATTACGAATGGGACGTCACCAAGTTTTCCGGTTTCGCTGCGCGGCAGTGGACCGATGCGACCGGGAAACTGGCGGAGGGGACGAAGTTCGTGCGCTGGAGCTACGCTACCGACACCGCGCAGCTGGGGCGAGGCGTATATGTCGATAAAGTTCGCATCTTTGACGGCGATTCGAAGGTGTTCGACGGCGAGCGCTGGTGGGATTCGAAACGTTTCGAATCTGATGGCTGGGAAGAAGCTTTTGACTGACCGCGTCCGGGCGCGGCCGGGACGGTGAATCCGTGTCGTCGCGGTCCGCGCTTTTCGGTGCCGCGGTGACGTTTCTCAAGGCAGACCACACCGGTGCAGGCTCGTTAGTGACCACACCTTAGACTCATGCGGGGTGGCTGTCTCGCATGCGAATTCGAATCGTGAAATTTGACAGCCGACCATCGCAAGCATTGTATTGAACCAAGGAGAACGTCTGTGAAAAGCACCGTCGAGACCCTGAG
Organism: Candidatus Stackebrandtia faecavium; assembly: GCA_019112895.1. GTDB lineage: Bacteria > Actinomycetota > Actinomycetes > Mycobacteriales > Micromonosporaceae > Stackebrandtia > Stackebrandtia faecavium. The sequence goes on from DXIM01000093.1 coordinate 22,131, forward strand.
TCCCACCAGGGTACGGCTGTCAGTCGAGGTGCCGTTTGATGAACTCTCCGAGCACGTGACGCAGGCGTATCAAAAAGTCGGTCAGCAGGTCAAGGTGCCCGGATTTCGGCCCGGAAAAGCGCCTCGCGCTGTTATCGATCAGCGGGTCGGCAAAGACGCGATTTATGCGCAGGCCACGGATAGCGCGCTGCCGAACCAGCTGTTCGCTGCGATCCGTGAAAACGATGTGCAGATTTTGGGGCGTCCGAGCGTCACGGAGCTCGAGCCGATCGAGGAGGGCAAGCCCTTCACGTTCACCGCGGAGGTGGATGTCACTCCGGAGTTCGAACTGCCTGAAGCCTCGGAGCTCACTATCACGGTGGACTCGCCGACGGTCACGGATGAGCAGGTCGACGAGGAGATCCGTAACCTGCAGTTGCGTTTCGGAACGTTGACGAGTGTCGATCGCGCTGCCGAAAACGGCGACTTCGTCACGATTGACTTGAAAGCCACGATCGATGGCGAAGAGGTCGAAGGTGGCACCGCGTCTGGAATGTCGCATGAGGTTGGTTCCGGCGATCTGTTGGATGGCCTCGATGAAACGCTCGTGGGTATGAGTGCGGACGAAAGCCGTACCTTCACTTCGACGCTGGCCGGTGGTGAGCGGTCTGGTGAAGAGGCCGAGGTTGAGGTCACCGTCACCGGTGTCAAGAACCGCGAGCTTCCTGAGCTGGACGACGACTTCGCCCAGCTGGCTTCCGAGCACGACACGTTCGAGGAACTGCGTACCGCGACCCGCGCAACTTTGGCCGAGAAGGCCGAGGAGGCGCTGTCGCAGCAGGTACGTGAGAACGCCGCGGACAAGTTGGCCGACGAAGCCGACTTCCCGCTCCCCGAAGGCGTCATCGAGGATGAGGCGCAGCGTCAAGCCGAGCAGCTGGAGGAACGGCTGCAAGGCATGGGGTTGGACCTCGACACGTACCTTTCTGCTCAAGGAAGCACCCGTGATGAGTTCATGGAGGAGCAGAAGAAGGAAACCAATGTGGGCATGCGGCGTCAGCTCGTGCTCGACAAGGTCGCCGAGCAGCGTGAGATCCAGGTGTCGGCTGAACAGCTCACGGAAGAGGTTCGGGCTCGCGCCGTGCAGCAGGGCGTGCCACCGGCACAGCACCAGGAGTTCGCGAATGCGCTTCGCGACCGTGGCCTGTTGCCGAGCTTGACGGGTGAGATTCGCCGCGCGCTCGCGCTCGACGAGGTCGTGAAGGAAGCAACCGTCGTTGACTCGGATGGAAACGAGATCAGCAACGACGTGCTTTTCCCTGCGGCTGACGAGGACAACGCTTCGGACGATGAGAAGTCGGCTGACGCCGACGAAGAGTCCAAGTAGCCCGTCGAAGTTTTCGTAGAGACGCAGTGTGTCCGCGCCTTGCGCGGGTGCGCTGCGTTTCGTCTATTGATGTCCTGTCGCGACGACAGCGGGCACGGCGCCGCTTCGCAGGCTGGAGCGAATTCGCTTATGGCGTAATGCTTTGCTACCAGCGAACAAGCGGCTTTTGCGGTCGGCCCGGCCGGTTTTGCCGGTTAGGGTCGCAAGTAGTAACAGCGTGAAACGAACTATTGAGAGGGCATGATGACTGAGCAAGTGACTCCATTTTTGCCGGCGGCCCGTGGTGGCGACGACGGCGTCACCAACAGCTTTGACGATTTGGTTTATAACCGGTTGCTGAGAGACCGCATCGTATTTCTGGGCACAGAGGTCACTAGCCAGGTTGCCAACCGGGTGAGTGCACAGCTGTTGCTGTTGGCGGCAGAAGACCCGGAACGAGACATCAACCTGTACATCAACTCGCCCGGCGGTTCGGTGTATGACGGCATGGCCATCTACGACACGATGCAGTTCATCAACAACGACGTGTCGACGATCGCTATGGGGATGGCCGCCTCGATGGGGCAGCTGCTGCTATGCGCCGGTACGAATGGCAAGCGTTATGCGTTGCCTCACGCGCGGATCATGATGCACCAGCCTTCCGGTGGCATCGGCGGCACCGCCTCGGACGTCGCGATCCTTGCGGAACAGATGCTCTACACCAAGAAGATGTTCCAGGACCGCGTGTCGCACCACACCGGACGTTCACTCGAAGAGATCGAGTCGGACTCCGATCGCGACCGTTGGTTCACAGCCAAGGAAGCGATGGAATACGGCTTCATCGACCAGGTCATCACCGGTGCGGCGCAGGTGCCCATGGGTGCGGGCACCCGCAACTAGGTGTCAGGAGGAAATGGACTTATGAATTACGACTTCAACGCGCGCTACATCATCCCGTCGTTCACGGAGAAGACTTCGTACGGCGTGAAAGAGATGAATCCGTACAACAAGATGTTCGAGGACCGGATCATCTTCCTGGGTTCGCCGGTAGATGACACTTCGGCCAACGACATCATGTCGCAGCTGCTCGTTTTGGAGGCCAGCGACCCGGAACGCGAGATTCAGATGTACATCAACTCGCCCGGCGGCTCATTGACGGCGTTGATGGCCATTTACGACACCATGCAGTTCATCCGCCCTGACGTCGCCACGGTCTGCATGGGGCAGGCGGCTAGCGCGGCCGCGATCTTGCTGGCTGCGGGAACCGCAGGCAAGCGTTCGGCTCTGCCGAACTCCCGGATGATCATCCACCAGCCCGCGACCGAAGGCACTTACGGTCAGGCTTCGGACATGGAGATCCAAGCTCGCGAGATCCTGCGTCTGCGCGAACAGATGGAAGAGATCCTGGCCCGGCATTGCGGCCAGTCCGTCGAGAAGGTTCGCAAGGACGTCGAGCGGGACAAGATCCTCGATCCGGAGCAGGCCAAGGAATACGGCCTCATCGACACGGTGATGCCGTACCGGAAGAAGAACGTGGCGACGGCTGTCGCCTCGAAGTGATTGCGGCCCGTTCCGAAGCCGCGCCGCTGGATAACTGTCTGGCGCAGTGGCTTCGGGACGGGTACCGTCGTCAAGGGCAAGGTGCCGCTTTGCCTTGTTGTTGCGACATGTCGGCTATGTCGTAGCCCGTCGTTACGGTTGCGTTGCAGCGACGGATACGTCTCGGCTCGTGTGCCGGGATTGTTAACCAGGAGCATGGACGAACGTCTCGGACAATGATCCGGGCACGGAATCAGGGAGTGGGCAAACGTGGCACCACGACTGGGTGACAGCGAAATGCTGAAGTGTTCCTTCTGCGGTAAATCGCAACGCCAAGTCAAAAAACTGATCGCAGGACACGGCGTGTACATCTGCGACGAGTGCGTGGACTTGTGCAACGAGATCATCGAAGAAGAGCTTGCTGACTCTTCGAGCCAGGAACGCGAAGATCTTCCCAAGCCTAAGGAGATCTGCGAGTTCCTTGACGACTACGTCATTGGCCAGGAAGAGGCGAAACGCTCCCTGGCGGTGGCGGTGTACAACCATTACAAACGGGTACAGATCGAGTCCGCGCAGACACAGTCGCCGGACGCGGTCGAGCTGTCGAAGTCGAATATTCTGATGGTGGGGCCGACCGGCAGCGGCAAGACACATCTGGCGCAAACCTTGGCGCGCATGTTGAACGTGCCTTTCGCGATCGCGGATGCCACGGCGTTGACCGAGGCGGGCTATGTCGGTGAAGATGTCGAGAACATCTTGTTGAAACTCATCGTCGCGGCCGACTACGACATCAAGCGCGCCGAAACAGGGATCATCTATATCGACGAGGTCGATAAAGCGGGCCGTAAGTCGGAGAGCCCGTCGATCACGCGGGACGTTTCCGGCGAGGGCGTGCAGCAGGCGCTGCTGAAGATCCTGGAAGGTACTGTCGCTTCGGTGCCGCCGCAAGGGGGTCGTAAACACCCGCATCAGGACTTCATGCAGCTGGACACGACCAATATCTTGTTCATCTGCGGTGGTTCGTTCGCCGGCCTCGAAGAGCTTGTCGAGCAGCGTCTCGGAAAAGGCAGTCTGGGTTTCACGGTCCCATCCGAAACCGAGGAGGAAGATCCCGGCAAGGACGCTTTGTCCAGGGTCATGCCCGATGACCTGTTGCAGTACGGCCTCATCCCGGAGTTTGTGGGTCGCGTTCCCGTTGTGACGACGGTGCGCCAGCTCGACAAGGCCGCGCTGGTCAAGATCCTGACCGAGCCCCGCAATGCACTGATCAAGCAGTATCAGCGTTTGTTGGAGATGGACGGTGTCGAGCTCGTTTTCGAAGACGACGCCATCGAGCCCATCGCGGACCTAGCATTGCTGCGCGGCACGGGTGCGCGAGGGTTGCGCGCGATCCTCGAGGAAGTGCTGCAGCCCGTCATGTACGAGATTCCCAGCCATGCGGAGAATGTTGCCCGGGTCGTCATCTCGGGCGATGTGGTGAACAAGAACGTCAACCCGACGCTCGTGCCCCGAACCGAGACGAGCCGTCAGACACGTTCGTTGCGGCGCAAGAAGACGGCGTGACTCAAGCCGGGGTGAACCGGTAGTCCACCGTGTCCCCCAAAGCCTTAAAGCCGATGTTCTGATATATCCGGTTACTGGTCGGATTGTTGACGTCGGCGTACAACATGCAGCGTAGGCCTTCTTTGAGCAGTTGGCTGCTCACATGTGCGGTGAGTGCACTTGCGTAGCCGTGACCGCGCAGCGATTCCGGTGTGTAGACCATGTGGATCCGCGAAACTCCGAGCACCGGTGGAGACGCTCCGGCCATCGCGACGGGTTCGTCGGCGACGGTCCACAACCAGAAGCGGCGTCCGTCGTGGAGGCGCTTCATCAGGGTGGCGCGATCCCAGGTGTCCACTGTCCCTAGTGTGTCACCGAAATCCCGCATCCAGGTCAATAGAAGTTCGGTGTCGGCCGCTCCCGCTAGTCGCGCATAGCCAGGGGGAGGGGCTGGCGCGGTCACCGTGTCGATGCTGAACATGCGTGTGCGCATGCGCACCTTCGCTTCGCACTCGATGCTGTCGCGCCATCGCGCGACGAAACGCTCAGCGGCCGCATCGGGGCCGTTCACACCCGGCAGCGTCGGTCTGCGTGCCGTCAGGGCCGCGCTGAGCGCATCGGTGGCGTCGGGGCCCAGATCTGTGAGGAGCAGCGAATACGGAGGGGTCTGGATTGCTGCGCCGATGAGTCCCTCAGCGCCCTCGATTCGTATCCACAAAGAATCGGCATACGTGTTTGAGCGCATCTGGGAGGCCAACACCGTCGACATGACGTTGTTGCCGATTGGTGCGGCTGCGCGCCAGTCACGGGTGGCTGCTGCGAATGCAGCTGAATCGTCGTCGAACTGAATGCGTGTCACCGTTTCATGGTGCTTTTCGTGTTACCGCTGCGCAAATGATTTGTGCGCAGTGTCGGCGTGTAGCGGGGTACGCGAATATCTGGCACAGTGCAGCTCATGGTGGACACGCAGGCTGATTTCGACGTCATTGTCATCGGTTCGGGGTTCGGTGGCAGCGTCGCGGCGTTGCGGTTGACCGAGAAGGGGTACCGCGTTGCCGTGTTGGAGGCGGGGCAGCGTTTCGATGACCCATCTGAAGTTGATCCCCGCCGCCGTCATGCCCGACTCCCGAAGACGTCGTGGCGGCTGCGGAGGTTTCTGTGGGCGCCGCGTTTGGGTTTGCGCGGTATTCAACGGCTGCACTTGGTGGGCGGTAAACGCGGTAGCCGCGTCCTGGTACTCGCGGGGGCAGGGGTAGGCGGCGGTTCCTTGGTCTACGGCAACACTCTCTACCGGCCCCCGCGATCGTTTTTTGAGGACCCACAGTGGGCGGGCATCACCGACTGGGAGACGGAGCTAGGCCCGTTTTACGATCAGGCCGCCCGCATGCTCGGCGTGGTCGATAACCCTGGCGACACTGCACCGGATGCAGCGATGCTGCGCGTAGCGGAACGCATGGACGTGGCGCATACGTTCCGTGTGACTCCGGTCGGGGTGCATTTCGGTGATGGGGAGACTCAAGATCCGTACTTCGGCGGAGTAGGTCCCCGTCGCAGCGGTTGTATCGAGTGCGGTGCCTGTATGACGGGTTGCCGTTTCGGCGCTAAGAACATGTTGACGGAGAACTACCTGTTCTTGGCCGAACGTGCAGGCGCGAAGATCTTTCCATTGACTACTGTGACGTCTCTGCGTCGGGGCGCCGAGGGCGGCTATATCGTCGATACACGACAGACTGCCGCCGTTTTTCGTCGCCGTCGGCGTTTCACCGCTGACCAGGTGGTCGTGGCCGGTGGCACCCATGGCACGCAACGGTTGCTGCATGGCTGCAAGCAACGCGGGGATCTCGGTTCCTTGTCGGCGTCGTTGGGGCGGTTGACCCGCACCAACTCCGAGGCCATTTTGGGCGCGATGCGGCTTGGCAGCAAAGGGGAGGATTTCAGTCGCGGCGTCGCGATCACCTCGTCGATCCATCCGGACGCCAATACGCATATCGAGCCGGTGCGTTACGGCAAGGGCTCGAACGCGATGGGAATGTTGTCGACGGCGTTGATTGATGGTTCGACCGCGTCTCGTCGCGTGAACCGGTGGGCCGCTTTGCTGCGCTACGCCGTGAAGCATCCGGCGAAGATGGCGCGCATGTTGTGGTGGCGCGGCTGGTCACAGCGCACTGTGATGGCACTGGTGATGCAGACTCACGATAATTCGATCAATGTGGATTATAGGCGTGGGCGATTGCGGGCGCGTCTGGGACATGGGGCGCCGAATCCGACATGGATACCAGTCGGCCATCGCGCCGTTAGGTATTTGGCGGAAGAGATCGGTGGCAGCCCCGGTGGTACGTGGCTCGATTTGTTCAATATTCCCACAACGGCCCATTTTCTGGGCGGTTGCGCGATCTCGTTGGACCCGGATCAGGGGGTCGTGGATCCTTATCAACGAGTCCATGGGTATTCGGACCTGCACATAATGGATGGTTCGACGATTTCGGCGAATTTGGGCGTGAACCCCTCGTTGACAATCACTGCTCAGGCCGAACGGGCGATGGCGTTGTGGCCCAATCGCGGCGATGTCGACCCCCGTCCTGAACAGGGAGAACCATATCGTGTCGTGGCTCCGGTGGCTCCGGCGAAACCGGTGGTGCCGCACGGAGCTCCGGCCGCACTGCGCATCAAGTAGTCGCGTCCCTTCGATGTCGAATTGCCACCTATGTCGATATTTGCCCCTAAAGGAATAGTGGTTGCATTCGATTTCGATCCGTAATTCGACAATCGACGGCAACCATCGGTCGCGTTAGAGATACGAATTGTTGTTTCGTTGTGAGGCGGCACAATGTGATCGTCGTGTTATTGCGGATGTACCGTATAGTCGGCTTCTGCTGTCATTTTGAAGAATAGGAATAAGTCGTTTTGAATAGGCGTACCCTCACACGTGGAGCCATCGCCGCGGCCGTCGCCGCAGCCTTGGCCACAACCGGAACCGTCATGGTGCAAGCCGAAGAAGGCTCCGACTCCGAACTGTCCAAGACCATCGACACCATCTTGGAAGACAAGAGCCTGTCGGGCTCCCAAATTGGCGTTGTCGTCGCCGACGCCAAGAGCGGCGAGACCATCTACAACCACAATGGTGGTATGCGGACGATCCCGGCGTCGAACAATAAGATTGAGACCTCAGCGGCGGCGATGGAAGTGCTCGGCGGTGATTACACGTTCACCACCGACGTCGCCGCTGAATCCAAGCCGTCCGGTGGCACAATTGCTGGCGACCTGTACCTGCGCGGCACCGGCGACCCGACCATGATGCAAAAGGACTACGAGGCGCTGGCCAAGTCACTGGCCGACAAGGGCGTCACCACCGTGGACGGCAACTTGGTCGCCGACGACACGGCATTCGGTCCGCAGCGTTTGGGCACCGAATGGGGCTGGGACGACCTGCCCTATTACTACGCCGCCGAAGTTACGGCGTTGACCGTGGCCCCCAACACCGACTACGACGCCGGTAGCATCAACGTGTCTGTCACCCCAGGCGCGGAAGGCGAAAAAGCAAAAGTCAAGGTCACTCCGCCCAACGACTATGTGAAGATCAACAACACCGCCACCACGGGTGCCTCGGGCGAAGACTCCACGGTGTCGTTCTCGCGCGATAACGGGGTCAACACGATCGATGTCTCCGGGACGATCCCTGCCGACAGCGAAGGCGACATGAGCCTCATGACGGTGACCAATCCGACCGGTCTCGCCGCGGATGTGTTCGCTAAGGCATTGGCGGACAACGGAATCAGTGTCTCCGGCGATGTTCAACTCGGTAAGGCCACTCCGGATGGATCGGCAAGCCTGGTCAAGCATGACTCGATGCCGATCGCGGAAATGATGACGCCGTTCATGAAACTGTCGAATAACCCGCATGCCGAGGCCCTGACGAAAGCAATAGGCATCGAGGCCAGCGGTGAAGGCACGTTCGACGCCGGCGTCACCGCCATCCAAGAACAGATGGCCAAGCTCGGCGTGGCGACCGATCAGGTGCGTCAAGTCGACGGTTCCGGCATGTCGCGGCAGAACGCGATCTCGCCGAAGAACCTCGCGTCGCTGTTGGTCGATGTGCGCGACGCCGGCTGGTTCAAGACCTGGTACGAGTCGATGCCGATCGCCTGTAAAGAAGACCCGATGGTCGGTGGAACGCTGGCGAGCCGCATGTGCGACACCCCGGCGGCAGGCAATGTGCACGCCAAGACCGGTTCCATGACCGGGGTTTCCGCGATGTCTGGGTATGTCAAGGATCAGGATGGTCGTGACCTGGTCTTCAGCGTCGTCACCAACGACTTCGTGGCCGACTCCGTCAAGGAGATCGAGGACAAGGTCGCCGTCGCACTGGCGTCAACGGGCGGTTCCGACTCGGTCAGCCCGGAGAGCCTCAAGGTTCCTCAACCGAAGAAGGATGTGCCGGAGGGCCTTGAATGTTCCTGGGTGAAGCCGATCGCCTGCTGATCCCCTAGAACGGTCAATGGCCGCGTCACCGCATGGTGGCGCGGCCATTGTGTTCTCCGTCCTCGGGCCCGTGTGCACACATATGTATAAGCCGTGCCTGATAGAGATCCATGAAGGTATTCATAGAAATGCGGTCACGCGCTCTCAATGCGCGTTTGTCCGTTTTGATAAGGATCGCCGCGGCCTGCAGTAGCTGTGTGAAAGGTGTCGATAACGCGATTGCTTATTGCATCTGCCTTGGCGGTACTGTGTGGGTAATCGGTTGGCGGGTAAGGGTTACGCTCCAACCTTGAGAACAGTCAAAGCGTGAGGAGCCGATATGTCTTCAACCATTCTTCCTGTCGGGAAACCGCTGGGTGCGCGGTTCCCAAGCACCGATCCGCCCACCGAGGAGCCCGAATTCTACGAGGTCCAGGTCGGTGGTGAAGTACTTGAACTATCTCCCCTGGAGTGGTTTGTGTATGCCGGTTCCTACGGCGACCCCGATGAACACGCCGACCATCTGGTCGACCGCGACTGGCTGATCAAGAACCTCAGCGAGGAGATCTCGGCATCGAAGGTGTCGGCCGAAATTGACACGCTGTTGAGCCGCGGACTGCTGGTGGAAGCGAACCTGCGCGGCAACTCCGCCGTGAATGTCTTGACTGGCTACCGGATCGTGCCGACCGGCATAGGCATCAGTAACTCTCCCGAAGACCCCGATCTTCGTTGGATCGGTCAACGCGGTGAAGCCATGCTCGGCATCCCGCAGCTGTCGTTCCTAGTCTGGGCATTTTCGTACCAAATGGGTTCCATGTGGGAATGCTGCTCGGCATTCGGACAGGACCCGGAGGCCGTCGACAATGCGACACCCGAAGACCTCGGTGCGCAAATCGCCGACTCCTTGCCGTCGATCATCTCGCTCGAGCTCGGTTTCTTGGAACCCGCCGAAACACAGGAGTGAAGTCGCTGGCTGCGAAGAAGTGACATGCTGGGCACATGGCCGCGGATTGGCATGCACATGCGGGCAGGCTGGCAAGCTACCTCGCGGACAACGTGCTGGCCGACCCAGCATGGATCGAGGTCTTCGAAAACGCGCCACGTCACGAGTTCGGCCCCCACGGTCTGACCCTGGACCACAGTGGCCGGATCATCGATTCGGCGAAGTGGAGCCGGCGCCAGCGGTTGCATCAAAGCTATGCGGACCAGGTCCTGGTGACACGGTTCGAGACCACCGATGATGCGCACGGGCCGCAAGCCACATCTTCCGCTTCGCAACCGATCATCGTTGCGGCGATGCTCGAGCTGTTGGACGTTGAGCCGGGCGCCAAAGTGCTGGAGATCGGCACCGGCCCCGGCTATAACGCTTGCCTACTGAGCATGCGGCTCGGCCCCGAACAGGTGCACAGCCTGGATGTCCAGGACGACGTCGTGGGGGAGGCGCGTGCCAACCTTGCCCGCGTGGGGCTGAAACCGCACCTCACGACAGGAGATGGGGCGCGTGGCTGGCCGGAACATGCGCCGTATGACCGCATCATCGCCACATGCGCGATGCCGTGGATCCCGCATGAATGGCTGGGACAGTTGGCGCCCCAGGCGCGAGTCGTGGCGCCGATGAGCATCGGCGCTCTATTGGCTGTGCTGGACCGTCGCATCGACGGAACCCTCGAGGGGCGTTTCAGCGCCGAAGGCGCATGCTTCATGACGATGCGCACCGACGAAAGGCAAGACATCGAGCGTGTGTACTCGGGGGCCGACAACGGCGAGCCAGTGACGGTCGACATCGACGGGGATGTCCTCTCGGACCAGGATTTTCGGCTGTGGCTCGAGCTATGTATGCCGGATCTGACGATCATCACCGGCCGTGCCCAGCCTCACATGTGGGTCCTGGCGACGCCCCACGGGCGGGTCGAGATTTCGTACAGTGAAGGACGCACGCGCATGATTCCCTTCGGGGCGCCACTATGGAGACGAATCAGCACGGCCTTGGATTCCTGGTTGGCTCATGGTCGCCCCGGCCGACAACGCCTCGGTCTCACCGTGACATCCGATTCACAGTGGGTATGGCTCGACGAACCGGATTCCCAATTGACGTGGACACTGTGAGCGGTGAGTTAGAGCGCGTCGAGCTTGCGTTCGATCGGTTCGGCCTGCGCGACGCGATTGAACATTCGGTGGCATTCGGTCGCTTTACGCCAATACTGTGCCGCCTCGGTGACTTCGTCCAAAGCCGCATGAACATCACCGAGCCGGTTCAACACCCGCGCAACGTGGTAGCTGTGCGGGTTGACGCGGGTATACGCGGCCAAGGCCTGCTCGTACTTACTCAATGATTCGCGGTAATTCTCCTGCTTCAAAGCGATGAACCCAAGGCTGTCCCACACGTCCGCCAAGTCTTCGACATGGGGACCATCCTTGGCGATCTCCAACGCGCGTTCGCAGTCTTCTCTTGCCCGATCCAGGTCACCCAACAGCGCACGGGTCCAGCCGACACCGTTGAGGGCCTCGGCTATGCGGTCCTGGTTACCGAACTCGTTGGCCAGGTTGAGCACGTCGACGCTGTGGCGCAGAGCAGCTTCATAGTCGCCGTCCTCCTGCGCGATCAGGCTCTTGACGTAGTGAGCGCCGCACGCGGATTGTTGGTCACCGATCTGCACGGCGAGTGCGATCGCGCTGTCGAGATGCGGTGTGGCTTCAGCGCTTTGGCCGCGGTTCGACAGTGCGGCCCCGAGATGGAGTTGGCTGAAAGCCCGCGCTTCGAGATCGTCGGACTGCGTTGCCGAGTCGGCAGCCAGTTGCCACACACTCAAATCGCTGTCTAGCCGGGTCTGCCAGCGGTGGAAAGTACGCAACAACCATGCCTGCTTCCAGACGCTGTCGTGCCAGCCGCGCTCGTAGGCGAAACGTTGGGCGTCAACGATGTTGGCGTGTTCGGTGGTGAACCAGCGCAACGCCTGGACATCGGTGGCCATGGGTACGCAGACACAGTCGGCGGGCGGTTTACCGAGGTAACGCATCTGGTAGCGCGGCGCCAAACAATGGTCCGCGTTTTGCGAGGTGTAGACGTAGTGGGCGACGAGCCGCCGCAGCGCGGCATCGTGTTCCGATTGCGCGTACTCCCGTCGACAGTATTCGCCGGCGTACAGGTGCAGTAGGTCGTGCATCCGGTAGCGTTCCGGCTCGTAATGGTCGATGAGGTTGCTGGCTTCCAGCTCGCGTAGGTTCTTGCGGGTCGCGGCGACGCTATCGCCGGCGAGGCTAGCCGCGGCGTAGAGCGAGATCTCGGGCCGCGGTGCCATACCGAGCAGGGCGAAGGTACGTCGGGCGGTGGGGCTGAGCGGGCCGCAGGACGTTTCGAACACCGAACGCAAACTCGTGGAGAGTCCGTCGATCTCGAGCGCGTCGAGGCGGTCGGTTTCGTCCTGAAGCTCCTCAACCAGCGCCGACAGCGGGAAGTTCGGGTGCGAGGCGGCACGTGCCGCGGCTATGCCCACCGCCAACGGTAGGCCGGCGCAGTGCTTGATGAGCTGCGCGACCGCGGCGGGTTCGGCGTCTACCCGCGCATCGCCCAGTTCGGCACGCAACAGCAGCTCGACCTCGTCGTCGATCAGCGTTCCCAGGTTGAGGATGTTCGCGCCGTGCGAGGTGACGAGGCTACTGAGTTTATTTCTGCTGGTCACGATGGTGAAGCAGGTCTCGACACCGGGAAGTAGCGGTATCAGCTGGGCGTCGTCGCGCGCGTTGTCGAGGATGAGCAAGATGCGACGGTCCGCCAACAGGCTCCGAAACAGGCAGGCGCGGGCGTCGAGCTCACGCGGTTGCGTCGACGATTCGACGCCGATCGAGCTGAGCGCCTGTCCGAGAGCGTCTTTAGCGGACATCGGTGAACGCTGCGGTTCGAAGCCGCGCAGATTCAGGTAGATCTGGCCATCCGGATAGTCGGCGACACGTCTGTGCGCCCAATACATTCCCAACCAGGTTTTGCCGACGCCGCCGGGGCCACTGATGATGCTCAACGGTGTGGCCGGGTCGTCTGCGGCTGCGTCGAGCCGCGCCAATGCGTCGTCCCGCCCGGTGAAATGCGGGGGCGCCGCCGGTAGTTGCCGCGGAACGCCGAACGGTAGGCGAGTGAGGGGTGCCGGTGAGGGGTCAGGCTGGTTTTCGCGCGTTGCGGCGTTCACCAGCGCGGCGCGTTCGGCTTCGGGCAGTTCGAGCGCGACGCTGAGGGCATGGAGGGTCGCGGCACGCGGGTACGAACGGCCTGCCTCCAGGTGTCGGATAGTCCGTGGACTAACGGCGGCACGGCGACCGAGGGTCGCCTGCGACAGGCCCAAACGCATGCGGTAGCTGCGAAGGAGCTGACCATAATCGGCTTGGCCAGTGGGGGCGGTGGTCATCACGAGATTCTATCGTTACGCACGGTGTGGTTATGTTCGCGCAATGGCAAGGGTTCTTGGTTGAGCAATTAGAGAAAACCGGTGGTCGTCTACTGTCCTTGGCGCATAGTCAAATTACGGGAAGTCGGACTGCAATGTGTCGTCAAAAACTGAGCATAAAGGAGTATACGTGCCGTTATCTCAGACACATATCGAAGGTAAGTCAGTTGGGGAACAAAAGCAACGATTGCTGGCTGGAACACGGAACGGACTGGCGTTGTCTCGAACACCGCGCTTAAGGCACCCTAGTCTTCGTTAAGTTATCCAGCCTAAGATTGCGTTGGCATATCCGCCGAGGCCGAAGGGACGTGCAACCGCAGTGGACGCCGAAAAAATTGACGAAAGCCGCCAACGTTGGCAGAAACGTTACGACGAGGCACGTAAGCGCGATGCCGACTTCACGACCCTGTCCGGTATCGAAGTCGACCCCACGTATGGGCCGCCGCAAGGGCAAGACGACCCACGCATGTCCCGCATCGCTTGGCCCGGCGAGTTCCCGTATACGCGAGGGCTGTATCCGACGGGTTACCGCGGTCGGGCATGGACGATCAGGCAGTTTTCCGGTTTCGGTAACGCCGTCCAGACCAACGAGCGCTACAAGATGCTGTTGCGTTCCGGCGGAGGCGGGCTATCGGTCGCCTTCGACATGCCGACCCTGATGGGCCGCGACTCCGACGAACCCAAAGCGCTCGGCGAAGTGGGGCACTGCGGCGTCGCCATCGACTCCGCCGCCGATATGGAAGTGCTGTTCAACGAGATCCCGTTGGCGGACGTCACCACCTCCATGACGATTTCGGGACCGGCGGTACCTGTGTTTTGCATGTACCTCGTCGCCGCCGAACGGCAGGGCGCCGACATCTCGAAGCTCGACGGCACCTTGCAGACCGACATTTATAAGGAATACATAGCCCAAAAAGAATGGCTGTTCCCGCCGGAGCCGCACCTGCGACTCATCGGGGACCTCATGTCGTACTGCAACAGCGAGATTCCTCGCTATAAGCCGCTGTCTGTATCCGGCTATCACATCCGGGAAGCCGGCGCGACGGCAGCAGAAGAGCTGGCCTACACGTTGGCCGACGGTTTCGGCTATGTCGAACTCGGCCTGTCCCGCGGTCTCGACATCAACAGCTTCGCGCCGGGCCTGTCATTCTTCTTCGACGCCCACATCGATTTCTTCGAAGAGATCGCCAAGTTCCGCGCCGCGCGCCGGATCTGGGCGCGCTGGGTGCGTGACGTCTACGGCGCCACGAACGAGAAGGCGCAGTGGCTGCGTTTCCACACCCAAACCGCGGGGGTGTCGCTGACTGCGCAACAGCCGTACAACAACGTGGTCCGGACCGGCGTGGAAGCGCTCGCCGCGGTCCTAGGCGGGACGAACTCGCTGCACACGAACGCGCTCGACGAGACCCTGGCCCTGCCGACCGACGAGACCGCCGAGATCGCTCTTCGTACACAGGCGGTGTTGATGGAGGAAACCGGTGTCACCAACGTCGCCGACCCTCTGGGTGGTTCCTGGTACGTCGAGGCGTTGACCGACCGCATCGAAGCCGAAGCTGAAGAGACGTTCCGGCAGATCCTGGCGCTGGGTGGCGAAAGCGAAGCCGACGGCAAGAACATCAGCGCAGGCGACGTCGCCGCTGCCGCGATGAAGACCGACAGGCACGAGATCGGCCCCGTGACGAGCGGGCTCTTGCGCGGCATCGAAGAAGGATGGTTCACGGCGCAGATCGCCGAATCCGCTTTCCGCTACCAGCAGCAGTTGGAAAGCGGCGAGAAGAGGATCGTCGGCGTCAACTGCCACACCGAGACTGTCTCCAAGGGCCTGGAGATTCTGCGGGTATCCGACGAGATCGAGAAAGAGCAGGCCGCGACTCTCGGCAAACGTCGCAGTCAGCGCGATAAAGCGGTAGTCGACACCGCGCTGAGCAAGCTCGTGGAAGCTTCGCGTACCGACACCAACCTGATCCCACCGATGCTGGACGCGGTGCGTGCCGAAGCCACGCTCGGGGAGATCTGCGAGGTGCTGCGCCAAGAGTGGGGCGAGTACAAGGAACCCGCGCGGTTCTGATTTAGCGCAACAGTGGCCGGCATCGTAACGATGCCGGCCACTGTCATGTCGAGTTGCTGGTTGTTATTCGGCGATGTTTTTGGTTTCAGCGCCGATCGTGGTCTCAGGGCCGTGCCCGGTGTGCACCACGGTCTCGGTGGGCAGCGTCAACAGTCGCGCCTTGATCGAGGCCACGATCGTGTCGTAGTCGCTGTATGAACGTCCAGTGGCGCCAGGGCCGCCTTCGAACAGCGTGTCGCCGGTGAACACGGCTTTGAGCTCGGGCGCATAGAAGCAGACCGCGCCGGGCGCGTGCCCAGGCGTGTGAAGCACCGTGAGTTGCGTCCCCGCGACCGTGATTGTTTGCCCATCCGCCAGGTCCGCGTCGGGACGGCGGTCGGAGTGGGTCATGTCCCACAGCACGTGGTCGTCGGGGTGCAGCCATATGGGCGTCTGCGGCTGTAGTCGGTCGGCCAGTTGTGGCGCCGCGTTGACATGGTCGTTGTGGCCGTGGGTGCACGCGATCGCTATGACGCGGCGATCACCGACGGCCGCGGAGATCGCGTCCGCGTCGTGTGCCGCGTCGATGACGAGCACTTCGGAGTCGTCCCCGACAAGCCACACGTTGTTGTCGACTTCCCATTCCCCGCCGTCCAGCGCGAAAATTCCTGACGTGACGACGCGTTCAATTCGGACGTTCACAGTGTCACCACCGATCGCAATATGTCCCCGTCATGCATACGGGAGAAGGCCTGCTCAACCTGATCGAGGTTGATCGTTTCGCTCACAAAGGCATCGAGATCGAGGCGGCCTTGCATGTACAGGTCGATGAGCATAGGGAAGTCTCGCGACGGCAGGCAATCGCCGTACCAGGACGATTTCAATGCGCCGCCACGCGCGAAAACATCCAGGAAGGGCAGGGTGATCGTCATGTCCGGTGTCGGTACCCCGACGAGCACGACCGTGCCGGCCAAGTCTCGGGCGTAGAACGCTTGCTCGTACGTTTGCGGTTTACCGACCGCTTCGATGACGACGTCGGCGCCGAAGCCGTCGGTGAGGTCGCGGATCGCCGTCACCGGATCGCCTTCTCCAGAGTTGACGGTGTGCGTCGCCCCGACCCGTTTCGCGGATTGCAGCTTCCGTTCGTCGATGTCGACGGCGATGATGCGGGAAGCGCCCGCCAAGCGACTCCCGGCGATCGCCGCGGCGCCGACCCCGCCACAACCGATCACGGCGACGTTGTGTCCGCGCTGCACCTTGCCGGTGTTGATGGCGGCACCGATTCCGGCCATCACCCCGCAGCCCAAAAGCCCGGCGACCGCGGGGGACGCGGCGGGGTTGACTTTCGTGCATTGCCCCGCGGCGACGAGGGTTTTTTCTGCGAATGCACCGATCCCCAGAGCCGGTGTGAGCGGCGTGCCGTCAGCCAAGGTCATCGGCTGGGCGGCGTTGTGAGTGTCGAAGCAGTACCAGGTTTCGCCTCGTTTACAAGCCCGGCATTGTCCACATACGGCTCGCCAGTTGAGGATGACGAAGTCGCCAACATCGATGTCGGTGACACCGTCGCCGACTGCTTCGACGACTCCGGATGCTTCATGTCCCAAAAGGAATGGGAAATCGTCGTTGACTCCGCCTTCTCGGTATTGCAGGTCGGTGTGGCAGACGCCGCACGCTTGCACCTTTACCAGAGCTTCGCCTGGGCCAGGGTCGGGAACGATCACGGTTTCGCTTTGGACTGGCGCGTTCTTCGATCTGGCAACGATTCCACGTACCTCGTGTGCCATGTACATCACCTCTTGATCCGATGGCCTGTCTGACTTTCAGCATACGGTCGTGACTTGCCTGGCGGGGCCGCGTGACTTCACCGGCGATTCGAAGAGTGAGCCGCCTCGGGCCGACGGGAGGCGGCCCGAGGCGGGGGTCCGCAGCAATACACACGGAAAACTATGCGCGGACCGCACGGCGACACACTGCACGGGGATATCTGTCGCCGGCATGGTCGCTCGGGCTGCACGGGGAACGCTCCGAGCGACATCACCATGGTGCGGAACACATCTTAATCAATATTTGAAATGATCACTAACGCGAGTCCGTGTCATGCGGCGCATGCCCCTCGAGTTCGCGCCCATGGGCGGCAAATCTGGCGGGGTGTCGCTGTTCGAGAATAATGATCCGCCATTTGAATCCGGTGTTTCAGCAGCTCAATACGATGCATGAGGGGAATGTGGCCCGGTCGAGTTTCTTATGGAGAATTCATATGCGCCCGGGTGTCAATTCCTGAACGTGGTTCACGATTGGCGCTTGGCATATGCGCGTGCTTTCGACCGGTTCCCGCAACTGGCCATACTGCACCATCGCCGACGTCCACGCGCATTGATGAATAGCCAGCCGCAATCGCTGCCGCGGCATGAACTGACTTTCGACCTGAGTGCGGAACACAAGATTTCAGCGGCCGCAGCCGCGGCGGCCAGGACGGGCAAATCGGTGGTCACCGTGCGTGGAAGGCGCCATTGCGCTGTGCCGTCATCGAGACGTATAAGTCGCATTTGTTGGGAGGCTTTTTGTGCGAGCTCGGCCACCGTATCGAATTCGTTCCGGTTGTCGGCGTTGGTCAAAACCGAATACAGGGCCGTGCGCAAATCGCGGAACTGCGTCAGTACGGTGCCGGCCTGTGCGGGATGGTTGCCGGCGTATTCGCGCAGGTCTTTGCGCTGATGTTCGCTGATGAGGCCCTGATACCACGCCCAGATCGCGAGCCGGTCGTAACTGGGGATCCATTCGAATTCGGGTTGCATGGCCTGACCCCAGCCAGCGCGCGTATTACAAAGCTCGAGTGCGGGGTGGCCGCCGAACTTTTTGGGCATGGGCCTGCCCAACGCCTCGGTCCAGTGCATTAGTTCATTAATCCGGTCGATTCATCGCTCACAAAAATGTAGCTCACGAATTCGCGCTAACCAATTCATGATTGCGAATAGGTTAGCCGCGTAGTGGGTTATATGAAAGCGACTGCGCGACGCCTCGGCCGCGGGCGTCACGCCCCCGATGCCAAAACACCGGCCCCGGCCTGCTGTGACCGCATGGTGATGCAAAACTAATGCCATGAACACGCCTGATCCTCGCCAAGCGCCGCAGCGTCTCCTCGCCGGCGCGGTGGACCTGTCCGGACTTGCCCAATCACGGCCGAGCTCGCAGCCGCAGGCCGACGGCGGCGCCGGTCAAGGTGCGCCGACGCCCAGCGACGTGTCGGTCATCGATGTCACGGAAGCGACCTTCCAAAGCGAAGTCCTGGAGCGGTCTTTGTCCGTGCCGGTCGTCATCGACTTTTGGGCCGAATGGTGTGAACCGTGCAAGAAGCTGTCGCCGACGCTGGAGAAACTCGCCAACGAGGGTGGCGGCTCGTGGGTGTTGGCGAAGATCGACGTTGACGCCAACCCGCAGCTGCAGGCAGCCTTCCAGGTGCAAAGCATCCCAATGGTGATCGCCCTATGGCAGGGGCGCCCCGTGGACGGATTCCAGGGCGTGCAGACGGAAACGACGCTGCGCCAATGGTTGGCCGAGTTGGTCAAAGCCTCGGGCGGGGAGCCTCCCGAGGCGCCGGAGGACCCCACTTTGGTCGCCGCTGACGCGGCACTGGAGTCGGGTGATTTGGATGCGGCTGAGCGCGGATACAGCGAGCACCTGAAGCAGAACCCGGCCAGCGTTGACGCGCAGGCCGGACTGGCCCAGGTCAAACTGATACGCCGCGTCGGGTCGGAGGATCTGGACGCGGTGATCGCTGCGGCCCAGGCCGACCGGAACAACATTCCGGCTGCGTTGCTTGCCGCCGATGCCCGTGTGCTCATGGGGGATGCGGAAACAGCGTACGACGAACTGATCGCGCTCGTGGGGCGCACCAACGGCGATGACCGGGACACGGTGCGCAAGCACTTGCTGGAGCTGTTCTCGATGGCGGCCACGGACGACCCGACGGTGGCCAAGGCGCGACGCAAACTCGCGATGGTGCTGTTTTAACGCCCACTAAGTGCCGGTTTTGCGGCTAACACCCCGTTTCACCGGCGGTAGCGACATCCGTCAATGGCAGATGTGCGGTCGAATGTGGTTGGCTGTCAGCAATGAAGAACATCGCTGTACTCGACGCGCCATCGA
>DXIM01000016.1 GCA_019112895.1 Candidatus Stackebrandtia faecavium
TCGGCGCCGCCACACCGCGAAGCAACAGGTCCCGCCGGTTCCGCAACAGGCTCCATCCGAACCACAACCGGATCCTGTACCTGCCTCACCGCCGGAATCAGCGCCTGCGCCGCCACCGCCAGAGAGTTCGACACTGTCGATTCAACAGATCCTGCTCTGGATGGGCGCACTGCTGTCGGGTGCGGCGATCGTCGCTTTCACCACGGTCGCCTGGACCACATTCGGCCTAGCGGGGCGGGCGGCGATTCTTTTTGTCATCACCGCGATCCTGATGACGGTGCCGTTGTGGCTTCGACGTCGTGGCTTGACATCCACCGCGGAAACGCTGGCCGGGCTTGCCACGCTCATGGTCGCCTGCGATGCCGTCGTCCTACCGCTGCACGCCACCCCGGTCGACGCCGATAGCGTCGCCTTCCCCACAATGGTCCGACTCATTTTCGGCGAGGGCGTCCACACTCCCGCGGTACTGGTGCTGGTCTTGCTGGTGACTGGCATCGCGTTGACATACGGCTTGCTGTCGAACTTTGTTGTGCCGGGCTTCGTCGCGATCGGCTTGGGTCTCCTCGCGGCAGTCTTGGGTTTTGCACAAATCGAGCTGATCGTTGGCAGCGCAGCCCTAGCGACTACGGCCCTGATGTTCGGGGTGTCGGCGTGGCTGTTCGGTCGCCGCGCCACGACCTCGGCTCGGCGGGTTTTGGTCCACACGGCCGCGGCCGCGAGTACCGCCGCGGTTTACACGGTCACCATGTACGTGAGTGATGACCATGTGCTTGTGGCCGCAACCGCGGTTACGGCCCTGCTGTTGGTCGGTGTTCGTCGCCTATTGTCGGCTCATTGGCGTATCGGTGCCATCCTGGTCGCCGGAGTCGTCGGCAGCCTTTCCGCCGCGGTCCTGGCGTGGCGTTTCGCGATCGCCACCTCGGAGTGGCTCGCCGCTTCGACTCCTGTATGGAACTCCACGGGCGCGGTTCCCAGACTCAACGCCCCTGGCTGGGAGTTGACGTGCGGGATGGTCTTCACCACGGTCGCAACCGCCGCCGTGATGACGCGGAACCTACGCCGCCACGCGTACGCCATCGGGGGTGCCGTGAGCGTTGCGACGCTGCCGCCGGCATTGGCATTGCCGTACCAGTACGCGGCACCACTGCTGATCATTTTCGCCATACTGTGGACAGTGTTGGCGCTGTTGCGTCGCGCAGGCGTCCTAGAGGTCACATTGGGGTGCGGTGGTGTCCTCCTTGCCGGTTACGGCTTGGGCTTGTCCCTTGGCGATCCATTCGCGACCCTCGTGGTGTTGTCCGCGTTGGCGGTGACCGCGGCGGTCCAAGCCGGGCTCACATGGATAGCGGGCCGAGGTCGCCTATCGGGCTTTTTGACCGGTGTTGCGGTGCCGGCCGGTTACTGCGCAATTCTGGTCGTACTGCATCTGGTCGACTTGAGCAGCCGGCATTTGACGGTTTGGGCGGTCGTCGTGTCGTCGGTGCTGCTGATTGTCGGGGCGCTGCGGCATGCACATTGGTATTCCCGTGCCACCGAAACCCGTTGGCCCTGGTTTAGCCCTCCGGCTGCGATGGGACTGGCGGTGGCAGTCTCGGTTGGAGTGATTCTGGCCGTTCGTGCCGTGGGCATTTCTTCAATGGCCACGGACGAGAGCATCTCGCTCCTAGTTGCGGCATACGCCATGGCAATCGCCTGCGGTGCCGCGGTCGTCGCGGCTGTCGCACCGACGGCGGCGACGGTGCGTGCAGCTGTGGCAGGGGCTGTCATCACGTTGATCCTCGGTCTCGCCGCATTCGCCACCTTCTGGCACCACAATGCTCTCTTGTGGTACACAGTTTCGACCATTGTGGTGGGAGCTGTTGTGTTGATGCTGCCGCAACGTTTTGTGGGTGCCCGGCTCGGTTCCGGAATAATGGTGGTCGCGACCTCGGCGGTACTGGCAATCGCCGCGTTGTCTGCGGGACTCGTCACACTCATCAACGGACCGTCGGTCCTGTGGCTGGATTTCCACACGCCGGCCCTTTTGCTCGCCATGGCAGCAGCGGGAAGCATGCTGCTGCCTCAGACAATGCGCTGGCCGTTCGCCTTTGTGCTTACCGCTTTGGCGGCGGTAGCCGCACCTTTCCAGTGGCAGTTGCCGTGGTGGTCGGGACCCATCCTGGCGGTCGGCATCGCGGCGATAGCCGCGATACGGGCGGTTTTCGCAAGCAACAACCTCCAAACCGGTCTCTTTGGTGGACTCTCCCTGGCCTCGGGCGGATACAGCCTGGCGACCGCACTGCGGGACCCGTTGCATCACCCACCAGACATCTTGGCCCGGCCCGGATACAGCCCGGCCTCGTTGCATCACCCAGACATGTTGGCCTTTTGCGGGGAGATTGGCATCGCGCTGCTGCTGCTTTCGGCCATTACCGCTGTGGTCGGCTACCGTCGCCGCACCGTTGTCGGAGGCGCCGCAGTCGCCTGCGGGCTCGCACTACTGTCGCTGGTCACCGTCCTGCTGGGCATGTCGTGGCAACTGAGCGTGTCGTGGCAATTGTCGCCGTTGAGCCTGGCCATGTGTGCGATGGCGGCAGCCGGCCTTGGCCTGCTCGTCGCGTGTGGCCTGCGTGTGGTGGCAACTGCATATCTGCCGTGGGCGAGCATCACCGTGCCTGTCATGGCCATCGCCGCGGCAATGATGAGCCAGGACACGCCGTACCTCGCGTTGTTCTTCGCAATTTCGGGGCTGATCGGCACCAGCACGGCGATGTTGATGCTGCCCAATCGGACCGCGGCAGCCATACGCGCCGGCCTGTCCCTTATGGGGGTACTGCCGGCTTTGGCGATGACATTGCGGATACCGATAATGGCGTACACGCTGCCGTACGAGTGGCTTCTCGATGTCTGGACCGGTTTCCCGAGCACTACCGTCGAGGGGCTGGCGCCCGCTTGGGTTTGGATTTCTGTTCCAGGCGACGGTACGGATGTGGTGGTGCTTGCTCTCGCCTCGGCAACCCTGATCGTGGCGGCGTGGGGATTGATGTCGCGACGCGCAGCGTTGCCGGTCGCGGCGGCCGTAACGGCTCTGGTGCTACCCAGCATCCCGGTCGCGTTGAATCTGGCGTGGCCGACCCTGCCGCTGGTCACGGTGGCAGTCGCGATCGCGGCCTATGCGGTGTTCGCCCGTGCGCGAATTGCCCCCGTGCAGCTGGCTGTCTGCGCTGTCACTGCGGCACTCAGTGCGGGCGTTGCCACGGCTGGCGCCTTGGCTACCGCGACGACGACCATCCTGGTCACGGCGCTCATCAGCGTCGCCACGATGATCTGTGCGAGCATCGCGGTTTCTGCGGCACGACGCGCTGCGGGGTGGCTGCTGTGCGGGACTGCTTTGACTGGGACCGTGTTGGCCGCCGGTTTCGCGGTCGAACTGCGGACCTCCTTGGTTGCTTTTGGGGTATTGACGGTGTCGGCGGCGTTCTTCGCCTTGCGGGCGACCAGGTCGCGGGTGATCGCAGGCGCCGCCGGCTCCGTAGAGGTCGCTGGTCATGTGATCGCGTGGCTGGGGCTCTTGTTGACCACGTCGGTGTCGCTAAGGCTCGCGATCGCGCTGGTGGTGTACGGATCGCTGTTGGGTTTGCTAGCGCTGCTGTCAGTTCGAACCCGCTTGCTGTGTAGTGCGCCGGTCTACGCCTGCGCGAGCACGCTGGCGGCTTTCGGCGCCTACTGGCTGTTGCTGGACATGGTCAACATCTCTATTGTGGAGTTCTATACGGTGCCGTTCGCACTGGCGACGGTTGTCGCAGGCTGGATGGAGCTGCGGCGCCATCCGCAGCTGCGGAGTTGGGCGGCGTACGGCGCGGGTCTATGCCTGGGGCTGCTTCCCTCGCTGGCATTGGTGCTGGTGTCACCTGACGAGCCGTGGCGGCGTTTGGGACTGGGCGTGGCCGTCGTAGCGGTATTGCTTCTGGGGTCGTGGCGTCGATTGCAGGCGCCGGTCGTGGTTAGCGGGATCATTCTGCCGCTGCTTACCATCCGTGAGATCGCAGTACTGTGGACATATGTACCGTCTTGGCTGCCGTTGGCCGTTGCCGGTGTACTGCTGTTGACGTTCGGCGCCACCTTCGAGAGGCGTCGCCGTGACCTCAGGCGCCTACGTCAAGCGGTGACGGCGATGAGGTGAGACCGGCCAGCCGGAGCTCTTTACCTCGCAGCCTCGCCGGACGCCGGACTGACTCGCGCCACCAGCTGATGCACTGGCGGCGAGCCGCGGTGGGTGGATACCTGGTGTTGTATCCACCCACCGCTTGGCTTAGCCGAGCTGCGTTTGCGGCTGCCTTTCACGCGAGCCGAAAAAAGCGAAACAAGCTGGGGTTGCGGATCAGCGGTCGTCGGCTCCAGCGATGAAGTCTTCAACCGACTGATGCGCATCGTGGTCGCTCTTTTGCTGCGGCGGCGACTTCATGAAGTAGCTCGACGCCGACATGACCGGGCCGCTCAAACCGCGGTCCTTAGCGACCTTCGCGGCACGCAATGCGTCGATGATCACACCCGCCGAGTTCGGCGAATCCCACACCTCGAGCTTCAGTTCGGCGTTCAACGGGGTGTCGCCGAACGAACGACCCTCCAGGCGGATGTAAGCCCACTTGCGGTCGGTCAACCACGGGACATGGTCCGAAGGCCCGATATGGACATCGCTGCCCTGCATCTCGTGCGGTACCTGGGACGTCACCGACTGGGTCTTCGACACCTTCTTCGAGACCAGCCGGGAACGCTCCAACATGTTCATGAAGTCCATGTTGCCGCCGAAGTTGAGCTGGTACGTACGTAGGAGCTCAACCCCGCGGTCTTCGAACAGTTTCGCCAAGCCACGGTGCACGATCGTCGCCCCGACCTGCGACTTGATGTCGTCGCCGACGATGGGCAAGCCGGCATCGGCGAACTTTTGCGCCCACTCGGGCGCAGACGCGATGAAGACCGGCAACGCGTTAACGAAGGCACAGCCCGCGTCGATCGCGGCCTGAGCGTAGTAAAGCGCGGCCTCCTGCGAACCGACCGGCAGGTAGCACACGACCACGTCGACCTGTGCGTCTCGCAGCGCCTGAGCCACATCGACCGGCGCGGTGTCGGACTCCTCGATGATCTCGGTGTAGTACTGCCCGATACCGTCCAACGTCGGTCCGCGCTGAACATTGACACCCGTGGGCGGAACTTCACAGAACTGAATGGTGTTGTTCTCGCTGGCGACGAGCGCTTCCGACAGATCCCTGTCGACCTTCTTGGCGTCGACATCGAACGCAGCCGCGAATTCGATGTCGCCCACGTGGTAGTCGCCGAACTGCACATGCATGAGGCCGGGGACCCGGTCGGACGCTTCGGCGTTGCGGTAATACTCGACACCCTGCACCAACGATGAGGCGCAGTTACCGACACCGACTATGGCGACGCGGATACTACCCATCGCATATGCCTCCTGTTTCTTGAAAATGATCACTCTTGTGAATTGTGTGGTTGGTCACTGGAACTGTCGGCGTCGTTGCCGAATGAGGCTCGCGGCGGCCGCCCAGCGCTTTCGCACGCGATTATTTCGTTAAGCCACCGAACCTCGCGCTCGCATGCGTCCAGGCCGTGCCGCTGCAGTTCAAGGCTGTAAGCGTCGAGCCGCTGCGTGGTGCGTTGCAACGTGTCACGCAGGGCTTCTCGCCGTTCCTCGACCTTGCGGCGGCGACCTTCGAGCACGCGAAGACGCACGGCCGGTTCGCATCGCGAGAAGAACGCGAAATGCACACCGAAACCCGTGTCTTCGAATGCTTGCGGGCTTGTGGATGCCATCAGTTCAGCAAAACGCTCCTTGCCTTCGGGCGTGAGGCGGTAGGCGATTCGCCCACGTCGGCCGGTTAGCGGTGGTGCTTCGTCGCGTCGCGCCGGTTCATCGTGAGTTATCCATCCGGCTTCACGCATACGGCGCAATGTTGGGTAGAGCGATCCGTAGCTGAATGCCGCACGAAATGCCCCAAGAAGGGTGGCAAGGCGCTTTCGAAGTTCGTAACCGTGCATTGGGGTCTCGTGGAGGAGTCCCAATACCGCCAACTCTAGCACCACACCTCCGCACGATCGCTGCTCATGATGTATCGATCCGATACATCACCACATTAGCGCGAGCGTGAGAAAAGCCGCGATGGATAAGCGATATCGACGACCGCCCATGGGCTGCGTGGCCAAAATTGCCAGGCCAATAAGAGGACGAACAAGGATAAGTGGGGCGGTCGCCAGTGGTGATGGGCCGTAAGGGAAGTAGTCTGGCGTGGTGCAATCAGTATCGACGGGCGTGGATTACTCGCTGCGGCGCAACGCGCTGCTGCGGGATTTCCGTGCCGGTTTGCGCGATACCAATGAGGTTTGCGATGCTTCCTCTTATCTACTCAGCGCCAGCTACTTCCATGGTGAGACGACGCCTCGACGTTGTCCCATCTGCCGTCGCGAAAATTTGAGGCTGGTGCACTATATTTTCGGCGATGAGTTGCGTTCTTCGTCAGGACAAGCGCGCAGCCGTGCCGAGTTGGTGGCTCTGTCTCGGAGTCATCGCCACTTTGACGTGTACGTCGTTGAGGTGTGCCGTGGATGCGGCTGGAACCACGTGATCCAAAGCTATGCGATGGGTCAAGACAACTCCACCCCAAAGGCCGCTACCCCCCATGAGAACCGCGGCATATCTCGACCTGGACGGACGGGTATCAAGACACAATGAACGATTACGGACCGCGGGGCTACGGTGACTACGGCTCCGGCGATTACGGCCGCTATGACGGCGGCCGCCGCGGCGATGACTTCTTCGGTCGTGGCGACGGTCGCGAAGGCGACTACGGTTCCTACCGCGAAGGACGTGGCTCCGGCTTCAGCGCGCCATACGATGAGCCGTCCCGGTCGCGTTCGAGTGGCGCGGGCTCTGTTCGGCCGCCGTCGCCTCACGACGAGCCGCTGACGACCGGCCGCGCGAGGGTCCCGGGTGCTGACAGTGCCGGGCCGGGACGCGCGCGGGGCAGCGCACGCGTCGGAGGTAAACGCGCACCGAGCGGCGAGCTGTCGGAAGAGGAAGAGAAGGCCCGTAAGAAGGCCAAGAAGAAGAAACGTCGCCGCCGGAACCTGATCGCGCTCGGATGCGTGATGGTCATGATGATCGGCATCGGTACCGTGGCGGGATCGATCCTGTTCGCTAAGGTCCCGGTACCCGACGAAGTCTTCAATGAACTGGAACAAAGCACGACGTTGATGTACGCGGACGGCAAGGAAAAGATCGGCAGCGTCGGGATTGAAGACCGGAAGGTCATTTCCAAAGATGACATGCCGAAGCTGGCCAAGGAAGCCCTCGTGGCGGCAGAGGACCGCAAGTATTGGGAACACGGCGGCGTCGACGCCTGGGGCGTGATGCGTGCGTTCGTCAACAACGTCACCGGCGGAGACCAGCAGGGTGGGTCCACGCTGGAGCAGCAGTACGTGGGGCATATCGCCGACATGCGTGGCGACGACACGTACTTCCGTAAAGCCAAAGAAGCCGTCATGGCTATGAAGCTGGGTGATGCGAAGTCCAAGGACGAAATCATCACCGACTATTTGAACGTCATGCCGTTCGGCCGCAGCGCCTTCGGTATCGGTGCGGCTTCCGAAGCGTTTTTCGGTAAGAAGCTTAAGGACCTCGGACCCGACGAAGTGGCTTTGCTCATCGCGCAACTGAAAGCCTCCGGCGGTACCTATGACCCGCGAGTGAACCCGTACGAGCTTCCCGAAAAGAAGCACCTGCAGATCGTGACCGAGCGCTGGGAGTACGTGCTCGACGGCATGGTCGATGTCGGGGCGCTGAAGAAATCCGAGCGTGAGAAGTTCACCGAACTTCCCGACACACAAAAGCTCGAAGGTACCGGCGCCAATAAGGGCGCCACAGAGGACACCGGCTTCGTTACGCACCGCTATGCCTTGGAAGAGGCACGTAAACGAATCGGCCTGGACAGCGTCGAGCAACTAAAAATCGGCGGCTACAAGATCACCACGACCCTGGATAAGAAACTCCAGGATGCGGCGGTCAGACAGGCCAACCATAAAGGCAAGGGCGCCATGGCCAAGGCCACCAACGAGACCAACGACAATCTGCGCTCGGGCTTGGTGTCGGTTGACCCAAACACTGGCGCGATCGTGGCCTATTACGGCGGCAACGACGGCACGGGTGTCGATAAGGCCGGTTCGGACAGCATGCACCCGCCGGGCTCGTCCTTCAAGGAGTTCACGATGGTGGCCGCCCTCGAGGACAACATCTCGATGGACAGCGTCTGGGACGGCTCGAAGGAGAAGAAGTTCCCTGGCCGCGAATTGCCCGTGCGTAACGCGGGCGACGCCCATAAACCTCAGATCACGATGAAGGACGCGATTCGCGAATCGCTGAACACCCCGATCTACGCGATCACCGACGAGGTCGGAGCCAATAAGGTGATGCTCGCGGCGCGCGACATGGGCATCACCCAGATTAAGGACCCGTCATCGGGTGAAATCGTCGACCTCCACGACGAAGACATCGACAAGCGCCTCAAGAACGACCAGAATCCGCGCGACGTCGTCGACAACGAGATCGGTTTCGGTCAATACCCGGTGTCCGTCAAAGACATGGCGGTAGCCAACGCGACCCTGGCGGCCAACGGCGTGTACCACGAACCGCACTTCGTGAAGAAGATCGAAGACAGTGAAGGCGAAGTGGTGTGGGAGGCCAACGACGAATCGGTGGAGCGTAGTGCCGCCATCGAAGAGGATGTGGCCGCCGACGCGACCCACATTATTTCGGCGGTCGGTCCGCAAACCGTCGGGAACAACCCGAACGGCGTGACATTGCCGAACGGTCAAGGCACGGCAGCTAAGACCGGTACGTGGGAGCGTTACTGCGACGACGAGTGCAATCAGAACTCCGCGATCTGGTACACGGGCTATACGCCTTCGTTGGCGACCGCGGTGTGGGTCGGCGATAAGAGCGAAGAGAACGGTGTCGTCAACCTTAATGACGGCTCTCCGGCTTTCGGTTCCACGATCACCGGCGACATCTGGTGGGAATTCATGAACGAGGCGGACAAGATCGTCCGTGGCGATGAGGGGCCGATCCCGTTCCCGGATCCTAAGAATATTGGCGACAAGACCGTCGGTAATGCTTCCAAGGGAGGCGATGACGACGGCGGTGACGAAGGCGAAGGCGAGGACGGTGACGAAGGCGAGGACGAGAATGATCCGGAGCGTTGCGAGCCGGGCGATGTCGAGTGTTGCCTCGAGAATCCGAACGCGCCGGGCTGCACCGACGATCCGGGCGACCCGTCCGATGATCCCGGCAACCCTTCCTGCAACCCCGAGGAGGACCCGATCTGTACGCAGGGAAGGTCCGGCGAGCCGGCGGCGAACAGTACGTCCGGTAACCGGTACGGCGTGGCTGCATGTCATAAGGGTGAACAGACCGCCGTGCGCGATGACCGGTTCGTACTGACGGCCGCCTAGCGTTTCAGGCACAAGGAATCGCCGGCAGGATCCCTGAGATCCTGCCGGCGATTCCTTGTGCCTG
>DXIM01000094.1 GCA_019112895.1 Candidatus Stackebrandtia faecavium
CTGCGGCTCCGATGGAGGGCCGAATGCTCAAATCGGGCACAGTGGATTCCTTTCGCAAAGACAGCAGCCCATCATTCCAGAGAACGCGATGGCGGGCGGGCGCGCCGTAGTCGCCTGTGCGGTAACACGAACTAAGTCAGTAACATGCGCCGTTGCCTCGCGGCAGCCCAAGCTTTGTGTACCTCATGTCAGTAACATGCCCGAATCCCAACGGTCCGGTTCAGGCGCTCGCACCGCCATGTCAGTAACATGCACGCATACAGGGGCTGCCACCCACTGCGCCGAGCTTCGAGCATCCCAGCGGCACGCCGGGCCGAATCAGGCTGCGCGGCGTGAGCGGCCTCAGCCGTCGGTGCGGGGGTCGCCGGTCTTCTTGCTCGCGGCCTTCTTCTTCGCCGCTGCGCTCTTCTTAGCGACAGTCTTCTTCGTGGTGGCCTTTTTAGACGCGGCCTTTTTCGTGGCCTTCTTCGCGGTCGTCTTCTTAGCAGCGGCCTTCTTAGCCGGAGCCTTCTTCGCTGCCGTCTTCTTCGCGGCCGCCTTCTTTGTGGCCGGCCCTTTCGCACGGCGCTCAGCCAATAGTTCGGAGGCGCGGTCGATCGTGATGTCTTCGATCGTGTCGGTCTTGCGCAACGACGCGTTCGTTTCGCCGTCCGTCGCGTAAGGACCGAACCGTCCGTCCTTGATGATGACGTTCAGTTTCGTCGCCGGGTCTGCGCCGAGCTCCTTCAGCGGCGGTTTCGCGGCGCGACGACCCCGCTGTTTCGGCTGCGCCAACAGCTTCTGCGCCTCTTCGAGGCTGATCGAAAACAGCTGCGACTCGGACTCGAGCGAACGGTAGTCCTTGTTCTTGACAATGTACGGACCGAAACGTCCCGCGCCCGCGCGGATCTCCTCGCCGTCGGTGTCGACGCCGATGAGTCGCGGCAGCGACAACAGTTGGACCGCGTCGGCGAGAGTGATCTCGTTCAATTTCTGGTCCGACAGCAACGACGCGGATTTTTCACCGGTCGTCACATACGGGCCGTACCGCCCAGTCTTGGCGTTGATCGTTTCGCCGGTCTCGGGGTGTTCACCGAGCTCACGCTCGCCCGTGCCCGCCTCGTAAAGCTCCTCGGCTTTCTCCTGCGTCACTTCGTCCGGCGCCATCGACTCCGGGATCGAGATGCGTTCGCCCGGCTCGTCCGGGGCGGCATCGGGCGAGAACCGTTCCAGGTAGGGGCCGTAACGCCCGACCCGCGCGACGGTGCGGCGCCCCTGGTCGTCGGTGAACAGCGGGATCGAGTTGACGCCGCGTGCGTCAATACGGCCGAGTTCCTCCGACACGAGATTCTTCAAGCCGCCGGCAGCCGCGACGCTGCCTTCTTCCGCACCGGTCTCGCCGAAGTAGAACTCGCGCAGGAATTCGAGCGAGGCGCCTTCTCCCGCGGCGATTCCGTCCAGTTCGGATTCCATTCCCGCGGTGAAGTCGTAGTCGACCAGGCGGGCGAAGTGTTTTTCCATCAAGCCGACGACCGCGAACGCGACGAACGACGGGATGAGCGCCTGTCCGCGCTTGAAAACGTAGCCACGGTCCTGGATGGTCTGCATGATGGCCGCATACGTCGACGGGCGGCCGATTCCGCGTTCCTCCAACGCCTTGACCAGCGAAGCCTCGGTGTAACGAGCCGGAGGCTGCGTGCGGTGGCCCGAAGGTTCGAGCCGGTTCGCCCGCAATGCGTCGTCGCGCTCCAGCTGCGGCAGTTTCCGTTCGGCGTCGTCAGTGTCGCCGTCGTCTCTGGACTCCACATAGGCTTTGAGGAAGCCCGGGTCGGTGATCGTTTTACCGGACGACCCGAATTCGCAGTCCTCGCCGGTCGACGACGACGCCGCGATACGCACCGAAACAGAGTTACCGACCGCGTCGGTCATCTGCGAGGCGATCGTGCGGCGCCAAATCAGCTCATAAACCCGCATGTCTTCGGTGGACAGTTCGCCGGAGAGCTGTTTCGGCGTACGGAAATTGTCCCCGGCGGGCCGGATCGCCTCGTGCGCTTCCTGAGCGTTCTTGACTTTGCGCGCATAGCGGCGAGGCTCGGCCGGAACATAACGCTCCCCAAACAGTTCCGCCGCCTGCCGACGCGCCGCCGAAATTGCCGTCTCCGACAAGTTCGTGGAGTCGGTACGCATATACGTGATGTACCCGTTTTCGTACAGGCGTTGCGCGATCCGCATCGTCTGCGCGCTCGACTGGCGCAGCTTCCGCGACGCCTCCTGCTGCAGCGTCGACGTCATGAACGGGGCGTAAGGGCGGCGACGGTACGGCTTATTATCGACGCGCCTCACCGTGTAGTCGCTATCGGCGAGCCTGTCCGCGAGACCCCGCGCACCCGTCTCGTCCAGATGTACGACCCCGGCCTTCGCGCGTCCCGTCTCCGCGTCGAAGTCTTTACCGGTGGCGACACGGTCGCCATCGAAACTGACGAGGTTCGCGGTGAACTCGGTGTCGTCTTGCGTGCGCAAATGCGCCGTGATGCCCCAATAGTCGGCCGCCACGAAACGCATGCGGGCACGTTCGCGTTCCACCACGACGCGCGTCGCCACCGACTGCACCCGCCCCGCCGACAGGCGCGGCATGACTTTCTTCCACAGCACCGGCGAAACCTCGTAACCGTAAAGACGGTCGAGAATGCGCCGAGCCTCCTGTGCGTCAACCAGCGAACGATTGATGTCGCGAGGGTTTTCGACGGCCGCGGCGATCGCGCTTTCAGTGATCTCGTGGAAAACCATCCGCTTCACCGGCACCTTGGGCTTCAACGTCTCCAAAAGATGCCAGGCGATCGCTTCACCCTCGCGGTCCTCATCTGTGGCGAGCAGAAGTTCGTCCACTTCCGCCAGCATGTCCTTGAGGGCCTTGACGTGGGCCTTACGGTCCGGGTTGACCACATAGAGCGGTTTGAAGTCATCGTCTACATTGACGCCGAGTCGAGACCACGGTTCCTTGGCGTACTTCGCCGGCACTTCCTTGGCATTGCGCGGCAAGTCGCGGATATGGCCGAGGCTCGAGTCTACAAGGTAGCCGTCGCCTAGGTAGCCTGCGATCGTACGTGCCTTCGCCGGAGATTCGACGATGACAAGGCGCTTGGTGGATGGAGCCACTGCAGTTATCCCACTCGTTATGCTGATGAAGGACGGATGTCACTTACGGGGGCCGGGCTGTCAAACGTAACGTTTGCCAAGACCACTGCCTCGCGCGCCCCGGCACCGGACCTGTATTTCAGCAGGAAGAGGGCACGCCATCCGCACCATACAGGCAACTGCCAATCCGCTGCCACCATCTGGATATTTAGCCGAGGCCCTGCTACGTGCAGTCGGGGAGCTGCGCAAACGCATCACGCAGCTCATCGGAGTTCAACGAAGCGACCTGCGGCACGTTCTGGTAGTCCTTGTCCAGTTGTGTCATGATCTGCGACACGTCGTCATAGAACGAATCCTCCGAAGCGTCCAAGGACTCGATTCCGTCACGCGCGTCACTGTAAGCGTCCCTTGTCTCCGCAAGCGAACTGGTGAACCGGTCCGCAATGGCCTCCCCGGAATCCACATCCGGCACGCCCGCCTTCTCGACGCCCTCACGTGCGGTCTCCGTCGCTTCCGCCGCGCCCGACAACAGAGTCACCAATTCCTTTTGGGCCTCTTCCGGTGACGACTGTGGTCCCATCGCGCCGTTGGCTTCCTCAGTGAGGTCGCTGATCTCGCCGGCCCACGGCTTCAACGAAGTGCACACGTCGTCCGCCCACTCCTGTGCATTCGGCCCGCTACCGCAGCCAGACAGGACACACACCATCGCGGACGCAACAAACGCCTTTCGCATGCTCATGGCATCACTGTTTCATCCGGACGGGTGTTCGGCTCCGCAGGAGGCGCGCTTTACCGTGTGGGACACACAAAAAGCGGGGCGTTCCCATGAGGAAACGCCCCGCTTCTACGCGGTAGAGATTAGGCCTTCTCGGCGCTGACCTCTTCCTTCTTGTCGTCGCTGTCGCCACCGACCGAGATCGGCTTGCTGCGGCTCCAGCCAACCGACACCACGATGACGGCGGTCGCGAGAACCGCGATACCGATCCGCACAGCCGGGTTCGGGCTGGTGCCGTCGGCCGACAACATGACGGCGGCCGGCGCGATCAACAGCGCAACCAGGTTCATGACCTTGATCAGCGGGTTGATAGCCGGGCCGGCGGTGTCCTTGAACGGGTCACCAACGGTGTCACCGATGACGGTGGCGTCGTGGGCCTCAGAGCCCTTACCGCCGTGGAGTCCGTCCTCGACGGCCTTCTTCGCGTTGTCCCAGGCGCCGCCCGAGTTCGCCAAGAAGATAGCCATGAGCACACCGCAGGCGATCGCGCCGGCAAGGTAAGCGGCCAGCGGACCCACACCGAGGCCGAAACCGACCGCGATCGGGGCCATGACGGCCAACAGACCCGGCGTGGCGAGTTCGCGCTGGGCGTCACGGGTGCAGATGTCGACGACGCGACCGTATTCGGGGCGCTGCGTACCATCCATGATTCCCGGGAACGCCTTGAACTGGCGACGCACCTCGAACACGACCGCACCCGCGGAACGCGAGACGGCGTTGATCGACAGGCCCGAGAACAGGAACACGACCGCGGCACCGGCGATGACACCGACAATGTTGGCCGGGTCGGCGACGTTCAGCAAAGCGTCGATCGCGGCGTCGGAAGCGTCACCGAGCGAGTTCTTGATCGCGGTGGTGTACGAACCGAACAGCGCGGTCGCGGCGAGAACGGCGGTCGCGATAGCGATGCCCTTCGTGATCGCCTTCGTGGTGTTACCGACGGCGTCGAGGTCCGTCAGAGTCTGCGCGGCTTCTTCGTCGATGTCACCGGACATTTCGGCGATGCCCTGCGCGTTGTCGCTGATCGGGCCGAAGGTG
>DXIM01000095.1 GCA_019112895.1 Candidatus Stackebrandtia faecavium
CAGCAACCCGGATACCCCCAGCAGCCTGGATATGGACAACAACCCGGCTACGCGTCTCCCGACTACGGCCAGCCCGGCCCGCCACCACACGGCGGCGGTCAGGCGTGGATCACCGTCGACGCGAAGTATCACCCGCTGGCGTTCATACTCTCGCTCTTCAAGCCCAAGATCATCCTCGACGGGCAGCCCGTGCCGAATCCGCAGTGGGGATCCAACACGATCCCGGTGATTCCGGGACCGCATCACGTCAAAGTGGTGACCCCCTACCTGTGGGACTTCGGGCACGCCGAAATCCAGGTGAACGCCCAAGAGGGGCAGAACCTCCCTGTCGAGTACCGCTCACCAATGTTCACGTTCGGCGTCGACGGCTCGATCGGACCTCCGCCGCAGGAATACAACGGCATGGGCCTCTACCTCGGCGTGTTGGCGGTCCCGCTGGGGGTCGCGCTCATCGTCTGCTTCCTCTGCATGATCGGCGCCCTGTTCTCCTGACCGGTTTGCGTGCCCCGATCGATGACGACGAGGGCACGTTCGCATGCACGAATCTGGCACGATTGAGCCGTGAGTTATCTCCTCAATATTTGCGTTACCGCCGTGGCCCTGTGGGTCACCACCTTGCTCTTCGACCCGCATATCGCCGTCCATGCCGAATCCACGTTCGGCACCGTCGGGACTTTCCTATTGGTCGCATTGATCTTCGGTGTCATCAACGGCGTCCTCAAGCCGATCATCAAAGTGCTGGGCTGCGCGTTGTACGCCCTCACCCTCGGGCTTTTCGCGCTTGTCGTGAACGCGCTGCTGTTCCTGCTGGTGGATGTCATAGCCGAACAGTTCGGAATCCCGTTCCACATCGACGGCTTCTGGTATGCCCTGCTGGGTGCCGTGGTCGTCGCGATCGTCACGTGGCTGCTGAACTTGATCATCCCCGATCAGGACTGACGACAGCTCATCCGCGCGGCTCCCGGTGAACGCGCCGGGGGCCGCCGTTGCTGCGGTACGTCCGAAGCCCGTGTACTTTTCGCTCCGCGTTGGTGTCGGCGGTCCGTCTACGATGTCGGTATGTCTTTCCGCGACGCCCCGCAGCCCGGGCAGCAGTCGCCCGGCCTCGGCACGAACTACACCGCCCCCGACGATGACTTCACTGTCCAGCAAGGGTTCGGAGGCGTTACGCACCGACCCGTGCCGGTCACCGTGCTCGTGGCCAGCGTCGCGCTGTTTCTGAGTTCCATCGGCAACATGGTGGAGCTCGTAGCCAGGATGCTCGAATTCAACGTGATGCTGAGAACCGCGTTGATCGCCGACCTGTGGCTCGTATTCAGGCTGGGACTCCTCGCGGTCGCGACCGCAGCCGCGGCGGCGGTGATCCTGTTCGGGCGTGAATGGGGGCGAGTGTTCGCGCTGGCCATATCCGGCATCGTCATATTCAGCAGCACAGACGTTCTGCTCTTTTATCCGATGTCGGTCATTCCCATGCCGCTACCCCTACTTCTTATATTCCACATAGTTCTCTCGATCGTCACGGTCGTGATTTTGACGCGCCGGAAGATCTCGATCTGGCACTACGAGAAACGTCGGGACCGAAGCCGTTCACCATTCACACCGCCCGATCCAGACACGCAGGCGAAACCGGCCGCATTCCACTTCGCGGCGGGATTGCTGCTCGCTATTGGACTATTCCTTTTGGGATATAGCGCAATCCAACTCCTGTTCGCGCGTTTTTCATTCGAACGGTGGCCCCACCTCAGCGGCGTGGAGTTCGTTCTCGGCGCCAGCGCCATCGCATTGGGAGTCTTGACCTTCAGGGCCAACGGCATCGCGCGGCTACTCGCCTTCGCGGTCGCAGGCGCTACCGCATGGACCGGTTTCGACCTCATGGCCACCAACGTCATGTACACCGCCGAGTGGGGAATCTACGATGGACTCTATGACGTGCGGTACTGGGTCGCGATGGTGCTGCTGCTGTTGAGCGCGATCGCCTCCGTCGTCCTATTGATGGTCTTGTCCAGCCATAAATGCGCGGATTGGGTACACGAGCGGCACGCAATCAAGGCCAAGCAACGACACTGTCATGATCCACTTTGACGTAGGTCCCGCCTCAGTGGCCATTCTCGCATATGAATACCATGTCATTTATGGACAGCCGACTTCCGACGTCAAGCACAGCGCCCGTTCCACCAACATCAACACCCTCGCCGGCGACGCCACCGCAGACGCCGGAGAACGACAGCCGAATGCCGACGACGGCGATCATCGCGATCGTGTTGACAGTGACACTGGGCTTCCTCGAACTGCTACGGCTCGGATTCGATGCGTACCAGTCAGTGACATATCAACCAGAGTTCTTCGCGAGGATAATGGGCCCCACTACGCTGCTGGCTGGCTCCCACGTGCTGACCGCAGCCGCGTTTGCGGGAGCGATCGTTCTCCTCTTCGCGAGAAATGTTGGGCGTGTCATCGCCATAGCGCTCGCCGGCACCTCGGCATCCATGGCCGCGGACGCCCTGCCGAGAGACACACTGCAAATGGTGGAGTACCTCGCTCTTCGTCTCCACGCCTCGGCTGCGTACGTGGCGCTCGAGTTGGCAACGATCGTGGTGTCCGTCGCGGTGATGGTCCTACTGTCGAGCAAGCACGTGTCGCGCTGGCTACGCGCGCGGCGCAAGGCACAGGCGACCGGTTCCGACGTGCCTACGAAACGTCCCGTCGGCGTCATGATCGCACTGGGACTGTTGTGCATCGTCGTCCTGGGTTTGCTGGTTCAAACGTATTTCACGATGACTGCACCCGCCTTCGGGGCCGATTCGCAGCTAGAGAGCCTGGCATTCAACTCCGGATTCCTCGCTGTCCCCTTGGCAGCCCTGGTCGCGGTTGTGCTGGCCACGATCGGAAAGAAGGCTGGTTGGACCCTCACGGTCGCCGTCAGCGGCTTCACATTGTTTTTTGGTTACCGCCGCATGGTGCTCTTCGCTCACTCGTTCACCGTTGACGCAAGCCCAAACCCCGACCTCGTCGAATGGATGTATCAAGGCGGCGTCGTGGTGGCACTGCTTGCCAGCGCGGCCACCATCATTATCCTTACTGGACGCAAACAGGTCGATTGGTTCCACAGCCGACAACGCGCGATTGTAGACAATCGCTGAGCCGTCGCTGCTGGGGCCATTCGGAGGAACAAGATGTGGGTATCCCCGATGTAGCGTCCACTTATGGATACTTGCCCTGACACTTCCGCGCCCGAGACCGAAACAGATCCGACAACATACGAAGGCGAGCCGGATACGCGGCAGCCAGTCACATCGATCATCGCGATCGTCCTATTGGCCGCGCTCGGCGCCGCCTACCTCATGCGGGTTTGGTTTCACACAGCCGACCAGCTCAGCACCGTAAGTGAAGACCTGTATGCCTTCGAAATCGCGGGATTTCTGACCCGAGGCTTCATACCGGTGGCCGTGGGGTTCCTATGCGCCATCGTGCTGTTTTTCGGCAAAGAGGCGGCGCGCGTCGGCGTGCTCGCGGTGTCAGGTGCGTTGCTGTTTTCCGAGGTGAATTCCCTACCCACGAACTTCACCAATGTCCTCTTGCCAATGGGGACCGGGCAGCCCGGCTATCTCATGGTTGACCTGGTGATCGTGGCTTTCGCTATCGCTGTGAGTGTTCTGCTCACGCTCGGGCCCGTTTCTCGGTGGCTCCGTGCACAGCGCAAAACCCGCCGGCCCTATCCCGACTCGGACACTCATTCCACAATCGATTCGACGCCCGAGATTCGTCCGGGATGGATTATCATCGTGGCCATACTCCTGGGGCTCATTGCACTGACTCAGATAATCTACTTCGCCATCTGGACGGCCACCTCGACAAACGGAATGGCTCCAGCGTCAATCGGTATCTTTACCGTCTCCCAAATAGTCATTATTCTGTCGATAGTGGTTTCTGCTTTTCTTACCTATCTCGGTGTTGCGGGC
Organism: Candidatus Stackebrandtia faecavium; assembly: GCA_019112895.1. Classification (GTDB taxonomy): domain Bacteria; phylum Actinomycetota; class Actinomycetes; order Mycobacteriales; family Micromonosporaceae; genus Stackebrandtia; species Stackebrandtia faecavium. Next base: position 3,960 of record DXIM01000095.1, read on the forward strand.
GGCAGAACCCTCGCCATCGCAGTATCCGGGAACGCGATCCTCGTCTCGCTCGCCCTGCTCGGCACGTTCTTGACGGTACCGGCCGACGACCCCAACCCCACCGATTTGGCCATCCAGGGATCCCTTGCCGCTGCCAACACGCTCTCCGCAGCTGCCGGCATCGTGACGTTGGTCCTACTCAGCGGACGGCAATGCGTCGATTGGTTCTACGTCAAGAAATCCTCCGAGCCTGAAGCTGAGGCCGAGCCCATACCCGCACAGACTTCGACTCCTTCGTAAGTCGCTGAGCGGCGGAGTTGTGTGGCCCCCTTACGATCTTGCGCATGGAAATGCAGGCATACGCGACGACGCCTCACAGCCAGCAAGAATCATGGACACCCGCGCCGCCGCGCCGGCACGGGCCACCGGTAAGCGTCATTATCGCGGCCAGCCTGCTCATGGTCATTTCACTGACCCAGATTGCGCAGGTGGTGTATCAGCTACATCTGCATTTCGGCATCCCCGGCGACCCGGGCCTACACACGTTCGAGTTCCTCAACTCGGTACTGCCGACCTGCGTATCGATCGTTCCTGGCTGCGTATGTGCCGTGTGGCTGCCGTTCGGAAAGGGAGCCGTGCGCGTGGCAGCGCTGGCCGTCACCGGCGCTCTGGCGCTGGAAACCCTGACGGCCGTACCGCGCCACGCGGGGTCGCTTTTCCACAGTGCTGGTGACGAGTCGCAGCCCGTGTTTTTCGTAAGCACAATCGTGCTGCTGGCCTTGGCTCTTGCGACAATTGGCCTGCTGTCCTTGGACAGCGTGTCCACCTGGTTGCGTGAACGGCGGCCTCAATCCCCCGGTGAACCACGTTCACCGTTCGTATCGGGAACACACGGTCGGCGCCCCGCCGGGACCGCAGCCGCCGTTACGCTACTGCTCTTCCTTTCCGGGGCGCAGCTGGTGAATGCCGGACTCGAACTCATACAGACCGACGACCAGGCATTCGCGGATAACACACTGGAAACCATCGGGGCGATTGCCGCCCACTCGACGGTGTTCGTATGCATGGTCATGGCTGCGGTACTTGTCATTTTGAGAAAGAAAGCCGGATGGCCGTTGGCCATCGCGGCGGCGAGCTACGCGATCTTCTTCTGTGTGCGTGGATATTCCGCGCTGATCTCCGCGATCAGCCTCAGCGAGGATGCTTTCGCATCCGTCGAACCGAATTACCTGTTCGCTGCTGTCGTGCTGGCCATACCGGTAGTGGCGGGCGTAGCCGTTGTGGCTCTGCTGGGCGCGCCGCGACGAGTCGACTGGTTTTACGTCAACCCCCATGCCCCCGTCGCGGCGCAGCGGCACGCCCCACATCGTGGCTAGATCAGCGGCTGTAGTTCCTCGGCGGCCCGACGCAGCCGACGCTTCACCCGCGACTCGTACCAGACGAGGTCGTGCAACGGCATCGTGCACGCGATCACGGTGCGGCAGCGAGGATCCGGATCGTCGCGCACCACAGTGGCTACGCATCCGACGTTATTGCGGTACTGGCCCTTCTCGGTGTAGACGCCGCGAGCCGCCAGGTTCGCCAGATCGTATTCGAGCTCGCGCGGCTCGGTGACGGTCGTCGTCGTGTAACGCCGCATACCGCTCTGCCGCAGGTAGTGGTGCCGTTCCTGCGGCGACATCGTCGACAGCAGCGCCTTGCCCAGCGCTGTGGCGTGCGCGCCATCATCGAAACCGATGATGAGGTCCTCCAAGTGCGGCGAACGGCCCCCCTCGCGCACGGCCGATATGGCGACACGCTCGTCGACGATCCGTCCGAGATAGTGGCTGTAACCGGTCTCGCCGACGGTGCGCTGCAGGACTTCGGCGACAGACGACGGGCCCTGCATGGTCCGCGACAGTTCCGCATAACGGTCCGAGACCTCCAGACCAACGAGGTAGGTGCCGGCGTTGCCCCGGATCAGATAGCCCTCGTAGGTCAAAGTCCGCAGCAGGTGATACGCCGTGGGCAGGTTCAGTTCGCAACGACGCGCAACCTGTTTGGCAGTCAACCCTCCGGGGGCTGCACCTATCGCCTCCATCACGCGCAAAGCGCGCTGCACACTTTGGATGAGATCGGAAGGGCGACCCTTGTTTCGAGCTGGGCCTGCTTTAGGGCCATTGGCGCTTCCACTCTCGGGGCTTCGAGCTGACCACCCACTCATTTATCCACCTTTCGATTCCTACTTCCCCCGCACGCCAACGTCTTCGTCATGTCTGTCTTACCGTAAACAGGCCATGGCGGTCCATACAGATCCCCATGATCGCCATTTGAAAAATGGTGCCTGGAAAATCCCGAAACCGCCACCCACACTTGTAGTCATCCATGTGATGCGGATGAGAAACCGGGCAGAGATGATCGTCCACCTGCGGTTATCGAAACCCGAGTAAGAACTGTGCACAGCAACGGTTCGTTCGCACCGCCGCGGCGTACACACCTGGCCCCCACCTAACCCGGTGCCGCGGCGGTGCACATTCTTCAACGTGCTTGCGATGTCACATTTGCGCCCTCGGGCCGCGCCAGCATGTCCCGGCCGCGCGTACTCTCAGCCGATGCCGACGTCAACGACCCCCGTGCGTTCCGGAACAGCCGCCGTCATCACCACGGTCGCGACCGTGTGCCCCGTGTTCATCGTGGGCGGGCTCAGCGTCCAGATCATCCAGGAACTGCGGTTCTCCCCCGCCGGCCTGGGCCTGGTGGTCGCGGCGTATTTCACCGCCAGCGCACTGGCCAGCTTCTCCAGCGGACAGCTCGTCGAAAGGCTCGGGCCCAATACGGTCGGGCGCGCCGCGATCGTGCTGTCCTCGGCGTCGATGCTGGCGATAGCGCTGTGGGCTCACGACTTGACGACGTTGACGATCCTGTTGGTGGCCGCGGGCCCCGCGAACAGTCTCGGCCAGTTGGCGGCGAATTCATTGCTGGCGCACCATGTTCCGCCGCACCGAAAAGGATTGATGTTCGGCATCAAGCAGGCTTCGGTACCGCTGTCGACGACGCTTGCGGGGCTCGCGGTGCCGACGGTCGCGCTCACGATCGGTTGGCGTTGGGGGTTCGGTCTGGCCGCGGCGCTGGTGTTGCTGGCGTTGATCGCGATACCGTCCGGCCGCGGCGTCGCCACCTCCTCACGAAAGCGCACCGGGAAACCGTCGACCGCGCTGGTGGTGATCACGATCGCGAGCGGCCTGGGTGCCACTGCGGCGAACCCGTTGGGAAGTTTCGTAGCGGATTTCGTGGTGACGCGCGGCATGTCGGAGACCATGGCGGGGTTCACGGTCACTGCGGGCGGTATCGCGGGGTTGGTTTCGCGTATCAGTGTCGGCTGGATCGCCGATCAGCGTTCCGGTGGCAGGCTCACGATGGTGGCGATCATGCTCGCGTCCGGCGCGGTCGGTCTGGGTGCGTTCCTGTTGCCGATGAACTGGGTCGTTCCGATAGCGACTGCGGCCGGTTTCGCGTTGGGCTGGGCTTGGCCGGGACTATTGAACTTCGCGATCACGTTGCGGCATCCGCATGCCCCCGCCGCGGCCACGGGGGTCACCCAAACGGGTGTGTATTTGGGGGGCGGTGTCGGTCCATTGTCGTTCGGCGCGCTCGTCCATGTCTGGAACTACGATGTGGCGTGGGCAGTGATGGCAGTTTTGATGTTGATCTCCGCCGGAGTCATGATGGTCGGGCGCCGTATGCTGCTTCAAGTCACTTAGCTGTTCACCTTGCCCCCTATGCGTTCCGCATCAATACCGTCCATCAAGGAGTGTTTGCACCCGGTCTCGCAACGGTGCGCCAGGCGCGATTTTCAACATAGTGATAGATGGGCAAGAACATATTTGCGACCAGGCCCGGTACCCATGCGTCGTACAGCCAGTATCGTGGGGGGCGTGGTGAGTATGGTGCATCCCGATATGCCTCTGGAATTTATCGACACGGAACTGGAAGCATCGGTCGGCCGTGGCCTGGCGGTCATCGAGAAGCGATTGGACCATGTCGTCGAATCCGGTGACCGTTTCCTCACGGAGGCGGCTTCCCATCTGTTCAAGGCCGGGGGTAAACGTTTCCGCCCGATGTTGGCGTTGACGGCCGCCCATTTCGGCGACCCCGAAGCGCACGGCGTCACCGAGTCGGCGCTCGTCATGGAGCTGACGCACCTGGCGACGCTGTACCACGACGACGTCATGGACGAGGCCGCCGTCCGCCGCGGTGCCCCCAGCGCGAACGCCCGCTGGGACAATTCGATCGCGATACTCGCCGGCGACTACCTGTTCGCGATCGCCTCCGAACTCGTCGCAGAACTCGGCTCCGACACCGTCCGCGAACAGGCCCGTACATTTTCGCGTCTGGTGCACGGGCAGATCGCCGAGACCGTAGGTGCCCCCGACGATCAAGACCCCGTCGAGTGGTACCTGTACATCCTGGCCGAGAAGACGGGCTCGCTGATCGCTACGGCCGCGCGGCTCGGCGCCAAGTTCTCGGGGGCACCGGAGTCGGTTGTCACTGCCTTGGCCGAGTTTGGCGAGATCATTGGGGTCGCGTTCCAGCTGTCCGACGATCTGATCGACATCCTTTCCGACGCCGACACGACCGGAAAGACACCCGGCACGGACCTGCTCGAAGGCGTGCCAACACTGCCGGTCCTGTATGCACTTCAGCAGGAGGACACGTCGCCGCGACTGCGCGAGCTCCTGTCTGGGAAAGTGTCGGAATCCGACCTGCCCGAAGCCCTGGAGCTGCTACGCGGGTCGAAGGCGATGGACACGGCCCGCGGAACTCTCGAGTCGTACCGCGACCGCGCCAAGGAAGTCGTGAACAGCCTCCCGGCGTGCCCAGCCCGGGATGCGCTGCTGGGGATCTGCGACTACATGGTGGAACGCTCCAGCTGACTATTTGGTGCCGCGCTTCTTCACCGTGATCGCGATGGCACCGATCAGCGCCGACAGCAGCAGGACCGACAGCAACTCGAACGGAAGCACCCACGAGCCGAAAACTTCACCGCCGAGACGTTCCGCGCTCCCGGACTCGACCTCGCCGATGTCGACGCTGGACCAACGAAACGCCTCAACCATCAACGCCGACAAGGCTAGTCCAGCACCGCCACCGACGAGCGCAGCGGGCCAGCGGGCCCGGTCCATCTCGGCGCTCGCTCCTATCGGGGCTTTCGTCAGCATCATCGCGAACAGCATGAGGACGACGACCGCGCCGACGTAAATGAGCACCTGCACCCAGGCGACGAATTCGGCGGTCAGCACCAGGAAGCACGCCGCCACCCCGCCGAGCGCTACGACGAGCCACAAGCCGGCCCGGACCAGGTGCGCCGAAGTCACCACGCGAACCGCCGCCGCAAGCGTCAGCGCGCCGAACGCCACCAGCAGCACATCGGTCAGTGTCATCCCTCATCCGCCTTCTCGGCGGCTTTGAGGGCCGTCGTTTCTTCGCGCGCAGGGGCGCCGGCTGGGTCGTGCGCGGGAGGTGCCGGCACCGTCGGCATCCATTCGCCGAGCCGGTCCTTATCGTGCAGCAGGTTCCGGATGTCGTGTTCGGCGTATTCGAACTCCGGCGACCAAAACAACGCATCGAACGGACACACTTCGATGCAGATCCCGCAGTACATGCACAGCGAGAAGTCGATGTCGAACTGGTCCAGGACATTGCGTTGACGGGTACGGGTCGAGCCCGGCACCTCGACGGTCTCCTTGTGCGAATCGATGTAGATGCACCAGTCCGGGCATTCGCGCGCGCACAGCATGCACACCGTGCAGTTCGACTCTTCCAACGCAATGACTCCGCGCGAACGCGGCGGTAGTTGAGGCGACTCGTCCGGGTATTGGTGTGTCTGGGCCGGCCGCGTCAGCGTCTGGAACGTGACGGCCAGCCCCTTGGCGAGTCCGCGGCCCGGAATATCCATCTGTTCATCGTGTCATGCCGGGCAAGCCTGTGGAGGGTACCGACGCGACGCCGTCAAGACGGCCGCAGATGCTACCGACATGCCTCGACGCGCGCACCGAGCCGCCGACGCCCTTCCTCGATTCACTGCTCCTTCTCGCCCACATCGTCGGGTTCGTGCAGCTCGTCGCGCACTCCGCCGTCCGGCTCGAGATAGAGCCACCGGGTGATCCCGAGCTTGCGGAGGAATCCGCGGTCGTGACTGGCTACCAGCAGTGCGCCCTCGTATGCGGCCAACGCATCCTCGAGCTGCCCGATACTCGCAAGGTCAAGGTTGTTCGTCGGTTCGTCCAACAGCAACAGTTGCGGGGGCGGTTCGGCCGACAGCGTCGCCGCCAGCGCGGCGCGCAGCCGTTCCCCTCCCGACAGTGTCGCCACAACCTGATCGGCCCGTCCGGCGCGGAACAGGAAGCGCGCCAGTCTCGTGCGCAGTATCGTTTCCGGCGCTTCCTGGTTGCGGTGCCGGACATTGTCGAACACGCTCACGTCATCATCTAGAGTGTCCAGACGCTGCGACAGGTACCCGACCGGAACCGAGACCGTCACCGTGCCTGACCGTGGTGCCAGCTGACCAATCAGCAGCCGCAGCAAAGTCGTTTTCCCAGAACCGTTGGCACCCAACAGGGCTATGCGTTCCGGGCCCTGGATGTGGAGGTCCAGGCCGTCGCCGTACATGTCTGCGAAAGTGAGCCCCCGCAGCTGCGCGATGTCCTTACCGGAACCGACCGCCGTGTCCGGTAGATCCACGACGATGCGTTTATCGTCGCGGACCTGTTCCTCGGCTTTGGAGAGTCGCTCCTTGGCCGCCTCCAGTTCCGACTCGTGCCGTCCTTTGAGCTTTCCGGCACTCTCCTGCGCCGTGCGTTTACGAACCCGCATGACGGCGCGGGGTTCCCGAGTGTTCTCGAACATCTTCTTGCCGTAGCGGACGCGACGGGCGAGCTTCACCTGCGTGTCTGCCAGCTCGCTCTTCTGCTTATTCATGTCGGCTTTCGCGGCCCGCACCATGCGTTCCGCCGCTTCCTGTTCACTGTCGATAGCCGCCTCGAAATCATCGATGTTTCCGCTGAACATGCGCAGAGCCCCGTCACGCAGTTCGGCCACCGTGTCGACCCGTTCTAGGAGCGCACGATCGTGACTCACCACGATCACCGTGCCGTTGAACGCGGCGATCGCGTCGTACAGGCGTTGCCGGGCCACGATGTCGAGATTGTTCGTCGGTTCATCCAGGATCAGGACGTCGGGACCCTGCAGCAGGCGGCCCGCGAAACCGATGAGCATCGCTTCACCACCGGACAAGGTGTCCACTCTGCGGTCGGGCGACAGCTGGAAAAGGCCCAACCCCGACAGCACGGCCTCGGCGCGTTCCTCGACATCCCAGTCTTCGCCGATGACAGCGAAGTTTTCGGGATCAGTATCGCCGGCCTCGATCGCCCGCAGGGCTGCAAGCTGTCGCGAAATTCCCAACAGATCGGCGACCCGCTGCTCACCGCGCAACGGCAGCTCCTGCGGCAGATACCCGACGCGGGCGACGCCGCTGATGCTGCCCGCGCCGGCGGGAAGCTCACCGGCCAGCAGGCGCAGCAGCGTCGTCTTACCGGCGCCGTTGTCTCCGACCAGCGCAGTCACTGCCGGGTTGAGGGCGAAATCCAACTTCTCGAAGACAACCGATCCGTCGGGCCAGGTGAAAGACAGGTTCGAAACGACAATCGATGTAGACATGATGAAACCTTCGGTACGACCGCATGCGGCGGCTGGGTGTCGATGTGGGCTGATGACACCGCTACGCAGCCGTGAAAAGGTTTCGTGGCTCGTCCCGGACGCGGGTAACTAGATCGCTCGCGCATCGACGCGGTCGAGACCAACCAGATGGTCGTCTCGACGGCTGCGCGGTGTCAGCGATCTAGTGGTACAAGAGTCCGCTCGATTCGTCGGGGACACAGACACCGCAATTTTAACCGCTCGCGCATCACCACAGCAAGGAGTTTTCCGCGTCATCGACAAATGGCACGACCGATGCGGATCACCCATCCCGAAACGACTGTGTGCCGCGCGAGACTGATACCGACACGAAAGCGGGACCGACACCGTCGGAAGAAATCTTCGAAACTTCCCGACACGGTGTCGATATCGCCCAGCGCCGTTCGACGTACTGGGTGTACACCGAAAAACGGCCGCGAACGACACACTGACAGCGTTTGCGGCCCTTAGCGAAAAGGACGAGCACCATGCGTTGGATGCTGATCATGCAGGCATCGCCCGAAACCGTCTCCGCGCCGATGGATGAGGCCGACATGGCCCAAACGATCGCGGACATGGGCGCCTACAACGAAAACCTCATCAAGGCGGGGGTTTTCGCCTACGCGGAAGGGTTGGCCGAACAGGAAGAAGGTTTCAAGGTCGATTTCGAATCGGAGGCGCCGGTCGTGACCGACGGACCGTTCACCGAGGCGAAAGAAGTGTTCATGGGGTTTTGGATCCTCGACGTCGCCAGCCGTGAGGAAGCGATGATGTGGGCGAAGAAATGCCCGCTCGGGCCGGGAACCACACTGGAGGTGCGTCGGGTCCACGAGATCGATGACTTCGGCGAGGTCGCCGACGATCCGCGCGCGAAAGAATGGCTCGACAAAGAAAAACAGTGGCGCGCAGCCCAGGAATGAGTACCGGGTTCCGGTGGGTTCGCCGTGGAACATGGCGGCTCACCGGAACAGACCGGTCCATGTCACGCCCAGTACCTACTATCGCGTCATGTCCACTACCGATACGGGGGCTCGCCGCACCGTCGAGGCCGTCTGGCGCGGCGAAGCGGCCAGCATCGTCGCCGCGCTCACCAGACATACGGGCGACTTCGCATGGTCTGAAGATCTCGCCCAAGAGGCGCTACTCGAGGCGTTGACCCGCTGGCCTCGAAGCGGGGTCCCCGATAGGCCCGGCGCGTGGCTGTTGACGGTGGCGAAACGTCGCGCCGCCGACGGCTGGCGCAGAAGCGAACGCCTGAGCCACCGCGAGCCGTTGCTCGCCGTCGACGTGGAGGGAGCGACCGACGCGGTCGACGACCTCGCCGACCCCGACCGGATCGACGACGACGTTCTGCGGCTCGTGTTCGTGGCGTGTCACCCGGTATTGATGCCGCAGGCACGCTTGGCGTTGACGCTTCGCACCGTCGCCGGACTGACGACCGAGCAGATCGCCCGAATGTTGCTGGTCAAGGTCCAGGCCGTCCAGCAGCGGATCGTGCGGGCCAAACGCACGTTGGCGGATGCCGAAGTGGCGTTCGAGGTCCCAGACCGCACCGAGCGTCCCGCCCGTATGGCTTCGGTCCTGCAGGTGACCTATCTGCTTTTCACGGAGGGGTACACCGGCGGCACGGGCGAGAAGCCGCTGCGGCCCCAGGCTGCGCACGAAGCGATCAGACTGGTCCGGCAGTTGGCGTTTCTGCTGCCGGCCGAACCGGAAGTCCATGCTCTCAACGCGCTCATGGAGTTTCAGGTGTCACGTTTCGCCGCCCGCATCGACTCTGACGGGCTGCCGGTCGCGCTGGCGCAACAGGATCGACGGCTGTGGGACCATTCCGCGATTTCGCGAGGCCGCGTCGCTTTGGGACGCATAGCTTCCCCGCCTCGCGGTTACGGCTACTACCGGCTGCAGGCAGAAATCGCGGCGTGCCACTGCGCCACGACCTCGTATAAGGACACTGACTGGGATCGCATCGTTCGGCTTTACGACGCCTTGGCCGCACTCGCCGATTCCCCGATCGTACGTCTCAATCGGGCAGTGGCGGTATCGATGCGCGACGGGGCCGCGGAGGCGTTGCCGTTGCTGTCACAGATCGAAAAGCCACTGAGCGGTTTTCGGGGATGGCATGCCGTCAAAGCCGAACTGCTGGAGCGCCTAGGCGAAACGGAGGCGGCGGCCGCCGAATTCCGCGAGGCCGCGGCGTTGCCGGGCAGCACCGTCGAAGCCGCCGCGTTGAGGCGGCGCGCCGACACCGCACGCGGGACCGGACGCGCCGATCAGCCCAAGCCGTAAGTCTGGGCGAGCAACTCGACCGAACGCAGCCGCGCCGCAGGCGAGACGGCCTGGTGCGCGACGATCAACTCGTCCGCGCCGGTACGCGCCGCGAATTCGTCGAGGTAATTCGTCGCCACCTGCGCCGTACCGACTGCGCTGTACATCGCCATCTGTGTGATCTGGTGTCCCTGCGGCGACCGCAGCATCATGTCGGCTTCTTCGTCGGTGAAGCGCCGCTTCAACAGCAACCGCAGCCGCGAACGCAACGCCTCATGATGCAGGTCATCGGCTTCTTCTTGAGTATCGGCCGCGATCGCGTTGACGCCGGCGATCACGTACGGTTCCTGCAGCTGCTCGGAAGGCTTGAAACCGTCCCGGTAGGCGACGATCGCATCCAGGAGCGCGTGCGGCGCGAAATGCGACGCGAACGCGTAAGGCAGGCCGTAGGCCGCGGCCAGTTCCGCGCCGAACAGGGACGAGCCGAGGATGTAGACCGGCACGTTCGTGCCGCGACCAGGAGTGGCGGTGACGCCGGGGATCTCGCTGTCGTCGCTCAAGAACGCTTGGAGCTCTCTGACGTCGGATGGGAACGTCTCCGCGGCATCCAGGCTGCGGCGCAGGGCACGGACGGTGCGCTGGTCGGTGCCGGGTGCGCGCCCGAGACCGAGGTCGATCCGCCCCGGGTGCAGGGTCTCGAGGGTTCCGAACTGTTCGGCGATCGTGATCGGCGCATGGTTGGGCAGCATGATTCCGCCGGATCCGAGCCGGATCGTGTTCGTGTTCGCCGCTATGTGCGCGATCAGGACGGATGTCGCCGACGAGGCAATCGTGCGCATGTTGTGGTGTTCGGCGTACCACACGCGTTTATAGCCATGACGTTCCGCGAGCTGCGCCATTTCGACGCTGTGGTGCAAGGCGTCGGCAACGCTTTCGCCGTCCCCGACGGTGGCCAGATCCAGGATTGACAATGGCACACGACTCACGGCGCAGCACCTTTCTGAAGATGGAAGATCTCCACGGGCCAACGTGTTCGGCCGCCACGAAATTCCGCGTCAGGCTGAGGTGATTTCCACGTGCGCGCGATATCGGGCCAGGGTCTCGTCCAGCACCTGCGGACCCGGGCGTGCCCAGATTTCGTCATTGAACAGCTCCACCTCGACCGGGCCGCGGTACCCGGCGGCGTCGACGGCCCGCTGGAACCGCCGCAGCGGCACGCAGCCGTCACCGAGTTGCCCGCGTCCAGTCAAGACGCCCGCGGGCAGCGGCGTCACCCAGTCGGCGACCTGGAAAGCGGCAATCCGTCCCGCCCGGCCGGCACGGTTGATGGCCGACCACACTGTCGGGTCCCACCACACGTGGTAGGTGTCGATAACGACTCCCACATCTGCGGGGGTGTACGGCTCGGCGATGTCGAGCGCCTGGTCCAGTGTCGACACCACGCTGCGGTCGGAGGCGAACATCGGGTGCAGCGGCTCGATCGCCAACTGGACCCCGTGCTCGCGCGCGTGCGGCACCAGCAGGCGCAGGCGCTGCGCGAGAACGTCGCGGGACTGCTCGATGTCGTCGTTGCCTTCGCCGATGCCTCCGCACACCATGACGAGCACGCGCGTACCCAGCTGCGCAGCCTCTTCGATCGCGGCCCGATTGTCGTCGATCCCGCCGTCGCGGTCGGTGAGGAAACCTCCGCGGCACAGGCTCGTGACGGTAACGCCCGCGTCCCGCACGGCCGCGGCGACCGTCGCGATCCCGGCCTCGGCCACACTGTCGCGCCACAGGCCGATTCCAATCCCCAGTCGGGCGCATTCATCGATCGCGTCGAGGACGTTCCAGTGTTTAGTGGTCGCGTGGTTCAGCGAAAACCGATTCATAGTCCGGACACCTTCAGCAGGGACGCGAATTTCGCCGCCGCCTCCGGCGGGTCCGGAAACAGTCCGATGCGGTCGGCCTCCACAAAGACGTCACTCAAGTGCCGCAGCGAACGCGCCGACTCGTAGCCACCGACCATCCTGAAGTGACGCTGATGTCCACATAGCCAGGCAAGGAACACCACAGCCGTCTTGTAGTGATACGTCGGGGAACTGAAAACGGCTCGCGCCAAGTCCACGGTGGGATCCAGCAGTTCCCGGAATCCCTTTCCGTCGCCGGCATCCAACCGGTCGAGCGCCGCCGAGGCGAACGGCGCGAGCGGATCGAAAACGCCGAGCAGGGCGTCACTGTGACGCCGACTGTCACCCTCGATTAGCTGGGGATAGTTGAAGTCGTCACCGGTGTAGCAACGCACTGTCGATGGTAGACCGTCGCGGAACCTGACCTCCGCATCGGCGTCGAGCAGCGACAACTTGACCCCGTCGACTGCCGACACGTTATCGGCGATGATGCGCTGCAGCGTTTCCGCTGCCGTATCGAGATCGTCTGCGCCCCAATAACCCTCGAGCTGCGGATCAAACATTGGGCCGAGCCAATGCAGGATCGCGGGCCGACTCACCTGCCGCAGCAGGCGCCCATAGACCGCGACGTAATCGTCGGCGCCGCAGGCCGTACGGGCCAGAGCTCGCGAACACATAATGATCGGGACGCACCCGACCTCCTCCACGACTTCGAGCTGCTGTTCGTAGGCGGCAACGATCCTGTCCAGCCCCTCGGCGCGTGCGAGCTGGTCGGTGCCGACGCCACACGCCAGACGATCGCCGGGCCCGGCCTCCGCGGCGCTCGCGCGAATGAGCCGCGCGGTCACCGGCCAATCCAGGCCCATGCCGCGCTGGGCGGTGTCCATCGCGTCGGCGACGCCCAACCCGTGCGACCACAAGTGACGGCGGAAGGCCATCGTCGCGTCCCAATCGAGCCGCGCCTCGGCCTCACCCATGTGCGATGTGGCGGGGTCAGCCACGACGTGCGCCGCCGCGTACACCGTTCGGGACCGGTGCGGTCCCGAGCTGGGGGTGAATGTTGCGGGGTTGCTCATCCGGTATTCCCCGCGGTCCGGCAAGCGTATGCGCGTCATCGGCTCCTCCTACGACCGTGGCGGACCGATCTCGACCTTGTGCCCATTCCGGCTGGACTCGTACCCGGCTCGCGCGACGGCCACACCGCGGTGCGCGGAACGGAAATCGTGCCGCCATGGCGTGTCGTCGACGACGTGCAGCAGGAATTCTTCCCACTGAGCCTTGAAGCCGTTGTCGAAATCGTCGTTGTCCGGTACTTCGCTCCACTGCGACCTGAAGTCGGCGATTTCCGGGATATCCGGGTTCCACACCGGTTTCGGCGTGGCTGTTCGGTGCTGCGCCCGGCAGCGCCGTAGTCCCGCGACGGCGCTGCCGTGGGTCCCATCGACATGGAACTCGACCAGCTCGTCGCGGAACACCCGGGTCGTCCACGAAGAGTTGATCTGCGCAATGGTGCCGTCTTCGAGCTCGAAGATGGCGTATGCGGCGTCGTCGGCGGTGACGTCGTATGCCGCATTGGATTCGTCGAAACGCTGCGGCACATGGGTTTTCACCTGCGCATAGACCGACTTGACTGGGGCTATGAGGTTTTCGAGAACATAATTCCAATGTGGAAACATATCCAGGGCCATTCCGCCGCCGTCTTCAGCCCGGTAGTTCCACGACGGACGCTGCCCGGACTGCCAGTCGCCCTCGAAGACCCAGTAACCGAACTCGCCGCGGACAGATAGGATTCGCCCGAAGAACGCGCTATCGATGAGGCGCTTCAACTTCCGCAGGCCAGGCAGGTAAAGCTTATCGGCCACAACCCCGTTTTTGACCCCCGCCGATTCTGCCGCACGCACCAGATCGCGCGATTGATCCACGGTCGTGGCGATGGGCTTCTCACAGTAGACATGCTTCCCGGCCGCTATCGCCTCTTGGACGCAGGCGACGCGCTGATTCGTGGTCAACGCATCAAAATAGACGGTGATGTTTTCGTCAGCCAGCACGTCCGACAACGTGGTCCTGTACCTGTCGATGCCGTGACGATGCGCGATCGCGGCGAGCTTCTCGGCGTTGCGGCCGACGAGCGTGAGTTCGGGCCAGATGACGCTGCCGTCAGCCCGCGCGACGCCGCCCTGCTCCCGAATCGCCAGCAGCGAGCGGACGAGATGCTGGCGGTAGCCCATGCGCCCCGTGACGCCGTTGACCGCGATACCGACGGGAATACGAGTGTTCACGGGAGGCCTTTCGGTCGATACGGCCAGTCGCAGCGCTTGGCAAGCGCTTTCTTCACGGTAACGCAAGCGGTGGCTCCGCGGCCCCCAATATGCGGGTGGTTCTCGTCGCACACGGGAGAACGGAGTGGGGCGCGGTCGACCGTGGGCGAAGAGCGGGGCCGAAGGCCGCGCAGCGGGAGAGCAAGGACCCGAAAGCGGTGTGGCGGAGCAAGCACCGGCCCGAAAACGGAGCCGCGGAGGAAGCCTAAGCGCAGCGACGGCGCGACCAGGAGGGACGAAGGACAACATGCACCCGGAAAACGACACAACCGACGAACGGGACGGCAAAGCTGACGGGACCGAACGGCGGGGCGAAGCGCGCGGACTATAAACAGCCAGGCCCCGAGGCGGACGCAGACACGCATGCGACGAACACACGCAACACCCAAGCACAGCGCGGCCAAAGGCAGACGCTTCACCGTCGACCAGAAGCCGACTCACCCATCATGCACAACGCCCTGCTGCGCCATGTCCGTAACATGCCTCCCCGCAGGGCGGCCACCACGAACGCGAAGTCGACGCTGCGCCATCTAGCGGTCCGCGCGCGGCGCCAGCTAGATCTGCACCTCACGCACGTCGTCGACCTCGTTGTGCGGCACCCAGATCTGGTAGACGCCGATGTCGAACGGCTCCAGCCCCATCTCGAAAGCGACCTCGTAGTTGCCGCCGCAGTATTCAAGCCGAAGCCACGCACCAAACTCGCCGAGGATCACGAACGGCTGGTTGCGCCACGTGCACACGGTCCGCACGTAGTAGAAGCCCTCGAGCTCATCGAACAGCACTCCCCTGCGGTACCGGCCGTCGCTAACCTCGACGAAACCCTGCGCGGGCTCGGGCGTGTACAACCGCACGTGCGCGCCATCAGGGCTGGCGTCGTACTCGATCCCGCGCCAGCGAGCCACGTAGCCATCACGCATGCTGTTGCTCCTGACCGTATCCGTGGTAGGCGTATTCGCTGGAACGAACCGGGGCCGGCTCCAGCCATTCGCGACGGTCCGCGTCGTAGGACGCCACCTCGGTGCTGCTGCCGTCCGCGCCGAGACGGTATATTCGCGCACCGTGCGGAAGCCGGACACTGTCGACTTTGTATTCCGGCACGCGGCGACCGTTCTCGCCATCGGTGTAACCGTCACCGACGAATGGTGGAGGCTCCACGACCCAGCCGCCGTTCTCGGTCGCCTGCCTGGAATCGTTCCCGCCGTATGCCTGCTGGTACAGATCCCTGCGGTGTCCCACCCACGACACGACATGTACCGAAGTGTCGTCATAGGAGAATGGGCTGTCGCGGTGAACCAGCCGCAGACCCGCGTACAGGTCCCTCGGAGTCGCCAGATCGGCGACGTCGGCATAACAATGCACGAAACCGGCAACACGGTCGTAGCCGCGGTCCAAGATCATCGAGACTTGGTGATGCGGCAAGACCTTCTGCATCAGCTGCGGAACCACGGCCTGATCCGCGCGCAGCTGCGCGCGGACCTTGTCTTCCAGATCCAGCGCCGTCGACAGCAGGCCCTTCGCGTCGGCCCACTTGACGAACGTCGTGACCTGCGGGCCCGGCATGTTCGCGCCGACCTCGGTGCCCGGGTTGACGTACAGCGAGTACTCGACACCCGGCCATTCCTTCGCCAGGCGCGCGAACGTCGTCTTCACGTACGGCATGTCCCCGTAACGCGCGGTCAACCGCACCGACGTCGTGAACGCGGTGACGGTGTATTCGCCTTCGATGACATCGGTGTACCAGCCGAATTCGGACTCACCCGGTACGGCCTTCTTCGAGCTACCGAACGGAATCGGTACGTACGCCCAGGAACACATGAGCGTTTCCAGGAACGCCGCGGAGTTAGCTTCGGACGCCGCGCGCGCCAGCTCGTCCTCAACCTGGTCCTCGTCGAGCCATTCGGCGGGCCGCGGGACCTCGGCGGCAGGCAGTGAAGACGCGGCCGCCTCGGGAGCCTGCGGCTGCGGCGTCGATTCCGCCACCGGTTCCGAAAACGACGGTGGGTCCTGCGCGGGCGGTGCCGACTCGGGCGGGTCCTGCGCGAACGGCGCCGGCTCGGGTGCTTCCCGCTCGGTGCGTTTCGTTCGCGACGGCAACTCCTGGCGAGTGTTGGCAGCACCCTTGGAGAAGTCGGGCGTCCACAGTTCTTCGTTGGGGTCGTAGGAGTCGTCGTCCCAGTAGTCGTGGGGGTCCTCTTCGGGTTCCGGCGCCGCGACGTTCGGGGTCCAATACTTCTGATTCGGGTCGCGCGTCGGCAGCCCGGAGTCGCGTTGCGGCGCGGGTTGCTCAACCGACCTTGCCGGTTGGGCCGGTTGGGCCGGTTGTTGACGATCCGACGTCGGCGGCGCGTAATCCGGTGTCGCCGAATCCCAATAATTCGTGCCGGGGTCACGGCTCGGCAGGCCGCCCGGGGTGCTTGCGGCGGTCGCGCCCTGACGCGGCTGTTCGTAGCGGGAGTCGGGTCCCGGCGCGGGCGCGGACTGCGGGGGCGAAGGTTCCGGCTCGGCTTCAGGCAGGACCGCGTTGCCGTTGGCGACCTGTCCCACGAACCACGATGGAAGGTAGCCCTCGATCGGGAGGCCCGGGTTCACCGCGAGCCACCAGGCCGGGTCGGGCCATTCGTCGGCCAGTCTCGTGAATTGAACCGTCCGGAACGATCCTGCGTGGGAATGCAGACAGGCCTGCATCGCCTCCGGCGAAGTGAACGCCAAAATGTGGGTGCGTTCTTCGGTGGACCAGGTCGCCCAGCTTCCGGCTCCGCTGATTTGCCCGTCATGGACCGGCAACAACAGGTCGACGCGTGTGAGTAGGCGGAAGTATTCTTCCTGTCGCTTGGCCCGCAACGCATCGCGCAGCCGCTGTTCGATGTCGGTAGCTGGCTCCCACATCGGCGTCACGCTCTCTCCTGGCGGCTTGTGCTAATTGTTTGCGTCGACACGCTAACCCGTTTAGATCGCTGGGGCATCGGCGCATCGGACTACATCACAGCATGGAAACAGTATTTTTTGACGGGCGACTGCGCCACGCACCCACGGATCATGTCATACATCCATAGACAACAACAAATTACGATTGAGTAGCGCAGCCACCCAACCATGCACATATGGCCCGGGCGCGAGCGGCGACGTAACCTAATCCACGTGACGACTCATGCCGCCCACCCGCGTGCACGATCAAACGCCGCCGAAACGCCGCTCGCGTTGACGCGAAGGGCACGGAAAATGGCCCGGGTGCTCGCCGACACCCATCCCGACGCGCACTGCGAACTCGATTTCGACGGCCCCTTCCAACTCGCCGTCGCCACTATCCTGTCGGCCCAATGCACCGATGTGCGAGTCAACGCGACGACGCCGGCCCTGTTCGCCGAATACGGCACCCCTGAGGCGATGGCGGCCGCCGACCGCGCCCACCTGGAAGACCTGATCAGGCCGACCGGATTCTTTCGCAGCAAAACCAACTCCCTGTTGGGGCTGGCCTGTGCGGTAGTCAACGACTACGGCGGCCAGCTGCCGGGACGCATGGAGGAGCTCGTGGCTTTGCCGGGCATCGGCCGCAAGACCGCGAACGTGATCCTCGGCGACGGCTTCGGTGTGCCCGGAATCACGGTCGACACCCATATGATCCGATTGACGAAACGCTTCGGCTGGACGACACACTCCGATCCGGTCAAGATCGAGCATGCGCTGCAGCAACTGTTTCCCCGCAAGGACTGGACGATGCTGTCGCACCGCATCATCTTCCACGGCCGACGCGTGTGTCACGCCCGCAAACCCGCGTGCGGCGCATGCACGCTTGCGCGCTGGTGCCCCTCGTACGGCGACGGCCCCACCGAGCCGGGTACGGCAGCCAAACTGTTGAAGGGGCCGCGCGCCGCGGAACTGGCCGAGGCGGCCGGGGTGTCACCGGCATGAACTTCACGCGAACTCTGGCGTGCGCCCTCGCGGCAATCGCTGTTCTCGCCGGCTGTGGCATCCAGAAGGAAGCTGCCGACTCCGACGGAGAGTCCGAGCCCGCAGCCGCTTGGTCGGTGTCGTGCCCGGAAGCCGAAAAGACCGCCACGGCGCAAGGCTTCCCCTCCGAGCCGCTCCCCTGCCTGAGCGGGGACGCGAGCTACGAGGTGGCCGCGATGCATTCGGGTCCGAAGCTTGTCACGCTGTGGGCGTCGTGGTGCAAGCCCTGCCGGGATGAGGCTCCCGAACTCGAGGAATTCCACCAGACCCTGGGTGACGACATCACCGTCATCGGCGTCAACACCCAAGATTCGCCGGATCGTGGCCGCCACTTCGCGCAGGATTTCGGCTGGACGTTCCCCTCCGTTATCGACGAATCCGGTGCCGTCATGCGCTCGCAAGGCGTGGCCGCACTTCCCGCCACGTTCCTCATCGACGCGGACGGACGCACCGTCAAAACATTCAACAAGGGCGACGTGACAGCACAAGACCTTGTCGACGCCGCCGAGACCGAGCTCGAGGTGGGCAGTTGACGACCCGTCCAGTCACCGACTCCGCGCTTCCTGGCTGGTGGAACCCCTTGGCGCAGCGCGCGGCCGCAATCGACGGAAGCGCGATCACGAAGCATCTTCCACCCGAACGCGGCGGTAAGCGCTCGGCAGTGCTCGTGTTGCTAGGCGAGGACGAACGCGGCCCGAACGTCCTGGTGATACAGCGTTCGGCGACACTGCGTCACCACGCGGGCCAACCTGGTTTCCCCGGCGGGGCAAGCGATCCGACCGACCGGGACCTCGTCGACACGGCGCTGCGCGAGACCGAGGAAGAGGTAGGCCTCGACCGCGACTCGGCAACGATCGTCACGACGCTTCCGGAGCTGTGGATTGGCGTCACGAACTTCCGTGTGACCCCGGTGTTGGCCTGGTGGCATGCACCCCACCCGGTCTATCCGCATTCGCGGGCCGAGGTGGAGACGGTCGCGATCCTTCCGGTACACGAGCTGGCGGATCCGCAGCATCGGCTGCGCGCCAAGCATCCCAGCGGCTACATCGGCCCCGCCTTCGCACTCGAAGGCCTACTAATCTGGGGGTTCACGGCCGGCGTCTTGTCGACTGTGCTGCGGCTTGGCGGATGGGATAGACCCTGGGACCGCAACCGCATCGCGGACGTCAGTTAGCGGGCGGCGGCGCCGATCCCGTCATGAGCATCCACCTGGTACACCGTAGGGTGGACGCGTCACTTCCACGAACGGCAGGAGCACAACCGGTGAATGGTGGCATACTCGTCGACATTTTTGTGGTGCTCCTTGCGTTGTTGTTCGCCATCAACGGATACCGCCAAGGGTTCATTGTGGGCGCCCTCGGGTTCGCGGGTTTTTTCGGCGGCGCACTGCTCGGACTCCAGCTCGCGCCGACGGTCATCGAATACGTGTCACAGCCGCTGCCGCGGGTCGTTTTCGCGCTCCTCATCGTGCTCGGCATCGCGATATTTGGGCAATGGCTCGGCTCCTCCGTAGGCTTCAAACTGCGAAAACAGGTCAGACACCGTACGGTTCAGCGATTCGACGAGTTCGGTGGCGCCCTGATTTCGATCGTCGCGGTGCTACTCGTCGCCTGGATGGTCGCGGCCCCGTTGGCGTCGTCGAGCATGCCTGGTGTCGCCTCGGCGGTGCGAAACAGCACGATCGTGCGCGCTATCGACGACAACGTCCCCACCCCTGTCCAGGGCGTCTACGACTCCCTGCAGTCCTCGGTCAACACCAACGGTTTCCCCGAAGTGTTCTCGGGTCTCGACCCCACCCAGGCTTACCCCGTGGACCCGCCGGATCCGGAGTTGGCGGCTTCGCCCGTGGTGCAAAACGCCCAGAGTTCGGTCCTGAAGGTCACCGGCGACGCTCCACAATGCGATCGCCATATCGCGGGCTCCAGTTTCGTCTTCGACACCGAACTGGTCATGACGAACGCCCATGTCGTGGCGGGCACCGACTCGGTCTCCGTGCAGACGGGCCAGGGAGCCATGGAGGCGCGGGTCGTCGTGTTCGACCCGAACCGCGACCTCGCGGTCCTATACGTGCCGGGGCTCAACGCCTCGCCGTTGCCGCTGGAAGACAAGGACGCCGAATCCGGCGAGGACACGATCGTCCTGGGCTACCCGGGCGGAGGGCCGTACACGGCGACGCCGTCGCGCATCCGCGAGTCCCGCGACGTGACGGGCCCGAATATCTACGGCGACCAGGACGTCACCCGCGAGGTCTATTCGCTGCGTTCGCAGATCCGCAGCGGAAATTCGGGCGGCCCGTTGCTGTCGCAGGACGGCGAGGTGTACGGAGTCATTTTCGCCGCGGCCGTCGACGACCCTGAGACGGGCTATGCAGTCACGCTGGACGAAGCCTCACCGGTACTCGAGCAGGGGCGCTCCGCGACCGAACCGGTGAGCACGCACGGCTGCACGATCTGACGGGTGAGCGAACAGGAGTTCCTTGATAGACGCTGCCGCTGTGTCCCATACCACATTCGGCTGATCCAAGACGCACAGTGCACAAGCTGTTGAAACTTTCGAAGCCGAGAGTTTTCGTGCGTTTCCGGTAGCCACAGACATGGACAAACGTCCACACGTGACGCCTATAATGTCCGGGCCGATGCCCACAGAACAAGCGTTAGGCATACACTCGGGTGCAGCGCGGTGTGCGCGATAGGAGGAGGTGTTCAGGGATGGACGAGATTCTTGCCCGGGCTGGGTTGTTCCAGGGCGTCGACCCCGAAGCGGTTGGTGCACTCACCAAGGAACTGGAACATGTGGAGATCAAGAAAGGTAATACGGTCTTCACGGAAAGTGAACCCGGCGACAGCCTCTACATCGTGTTGAGCGGCAAAGTGAAGCTCGGCCGCCGCGCCGCGGATGGCCGCCAGAACTTGTTGGCCGTCATGGGGCCGTCGGACATGCTCGGCGAGTTGTCGCTGTTCGACCCGGGCCCCCGTACCGCCACAGCGACCGCGCTGACGGACCTGCGGCTCGCGAAGCTCGGCAAATCGTCTTTGCGCCCCTGGATCACCGACCGCCCCGAGATCGCCGAACAGCTGCTTCGGGTCATCGCACGGCGGCTGCGTCGCACCAACGACTCGATGGCCGACTTGATCTTCACGGACGTTCCCGGCCGGGTCGCGAAATCGTTGCTGCAGATGGCCAGCCGCTTCGGCACCCGCGACGGCGGTGTTCTGCGGGTGACGCACGACCTGACGCAGGAAGAGCTCGCGCAGCTGGTCGGCGCTTCACGCGAAACCGTGAACAAGGCCCTCGCCGACTTCGCCGGGCGCGGCTGGCTCCGCCTCGACGGCAAGAGCGTCATCATCTTGGATCCCGAACGTCTGGCACGTCGCGCACGCGTGTAACACGCTCAATCGTGAACCGGTCACTGCTTCTTCGGCGGTGACCGGTTTTTACTGCTCAGGACCCCACGAACGCCGAGTTCGTCGTCGGTTCGCCGTCCTTACGCTGTGCAACACAATGGAACTGACGGTTCCCATCCTCGAAGGACTTCTCGGTCGGAGGAAGCACGTTCGTGTTCCAGTTGGACGCGTCGATGCCGACCATGTTCTCCAACGGCGGGTCGTCAGACTTGTTGAAACAGGCCTTGATGACGGCCCCTACACTTTCGACATTCGCGTAGGTGGGTTCGTCGACATCTTCGGGAAGCTCCCCGACGGCGTACGCCTCCCATTCGTGCTTCTCGTTGCACGACACTTTCTTGGCGGCCGCCATGTCGTCGCCGTCCACGAGATCGCCGTTGAAACAGGTCGGTTTCTCGACGCACCCGACTCCGTATTTGGTCAGCACGCAACTCTTGGTTTTTTGCTCCGCAGTGTCCTTCGAGACCGAGCTTTCACCACTCGTCACGAACAGCACCAGCCCAGCGATGACCGCGAGCACGATCGAAACAGCGATGCCACCGACGAGGACGAGGGAACCGACCCCACCTTTGTCTTTGCCGCCGCGCGCCGCGATTCGGCGTTCGCGCCGGGTCGCGAGCTCAAGCTCTTTACCTTCGCTTCCCGGTGAAGGGCCCGGCCCGTCGTCGTACGGCGTACGGGGGTCGTGTGACGGGCTCGCGTCGCTCCCCCACGCGGGCCCGGGACGCGGCCGCGGGCTCGGCGGGTGCGTGCGGGGGACTTCGATCGCCCAATCCGAGTCGTGGACGGACCAATCGGATTCGGTCCGTTGCGGCGGCACCGACAACGGTTCGGTAGGGGCGGGCGGCGTCGGCGCGGGCGGCAAATCCAGGTCGCGCCTCGGCTGCCGCGGTGACGGCACATCCGGCGACGGTTCCGGGTACGACCGCGGCGGCTGCTGCGGCTCTTCGTCCCAATGGCGTTCCGGCGGCGGGGCGGAAGCTGGGATGGGCCGCGTGTGCGCCTCCGGTTCGTCCCCGACCGTGCCCCGGCGCTCCGGTTCAGGCTCCAACGAAGCTGGCCTGGCGGGCGCGGGGGGCGCCGCTGCGGGCGGTGGCGCCGAACGCGGCGTGGGAGCTTGCCGAGGCGGAATCGTGATGGCTCCGGTAGCGGCCGCCACCGGCACGCTTTCCAGCATGTCGCGAAACTGCATCGCGGTCGGTCGCCCGTCCGGGTTGTTCGTCATCGCGGCACGGATCATCCCGAGCATCACCTGGGATACCCCGGGGATGTCCGGGATCGGTTCCCCAAACAACGACATGACGTCCTCGACCGTGAAATCGCGGTCGTTGGCGGGGAACCTGGGCGGACGGCCGCACAGCATCGCGTACAGGGTCGCCGCCAGCGAATACACGTCACCGGGTTCGCCGGAAGGGCGTAGGTGGAAAGTTTCCAGCGGCGCGTACGCGGGCGTCATCGCGGCACGCACGACCGGCGTCTCTGTTCGCGTCTCCAGCAGGCAGGCCACACCGAAGTCGGCCAGTACCGGATCGCCATCGAACGTCAGCAGAATGTTCGCCGGTTTGATGTCGCGGTGAAGCACACGATTCGCGTGCGCGTGTGCGAGCGCGTCGGCGATACGGATACCGACGCTTTTGACCTCGTCGGGGCTGAGCGCTCCGTCCTCGTCAATCAGGTCCGCGTACGAGCCTTGGCACAGCTGCGTGATGACGTAAGGCCGGCCGGCGCGCGTGAAGCCGGCGATGTAGGTGTCGATGATCCCGGGGTGGTCCGACAACTGCCCGACGGCCCGCACTTCCTTCTCGAACTGCGCACGGTCGTCTTCGGGCCCCAGTATGCGGTTGTCGATCTTCAACGCCACAACACGGTCGCTCGAGACCTGCAGGGCACGGTAAACCGTCGCGTTCGCATTCTGTGCAACGACGGTGATATCCGTCAGGTCGGGAAAGTCCGTTTCTTCCGGCCATGGGGGATCGTTAGGCGCCATCATGCTCACGTTCGTTTAAGTTAGGGCACCGATGCCAAAGAGGTGCCTTTCTATTCGGTCAAAACCTCACGACGTCCGTATGACCCAGATGTCGTTTTTGGTCATGACATCGCCGGCTGCGCCCGGTCGGAGGTAGCCGGGGACACCTGAGTGGCACGACATACAGCTTCCAGCAACTCGCCCGAACGGACATCTTCGCCGGGCGCATCGAGCGCCCGCAATGCCCATTCACGAGCCGTCTGTTTCTGCCCGTCCTGCAATAGGAGTTGAGCATACCGTGCGACGGCGCGACGTCGGGAGTACATCAACGCCGGGTCGTTGAACTGCTCTGCCGCGATCGACATCCAGTGCAATGCGCCTTCGTGGTCGCCGACCGCCGCACGCGCTTCCGCCAGCAACGCCGTCGGCCCCACTTTGACCGGTTCAAGGACGTCGTGCGGTACCGCCAGCGTGAGCGTGAACTTCGCGGCCTCCTCGGCTCCGGCCGCGTCCCCTTTATCCAGCAGGCAGTGGCCGTAGACGGTGCGGGCGAGGCCGGTTAGCAGCGGGTGTTTGGCTATCGCCCCGTACTTCTCGGATTCGGTGACGAGCTCTATCGCGTGGTCGATCTCGCCGAGTTCGCGGGCGATGATGCTGCGTATCAGCAACGCGAAGCCTCGCCCCCAGTCGTCGTCGACGCGGTCGAAGTCCCGGAAACCTTTACGCGCCAACGCATCAGTGCCTTCGAGCTCGCCCAGTTCACATGCCGAGTAGGCGCTGACGCTGCGCAGCATCCCCACTGCCCACACGTCACCGACTTTCTCGCCGAACGGGCGGAACGCCTCCGCCAGTCGTTGCGACTCCCGGAGCCTGCCGGCGAGCATCCGCGCGAACGCCGCCGAACTGCGCACCCATGCACGTCCCATCCGGTCGTTTTGTGCCGCGAACAGACGGGCGGCGCGACCGAGCGCGTCGTCGGCGGCCGAGAAGTCACCGAGGCTCGTCGAGACCCAAGCCAGGTGCTGCAGCGCCCAGGCTTGGGCGCGGCGGTCCTCGGCGCGGGAGGCGACGTCCAGGGCCGTGGAGAAGCGTTCCTCCGCGGCACGCAACTGACCCCGCAAGTAGTCGAACATGCCGAGCCGGCACAGGACGTCCGCCTGTTCGACCGGAAGGTTCGCTTCAGTGGCCAGGTCGTACGAGCGCTGCCATACGCGTTGGGCGCTTTCGGGCTCGCCCAGGCTGCGGAAAGCCCGTCCCGCCAGCATCAACGCCTGCGCCGCGACCGACGCATCGGCGACCACGTTGCCGCGGGTGTGTTCACCGTCGAGCGGCAGGCTCACGTGCAGTTCCGCGGCCAGCTGCTCCAGCGACGCCAACGCATCGGAGGCTCGTCCGAGGCGTAGCAGCGCACGGTTACGCACCAGCTGGTCCTCGGGCGTGAGGTGCCGCACCTCGCTGGAACGATCCAGCAGCTGCAGCGCATTGTCCGGTTCGGCGTTGTCCATCGCGCGGCGGGCCGAACGACCGAACGCGCGCACGACGGCGTCGCGAACCCAAAATGCGTTCGACGAGCGCGGTAGCGCCATCGTGCGAGCCGCGCCCAGCGCGTACATCGCGTGGCTGATCGTGAACTCGTCCGCCTGCACCTCGTTCAGAGAATCCGTGGTCGCCGCCCATTGGGTCAGCCGCGCATGCTGCTCGGCCAAGTCGACTTTCCCGAGGCCCGCATAGGCCGCTTCGCGCATCAGCGGTGTCACGAAACGGTATCCGCCGTGTGTGCGGCGGCGCAGCATCCGACGGTTCAGCAGCTCTTCGAGCGGTCCGCTGCTGTCGGCGCCGTTGGTCAGCACCTCGAGCGCACCCTCCGGGATCACGTCGCCCACGACCGAAGCTTCGCGCAGCAGACTGCGGGCGTCGGGAGGCAGCGCATCGATACGCGCCGTCAAGACCCGGGTGAGGTCAGCGCTCAACAGGCGACTGTTGAGCGAGCCCGGGGCGAGGCGCCACCGCCCCTCGCGCTGCGTCAACATGCCGCGCTCCGTCAGCAGCGTCACCAGTTCCGCCAGGTAGTACGGGTTGCCCTGCGCTGTCTCCAGCAGTCGCGCCTCGTCGTCGGGGTCGACTTTTCCGTTGTCGCAAAACGCCGACAACAGCCGCGCCGCGTCCGCGCCGCGCAAGGGGGTCAACGTGTAAGCCTCGGCCTCGGATATCTGGTTGAGCACGCCCGAGGTCCGCACCAGGCTCGGCCGGCCGAACATCAGCACCAGCACCGGTCCCGACAGGGCCGCCACGGCGGCACCAAGCACGTTCAGGGCACGGTTCGTCGCCGCGTGCAGGTCGTCGACGATCAGCACGAGCGGCGTCTCGGTAGCCAAGAGGTTGAACAGGTCCGCCACGACCGTCGGGATCGGGTTGGGGCCCTGGTCGTAGGAGTCGCCTGCGCTCGGACGGCCTTCGGTTTGCGGCCTCGGGCCGTACCCCAGGAACGACAGCAGCAGGTCGACGTTGAGCACGCAGCCGTCCGCATGCCCACTGGCGTGCCGTTCGGTGACTTTGCGCAACTGGCGTTCGGCCGTTTCCCGGTCGTCACCGATCGACAGACCGATGGCTTTACGCACCAGGTCCGCCAGCGGCCCGAGCCGATAGCCCTGGCCGTATGCTGCGGCGCGCACCGACAACACGCGGGCCCCGCGGTTGCTGGCCATGCGCGCGCATTCCAGCGCCATGCGGGTCTTACCGATTCCGGCGTCGGCCGTCATGACGAGCGACACGGCTTCGTTGCGGTCGATGGCGGCTTCGAGCCGCCCCTGGACGCGACCCATTTCGGCGTCGCGACCGACGAACGGCGCGCGGTCGCCGAGGCTCGCTTTGATCCCGGGTTCATCGTGCAGCCCGAGCAGCTCGTACGCTTCGACGGGTTGACGTTTTCCCTTGAGGCGGATCGGGTTCAGCCGTCGCCACGCGGCGATGTGTTTCGTTGCTTCCATCGTTTCCGCGCTGGCGTAGACGGTGCCCACCATGGCCACGTCGGCGAGCCGCGACGCGGTGTTGACGGTGTCGCCGATGACGGTGTATTCGACGGACGCCTGAACCCCGGCCACGACGAGTCCGCTACGCAGTCCGACACGCAGCCCCATCGGGACACCACCGCCGGACTCCATCTTGAGCTGTTTGCGGACGGTGTGCCGCATCTGTTGGGCAGCACGCACGGCACGTTCAGTGTCGTCATCGTGAGCGATCGGGGCGCCGAAGACCGCCATGAGGCCGTCTCCGGTCAGTTTGTCGACGTGCCCACCGTATTCGGTCACGGCCCTGGCGCATTCGGCGAGGAGCCGGTCCGTCACGGCGCCGACGCGTTCGGGGTCTTGACCTTCCGACCATGCCGTGAAGTCCGAAAGGTCGCAAAACAGGACGGTGACCAGTCGACGTTCGGTGGCCGGCAGGGACGCCACCGGCGACATCGGTCCGCCGCAGTTATGGCAGTAGCGAGCCCCCGGCACCACCGCCGAAACACCACAAAAAGGACAGTTCATATAGTAGCCTCGCCGTGCAAACGAGGACGCTGGGCAGACGTCATCCGATTCCGAGCCGATGACGCGCGCTTCGTCATCGCAATCTCAAGCCTTGTCACACTGAACCTCAACGCCGTGTAGGACCGATATGTTCCCCGTCACTATCCTGCAAAAACGCCAACTGCGCCATCACGGTCGCTTCGGCAGCAGGCCATAGGGACTTATCGACGTCCGCATAAACGATCTCCACCACTTCGGACGCCGAATCCGCGCCGGACTCCAAGGCGCGACGCACCTGATCCAGGCGCTGCCGTCGGTGACGCAGGTACACCGAACAGGTCGCGGCGCAGTCGGGACGCACCGGGCCGTGCCCCGGCAGGATCGGGATCGGCCCCAAAGCTTCCAGGCGGTTCAAGCTGTCCAGGTAGTCGCCCAGATTCCCGTCGGGCCACAGGACCGACGTCGACCCGCGACCGAGGATGGTGTCCCCGGAGAACACGGCCGGCTCGTCCCCTTCCACATGGAACGACACCGAGTCGGCCGTGTGGCCCGGCGTCGGGATCGTGTGGATCAGCAACTGGCCGTGCGGCAACGGTTCGCCCGGGTTCGGGTTGACGATTCCGGCGCCCGTCAGTTCGGCGAAACGGTCGAGCCCTTCCGCGTGATCGGGGTGCCGGTGTGTCAACAGCACGCCACGCACCCGGCCGCTGTCGGCGACCGTGCGCAGATGCTCCTCGATCATCGGACCGGGGTCGACCACAAGCAGGCCATCGCTCGAGCCCGAATCCAGCACCCACGTGTTGGTGCCGTCCAAGGTCATCGGACCGGGGTTGGGGGCGCGGAAATGACTCACCCAGTCCGGCAAGCCGCTCCACGTCTCAGTAACGCTCGTCACGCCTGTGAGACTACGTCGAAGCGCTGATAATTAGCTGAGATTTTTGGCTCGATCAGGCTCGACGCACGGATGAAAAAGGTAACTGCAACCAAAAAATATGTGTCGCGGTTAACTTCCCGTGACGTTTGTGTCCGAGAAGTAACCGCGACACATGCCTATGCGTTGTCGTGAACGCGCGCGATCAGTTCCACCTCGACCGGCGTGTTCAATGGCAAAACCGAAACACCCACCGCGGAACGGGCGTGCTGACCGGCGTCGCCGAACACGTCGCCGAAAAGCTCGCTCGCGCCGTTGATGACCCCCGGTTGCCCAGTGAAGTCGGGCGCGGAAGCCACGAAACCGACGACCTTGACGATCTGCGCCACGTTCGCCAAGCCGACGAGCGCGTCGATCGCAGCCAGGCCGTTCAATGCGCAACGCGCAGCCAGCTCTTTAGCTTTCTCGGGCGACACATCCGCACCGACGAGTCCCGTGGCCGGCAGTTGGCCGTCGACCATCGGCAGTTGACCGGACACGTAGACGTATTCCTTCGCGCGCACCGCAGGCTGGTAGGCGGCCACCGGCGGCACGAGGGTCGGTAGGCTCAACCCGAGCTCGGTCAAGCGCTCCACCGGGTCCGGCATCATGACTCCTTCGGACGTTTCAGGTATGCCACCATTTGTTCGGCATTGGGGCCGGGCACGACAGCCACCAGCTCCCATCCGTCCTCGCCCCAGGTGTCAAGGATCTGTTTCGTCGCGTGCACCAGCAACGGCACCGTTGCGTATTCCCACTTCTGCATGGGCAGGAGCATAACCCTCGGAGGCCTCTTGATCGTCAGGCGCGCCCCTCAACTATGCAAAGGCCCTCATGTCGAGTAACGAACCGTCCTTCGACGACGACGATCAGCCAGCGGCGCCGCAGCGGCGGCCGCGGTCAGCCGCGGGTGTCGCGCTACTCATCTCGGTGGTCGGCGTGGTGGTCGCCGTCATCGTGGCCGCGGTCGTATGGCTCGGGGGTGTGTGGTCGGGACCGAGCCGATCGGACCCGGCCGAGTCCGTCGACGGGTTCTTGACCGCCCTGCTGACCGACTACGACACCGACGAGGCCGCCACATACATGTGTCAATCACTGTCGGGCGACGTCAATCAGGGCCTCGACGTCGGCGAGGCCGCCGCGGAAGCCGATGAGGCCGGGATCGCCACGTTCACGTGGGACACACCGACC
Source organism: Candidatus Stackebrandtia faecavium (assembly GCA_019112895.1). Taxonomy (GTDB): domain Bacteria; phylum Actinomycetota; class Actinomycetes; order Mycobacteriales; family Micromonosporaceae; genus Stackebrandtia; species Stackebrandtia faecavium. Next base: position 33,058 of record DXIM01000095.1, read on the forward strand.
GTGTCCCGTCACGGCGAAGACTCTGCCCTGGTATCCGTCGACGTCACCGTCGACCCGGCGGCGGTCACGCAGACCTGGTCGTTCGCAATGGTGACCGGCGACCCTGACCCCGCATGGCGGGTCTGCGGCATCACCATCGACGAGGACGAGTAACGAGGGGCGGGTCACCTCGCTCGACTAGGTGGCAGCATGTCAGATCGACAGGTCTTAAGCTGAGCTGATGCCGCCCGCTGTCGCGTTGCCATCACGAACGCCGCACCTGCATGTCGTCACCGGTAAAGGCGGTGTCGGCAAGACCACTGTTGCAGTCGCGTTGGCGATGGCTTTGGCGCGGCGTGGCGGACGCACCCTCGTGATCGAAGTCGAGGGCCGCCAAGGCATCGCTTCCCTGTGCAATACGGCGAAACTGAACTACACGGAACGCCGGATAACGAAGTCTCCCAGCGGCGGCGAGGTCTACGGGATGGCGGTCGACGCCGAGGACGCGCTGCTGGACTACCTGGCGATGTTCTACAAGCTCGGCCGCGCCGGCAAAGCCCTGCGCCACGTCGGGGCGATCGATTTCGCGACCACGATCGCGCCGGGGCTGCGCGACATCCTGTTGACCGGGAAGGTCAAGGAGGCCACGACCCGGTCCCGCGACGGTAAGCGGGTGTACGACGCGGTCGTCCTCGACGCCCCACCGACCGGCCGGGTCTCGCAATTCCTCAACGTGACAGTTGAGGCCTCCAAACTCGCCAAGGTCGGCCCGATCCGCAGCCACAGCGACGGCGTGGCGCGACTTCTGCATTCCGACCGCACCGCCGTGCATTTGGTGACGCGGTTGGAGGACATGCCGGTACAGGAAACCAAGGATGCCGTCACGCAGTTGACCGCGCTGAAGCTACCCGTGGGCACGATCGTCATGAATGCGGCGACTCCGCGCCTGCTCGAAGGCGCCGACGTGACGCCGGAAGGGCTACGCGACCAGCTGGAGAAGAGCGAGCTTTCCGTCACCGATGCGCTTGTCGACGGACTATTTCTCGAGGTCAAACGGCATCAGCGCCGGGTCGGCGTACAGGACGCGCTGCGCGATGAACTTGGGAAACTCCCGCACCCGAACGTGGAACTGCCGCTCATCGTCGGCGGTATGGACACCTCAGCGCTGCGCACGCTCGCCAACACTCTGGCTTCAGGCATGAAGCTGGACACGCAGGAGGAGGACGCATGACCGCCACGCCCTGCCTTGACGTCGACGCACTACTCGGCGACACCGGGACATCCGTGATCGTGTGCTGCGGTTCCGGCGGGGTGGGCAAAACCACGTCGGCGGCGGCCCTCGCCCTGCGCGCCGCGGAGAAGCACGGGCGTAGGGCCGTCGTGTTGACGATCGACCCCGCCCGCAGGCTCGCGCAATCTCTTGGCCTGGAACACCTCGACAACACTCCTTCGCAGGTCGCGGGCGTCGACGGCGGCAGCCTCGACGCCATGATGCTCGACATGAAACGCACGTTCGACGAAGTTGTCTCCGCCCACACGACCCCGGAACAGGCCGCAGAGATCTTCGGGAACCCGTTCTACCAAGCCATGAGCGGGACCTTCGCCGGCACGCAGGAATACATGGCGATGGAGAAGCTGGCGCAGCTGCGCGACACCGAGCAATGGGACCTGATTGTGGTGGACACCCCACCGTCTCGGTCGGCACTGGATTTCTTGGACGCTCCGGCACGCCTGGCGCGTTTCCTCGACGGGCGGATGATCCGGTTGCTGACGGCACCGTCCCGCACTGGACGCAGCGTCTTTGCCTTGATGACGTCGTCGATGTCGTTCTTCACACGCACTATCAACAAGATCCTCGGGGGGCGGATGCTGTCGGATATCGCGACCTTCGCCGCCTCCCTGGACTCGACGTTCGGGGGTTTCCGCACTCGTGCGGAGGCGACCTACCGTTCCCTGCAGGACCCCCAGACCGCCTTCCTGGTGGTCGCCGTTCCTGAGCCCGACGCGGTGCGGGAGGCCATCTATTTCGCCCAGCGGTTGACCTCGGAGCGGATGCCTTTGTCGGGCCTGATCGTGAATCGCGCCCACGATGTCGCGGTCGATTCGTTGACTGCACAGCAGGCGTATGCGGCGGCGGAGGAACTCGAGGGGTTGGACGATGCGGGCGAGGCGGCGGCCGCGCTGCGGATTCATGGGGAGCTGGCCGAGCGGGTGGCTACGGAACAACGGATCGTGGAACGTTTCGCCTCCGCACATTCGAAGGTCCCCCAAGTCCATGTGCCGGCTTTCGATACCGACGTCCATGACTTGGAGGACCTGCGACGTATTGGTGAGGCGATGAACCGGATGGACGTGCGATCCGCGTTATCGCCGTGTGTGGAGGGTCAGCAAATGCTGGTCAGCGTCCGAGTGTCGCCCTGGTTTGCCTCCCGTTCGAGCGCAGCTTCGAAGACCCGCCTCCAGCTGCTGACATCGGGGTGTTTGCGCAGTAGAGCGCGCCGCTCCCGCTCTGTCATACCACCCCATACCCCGAATTCGACGCGGTTATCGAGCGCGTCCGCGAGGCATTCCATCCGGACTTGGCAGCCCTTGCATACCTTTTTCGCGACGTTTTGCTCGGCGCCTTGAACGAAAAGATCATCCGGGTCGCCTTCCCGGCATGCCGCAGCGGATGCCCAATCCACCATCATCCTCATTTGCCTTAACCCCCTTGGATATCCCTCATGTGCATGTGAAGTGAGGTGGACGTCTGCCTGCCCCCGGGACGTCGACACCAGACACTTCACATTTCGTAACTATATGACTACATGCCGAAGTCGGCAAGTATTAAAGACCCTCAATCGTGGGAATTACCAGACGCATTAACCCGAATCCATCGATCTTTAAACGTCCCAGATCACGGAAATGAGGGTTCAGCTTCACCAGGCGTATCGCGTAGTCTGTTGCGGTGCAATGGATGACTAGGGACCGAAGTATTACGTCCAACGCATCCGCGTTGCTGCTGTGCGGCCTGCTGGCTGGACTTGTTGTCGCTGCGGCTGCTTTCCCCGCGGTGGCTCTGAGTGGACTGACGGCAAAAGCAGGAGCAGATGGATTCAAGGATATGCCCGCGGAGCTGGCTGAGCCTCCTACTCCGCAAACAACCTGGGTGTATGCCAATGACGGCAAGACCTTGATCACTTCCTTCTACGACGAGAGTCGAAAAGAGGTGTCCCTCGACGAGATCGCCGACGTCATGGAGGACGCGGTCGTTGCCGCCGAGGACAAACGCTTCTATGAACACAACGGCGTAGACCCGTTCGGGGTTATTCGCGCGGGAGTGGCAAATCGTGGCGCAGGAGAGACGTCTCAGGGCGCCTCGACGCTGACCATGCAATACGTTCGTCAAGCATTGACATATAACGCCACATCGAACGAGGACATCCTCGAAGCCACCGAAGACACACCGGAGCGCAAGCTGCGTGAAATGCGCTACGCGGTGTCGATCGAACAAGAAATGTCGAAGGACGAAATCCTCGAGCGTTACCTCAACCTCGTTTTCCTCGGCAACCAGTCCTACGGCATATACGCAGCCGCGCACGCCTACTTCAACAAGAAGCCCTCGGAGCTCGAGCTGACGGAAGCAGCCATGCTCGCCGCTCTCCCCAAGGCCCCCGGCACGATCGACCCGACCCTCGACGACGAAGAGGCGGGTGAGAACGCCAAGGCACGACGCAACTATGTGCTCGACGGAATGGTCGACACCAAAGCCATCACCAAGAAGGAAGCCGAAGAGGCCAAAGCCACCGAGGTCGAGCTCGACGTCCAAGACCAGCCCAGCGAATGTGTCTCGGTGCCCAGCAACCACCTCGACTGGGGCTTCTTCTGCGACTACCTCAAAAACTGGTGGATGAACAACCCCGACTTCGGTAAAAGCCCCGACGATCGTCTCGCGAAGCTGAAACAAGGCGGCTACAAGATCGTCACCTCGCTCGATCCGAAGCTGCAGGAGAAAGCCCAAAAGCACGTCCTGGATGAGAAGGGTGTCAACGACCCCTTCGCGCTGGGCACGTTGACGCTCGACCCGAAAACCGGGCAGGTGCGATCGATGGCGCTCAACCGAAATTTCAAGCTCGACGACTCCAAGAACCACCCGAATTCGAACCCGAATAAGTCCGGTAGAGGCTCGTATCCCAATACCACTGTGCCTTTGCTGACCGGCGGGAACCTCGACAGTGGAGCGGGGTCTGGCTTCCAGGCCGGTTCGACGTTCAAGCTGTTCACGATGGTGGCGGCCCTGAACGAAGGCATGTCGTTGTCGAAAACGTACGGGAACAATTCCCCATACGCCTCCAAGGAGTTCAGCGCCGGTTGGGAAAAGAGCGATGCGACCTGCGGTAAACATCTATCCAACGGTTCCTACGCGTGGTGCGTCAAAAACGCGACTCCAAGCTGGATGGACGGCAAGGCGAACATGTGGAAGGGCTTCGGCCGTTCCATCAACACGTATTTCGTTCAGCTGATCGAGGAAGTGGGAGCCAAGAACGTCGTCCGTATGGCCCAGAACATGGGCATAGAATTCCGAAACAGTCAGGACCTGGACTGGGCGACCGACGGTTGCGATAAGAACAACGGGACCGGCATGTGTCTCGAACCCGAAAACTGGGGCACGTTCACGCTCGGTGTCGCGGACACGGTTGCGCTCGACGTGGCCGAGTCCTACGGCACAATCGCCGCGTCCGGTAAGCATTGCAAGCCGACCCCAGTCACGTCGATCACGACGCCCGCGGGTGAAAAACTGAAGGCCGGCGAACCCGACTGCGACTCCGCGGTCAACAGCAGCGTGGCCGACGCCGCGGCGGACGCCATGCGCTGCCCTGTCGGTGATAAGTCGCATTACGGCAAGTGCGACGGCGGCACCTACGAGGAGGGCCACAAGACCGTCAAACGCCCGCTCATAGGCAAGACCGGTACGACGGACAGCGATAAGGCTTCGTGGTACGCCAATTCGACGCCGAACGCCACCACGGTCGGTTTCATGGCCGACCCGGATTATCGGGACCGTCCGATTCCGGAAAAGGACGTCAACGATCCACATAAGGCAGCGTCTAAGACTTTGCGGGATGCCGTGGCGGATCTCGATAAGGAAGACTTCCCCAAGCCGCCGAGCTCGACGGTGTACGGCAAGAACGCCAAATCGGTTCCCAAGATGGATTGCGTCTCGCCTGAAGAGGCGGAATCCAAACTGTCCGAGGCAGGCTTCAAACCGAAACGTGCCGACGGCGGTGAGCAGTCACGCTGCGAGGCCGGAAAGGTCTATCGCACTTCCCCGACCGATAAGGCTCCCAAGGGCGCGACCGTGAACTACTACGTGTCCGAGGGCAAGAAGGACGCCGGCGACGATAAGGACTACGTGCCTCCCGTCCATGACGACGCCCCGGGCGAGACCTCCAGTGCTGAGCCGCACACGCAGTATCAGCCGGAACTGTTGGGCATCACGCGCTGGAACCCGTAGCCAGCGCACCCGAACACGATAGCGACCACTCGTCATCGAACGGGTGGTCGTTTTCGTTGTCGGCGACCGATCGGGGCACGTCCGCAGCGTGAAGTGCGCAGTCCGCAGGTCGCCGCACAGGAGCCGACCCACCCAGAAGTTGAGGGGGCTGTCGTCGCGCACGCCAGGGTCGATTCCTTGAGAAGTGGGCCCTTATAGAAATGGAGGGGAGCCGGCCATCACTGGTCGGCTCCCCTCTCAGGACTACGTGGAATTACGGCAGCGCCGCCACATCGTTTCCGCCCGTCTGGCGGTGATAGATCCACAGCAACGGCCCGCTGACGAGGTACGCGATGACCAGAACCAGGAAAGTGATCTGAACGTCGAGCAGCAACCCGACCGCCGGCAGCGGCCAGATCCACGGCGGGATACGCCGCAACTGGCCGAGCTTCGCGTACGGGAATCCCGTCACCATCGCCAAAGCGAGCAACGCGATCCCACCTATGACGGCCAGGTGCGGGTCCGACAGCAGCAACGCGCTCAACGCGAGCACGCCCGCCGCCAAGGTCGTCGGTACGCCGGAGAAGAAGCGGCCATCCTTGGGCGAAACGTTGAAACGGGCCAAGCGGATCGCCGCGCACACACCGACGAGAGCGCACGCGCCACCGAGCGCCCAGGATGGAAGGTCACCGTGCAGCCACTGGAACACGACCATCGGAGTGGCGATACCGAACGAGCACATGTCAGCGAGCGAATCCATCTGCGCACCGAACGGGCTCACGACATTGAACTTGCGCGCGAACGGTCCGTCCAGGGTGTCCATCAGGATGCAGCCCAGGAGCATGCCCGCGGCGATTTCGACGTGTCCCTGGAACGCGACCAGGACCGCCGAGAAGCCCAGCAGGATGCTGATGACCGTGCATGAGTTCGCCAGGCAGAACAGGAACTTGCGCTTGAGCGTCGGTTCACCGGGCAACAACGGAATGGTGTGGGGCGTCTGCTCGGGCTCCTCCGGAACGCGAAGCTGCTCGAGCTCGCGTTCCATCGCCGGCGAGATCTCGCGCCCGATCGGCTCCATGATAGATGTCCCACCCGCGTTGCGGCTTCGCAAGCGGCGGATCGGGTGGATCGGCCGGATCGCGACGAGCCGCCGCGCCAGTGAACCGCTGCGGCGCCAGCGCCCGCGACCAGCTGGCCGCGGACTATCGGCGGGGCGTCTACGCCGCCAAGGGGTCGTGCGCACTGCATCCTCCTTGCGCGGCCGATGACGTACCCAGTCACCTGCGTCCGGGCGTGTGCGCACCGACATCGGACCGCAAAAGTCTCGATATATGCCCGAACATTTACTGCCACACGCCTGAAACGAACGGGGCGAACCTGTTTTGCGCGATGTACACCATGGCACACTGCTGCAAACGTTCGCTACTGTCATAGAAGGATATCGACGCGCCATAGGTAACACGTCAAGAAATCCGACACAATTGGCACTATTGAATAACAGTGTTATCACGTATTGTTCCGCGAACACTTCAGTTATACGGTGTGTAACCAGGTCAGGCCATATCTTTAGCGATTCGCAGCGCATCGCCCAGCGCGGCCGAGACCTTCAACCCGGCGACGTCACCAGAATCCCACCAGCGAGACTCCGATGTAGACCCTCCCGCGGTTTCGACGACACGTGCCTCGCTGGGATCCTCGACATGTGCCCGATAGATGGCGCGCACGCCGTGCCAATCCAGCGGATAGCCTTCCGGGCCAACCGCGCGGCGATGCCGAAAAGACGTCACATCCATGAGCCCTTCGATCTGCGCCATCTGGCCGGTCTCCTCGGCGATCTCCCGCACCAGCGCGTCGACCGGTTGTTCTCCGAAGTCAACGCCGCCACCAGGAAGATGCCAGCACCCGGCACCGGGGTAGCCCTCGGAAATACGCGCCAGCAACACCCGTCCGGCGCTGTCGGTGGTGAAGCCGTATGCACCGAAACGCTGCCCACGCTGCAGCCGGCCCCGCTTCGCCTTGCTCGGCGGCCGAGGCCGGGGGCGCTGTTCGATCTTTTCTCTGCCCGGCAAAGACTGCGGCACAATACGACCGAGCACGGCTGCGGCGATCTCGGTCGTGTTCGCGGTCTCCACCTGGACCGGGTCGACCCAGCTGGCTTTCGTCGACACGCCTGATGAGGGGGCCAGGCTGCCGCCCACGATGTTGACGTCGAACACGACGGCATTCGTATGGACATCATGAGACACTGTGGATATTACATCGCGCGCCTGTGCCACCTCAACGGTCAATCCGGTCGATTCGGCACAGGTACGCACGACCGAGTCGCGCGGGTTTTCGCCGTGCTCGACGCGGCCACCGGGGAGAAGCCACGTCGGCGCATTTTTGCCACGCCCGCGCCCGTGCGTCAACAGGATCCGTCCTTGGCTGTCCCACACCACCCCGTAGGCCGCAATGCGGAATTTTGATTGCATCAACCAAGCGTACGCCGCATCGGATCGAAGCCACAGACCCGCGGACGCCCACGGCCGCAACCGCTTACACAGCGGCTACGCTCATTCCCACTCGATGGTCCCCGGGGGTTTACTCGTGATATCCAACGTGACGCGGTTCACATCTTGAACCTCGTTGGTGATGCGGGTCGAAATCCGCGCCAACAGTTCATCCGGCAGCCGCGACCAGTCGGCCGTCATCGCGTCCTCGCTCGACACCGGCCGCAAAACGACCGGGTACCCGTACGTGCGGCCATCTCCGGCCACACCCACGGAACGCACATCGGCCAACAACACGACCGGGAACTGCCACACGGCACGATCCAGACCGGCCGCCGTCAGTTCTGCGCGCGCGATCGCGTCCGCCGCGCGCACGATCTCGAGACGCTCCGCCGTCACTTCTCCGATGATGCGAATGCCCAAACCCGGCCCCGGGAACGGGTGCCGCCACACCATCGCGTCGGGCAAACCGAGCTGGGACCCGATATCGCGCACCTCGTCCTTGAAGAGGGTCCGCAGCGGCTCCACCAGCGTGAACTGCAGATCCTCCGGCAAACCGCCGACGTTATGGTGCGACTTGATGTTCGCGGCACCGACGCCACCTCCCGACTCGACCACGTCCGGATACAACGTGCCCTGCACGAGGTATTCGATCGGGGTATCCGCGTCGAGTTGGCGAGCGGTCTCCTCGAACACCCGGATGAATTCACGCCCGATGATCTTGCGTTTCGTCTCCGGGTCCGTCTGCCCCGCCAATGCGGCCAAGAACTGGTCCTTAGCGTCCACAACAACAAGCTTGACGCCCGTGGCGGCCACATAGTCCTTCTCGACCTGTTCGGCCTCGCCGGCCCGCAACAGACCGTGGTCGACGAAGACGCACGTGAGCTGGTCCCCGATCGCACGCTGCACCAACGCGGCCGCTACCGAGGAGTCGACCCCGCCCGACAACGCGCACAACACCCGCGAGTCGCCGACTTGCGCACGAATCGCGGCCACCTGCTCCTCGACGACATTGGTGGTCGTCCAAGTCGGTTCGAGCTGCGCAACCTCATACAAGAAATGCTGCAACACCGCCTGACCGTGAGGCGTGTGCGCCACCTCAGGGTGGAACTGGACGCCCGCGAACCGGCGCGCCCTGTCCTCGAAAGCCGCCACCGGCGCCCCCGCGGTGCTCGCGGTCGCGGTGAAGCCTTCGGGCGGCTCCATCACGCAGTCGGTGTGACTCATCCACACCGACTGTTCCCTCGGGAGGCCCTCGAACAACGCACCCGGCTCGCTCACGGTCAACGGCGTGCCGCCGAACTCACGCTTCCCGGTGGGTTCGACCCTGGCGCCGAGCACCTGAGCCATCGCCTGGAAGCCGTAACAGATGCCCAACACCGGCACTCCCGCGTTGAACAGTTCCGGGTCCGGCAATGCCGTGTCGTCACTGTGCACGCTCGCCGGACCACCGGACAGGATGACGGCGGCCGGTTTCTTCTCCAGCATCTGCGACACCGGCATCGTCGACGGCACGATCTCCGAATACACGTGCGCGTCCCGCACACGTCGCGCGATCAGCTGGGCGTATTGAGCCCCGTAGTCAACAACCAGTACAGGGTGCGGCATCGTCATGCTTCCAGCTTAAGTGTGGTCACGGAAGCGCACCGCCGCGGGCAGGCCCCGCGGTGAGCGAGGCGTCAGCCGCAACGAACGTCGACACCAGCATGTGGCGCGGCGACGTGACCTTTCCTACGTCAGCCCCGAGGCCCACACCCGCACATCCGTGGCGACTCGCCGGGGAGCTGCGTATTCATCCTCGCCCGCGACGCCGACCGGACATGCGACAGTTGCAGTCGGTGACTGTCGAGTTGCCGCTCACCGAGCAGCACCTTAGGCTCGTTCGCATGTCTATTTCGGCACCGGCCAAACAGGTCGGTCGCTCGATGATCACGTGGGATTCGTCGGCGGCCGAGCCGTTCGCCGCGTTGCGCGCCGCCGCCAGTATCGCCGCCGTGCTGGTCGTCACCCACCTATTGGGATACCCGGGCTGGGGAGTGGCCGCGGTATACGGAGCCTGGGCCTCGGGCATCCCGCAGCTATCCCCCGCCGTCAACTCCCGACCGTCGCTTTCGCTCCTCGTCGGCGGGACCGTCAGTCTCGCAATCCTGCTCGGCGGCATCACCGCGCCACTTCCGATCGTCATGGTCATCGCGGCCGCGGCCTGGGCGTTCATCATGGCGTTCATCGGCGCCGTCGACGGCACTGCCGGCCTGGTCACCACCGTGTGCGGTGTCGCCTTCGTGCTCGGTCCGCACCTGGCCGTGAATGTCAGCATCGGAGCGGTCGCCGCCGCTGCCGCCTGCGGTGCGCTGGTGCAGACAGCGTTTTCGTACCTGCCACCGTGGCGACGGTTCCGGGTCGAATCCCAGGCGCTCGCCGACGCGTATCGCGCGTTGGCGGTCGACGCGACCGTCCTGGCCGACGCGATGAACACCTCCATGTCGACGGAGGCGCTGCACAAGCTGCGGGAACTGTACGACAACCGACGCAAACTTCCCGATGCCATGCGTGAATCCGTCGGTGCCCTATACGAGCTGCGTACCGCGATCATCGCGGTCGCGGCCGCACGCGCGCGCCTACTGGATCGGGACCCGACCGCGGCCCGCCAGACTGCCCGCGTGCTGCGCAACACCACTATTGCGCTCGACATCCTCGCCAACGGGGTCGAACGGGAATCGAAAGCCGCCCCCGATTGGGAGGCCCAGCTCGCCGAGGCAGTCAAGTCCGCCCCCGGCGACGGCACCGCACACCATTTCGTCGCCGGTCAAGAAGTCCATCGACTACAGCGGGCCGTGCACCGGACAGCCCGCCTCGCTGAACGCGTCTCCAGCACCGCCTCCGCCACCAGCGATGTCTCGCGTAAAGCGCGGGCCCGAAGCCGCGCCGGCGAGTACTGGCATGCGTTGCGGGCCAACTTCACGTGGCAGTCGCCGTCGATGCGTCACGCACTACGCGCCACCGTCACCATCGGCCTAGCCACAATCGCCGGGCTGTTGTGGCCCGAGGGGCACGGCTACTGGATCCCGTTGACGGCCTGGATCGTGCTGAAAGCCGATTTCGCCGCGACCGTGACCACCGGGATCGGCCGGATGCTGGGTTCCGCCGCCGGCGCCGTCATCGCGTCATTCCTGGCGACGGGCCTGCTGCAAAGCCCAAAAGTCACGGTGTTCGTCGTCGGTTTCTACGCCCTGGCCGGTTACCTCACTCTTCCCGTGTCGTACACGGTTTACAGCGCAGTGATCGCCGGTTTCGCCGTGTTCCAAATCGACATGGCCGGGGATTCGCCCATGTTCGCGGCCTGGGACCGCGGGCTGTGCACGCTGGCCGGGGGCGTGCTCGCGCTCGTGCTCTATGCGTTGTGGCCGACATGGCAGACGCGCCGACTCCCCGACTTCCTGGTATCTCTGATCGAGGCGTACCGCGACTACGCCAACATCGTGCTGGACATGCAGGCGCGTCCGGCCGAACGCGACCCGAAACGGCTGCAGCGCACGATCGACGAGGTACGGCTGAAGCGGGCGAACCTGCGGGCGGCCGCGGAAAAAGCGGCGGCCGAACCGATCGGCGGCCCCCGCCCCTACAGCTCCGACGTACTCGACGTCGAAGAGAGCCTCGAGAAGGCGCTTCGCTCGCTGATCGTGCTGGAAGGAAACGTCCGGGTCGGCGACGCGGCGCACCTGTACGGAATCGACGAGTTCCGCGAAGCTGTCACCGGTGAATACGATCGCCTCGCGCAATGGATCAGTAAGGGCCGGCCCGGCCCGCGCGTCGATCTCGACACCGCCCTGGATGACCTCGACTCCGCGCTGTCGACCGGGTCCGAGTTCACCGAACAGCGGCGCCGCCTCCTCGACTGGGAGACCGATTTCATCGTGGAAGCGCTCCACGACAGCGAACTGATCATCGCCGAATGGCAACGCGGCGAGCCCTGAAACGGGTCTCGCCGCGCGTCTTCAAAAGAGTGGTTACCGTCTGCGGGCCAGCGTCACGCCGTCGCGGATAGGAAGTACGACCTGCTCCACGCGGTCGTCGCCGACCACATGCGTGTTGAACGCGCGGATGGCGTCGACGGTGTCGTTACCTGTGTCGGCGCTGACGACCCGCCCCCGCTGCAGCACGTTGTCGACCGCGATGAGTCCGCCAGGCTTCATGCGGGGGACGATGTTCTCCCAGTACGTCACGTAACCGCTCTTATCGGCATCGATGAACGCGAAGTCGATGTGCGGCTCGTCGGGAAGCTTCGCCGTTTCTTCGCGGGCATCGCCCAAGATCAGTTCGATCCTGTCGCTCATGCCGTCGCGGTCCCAGTAGCGGCGCGCGATCGAGGTGAACTCGTCGGACACGTCGAAGCAGGTGAGCCTGCCGCCGGGGGCCAGGCCACGCGCGATCGCCAGCGACGACATGCCCGTGAACGTGCCGATCTCGACGGCCGTGGTCGCGTTCAGCGTCTGTACCAGCATCGTCAGCAAACGGGCCTGATCGGCACCGATCTGCATGCCGGCCCGGTCGGCCAGCGCCTCGCGGGTCTCGGCGGCGAGATCCTGCATCACCCGGTCGGGGCCGGTCGAATGTTCCCCAATGTATCGCTGTAGGTCTTCACCGAGCATTTTCGACACTCAATCCTCGTTTCCACAGCGACACACGCTGCATATGCGGCGGGTCAGGACAAAATGAGCTCGACCCGTTGGAATTCCTTCAGGTTCGAGTATCCACATTTAGCCATCGATCGCCGCAAACCGCCGAAAAGGTTATGCGTCCCCAACGGATACGTGGACGGACCGTGCAGCAGCTGCTCCAGCGGCACCATTTCGTCTTCGTGTTGTTTGGACTGGTAGACACCCCGCGGAAGTTTCGGGTGACTGGCGGCCGAATGCCACCAGGCGCCGCCGGCCGGCGCCTGTGAGTTATACGACAGCGGCTGTCCGAGCATGACCGCGTCGGCGCCGCAAGCGATCGCGCGTGCGATGTCGCCGCTGCTTTCGATGTCGCCGTCGGCGATGATGTGGACATAACGCCCACCGGTCTCGTCGAGGTAGTCGCTGCGCGCCTGGGCGGCGTCCGCGATCGCGGACGCCATCGGGACCTTGATGCCGAGGACCTCATCGGTCGTGGCGAACATATCGGCGCCGATCCCGATGATGACGCCCGCCGCGCCGGTACGCATCAGGTGCAAGGCGGTCTGATAGTTCGTGCAGCCGCCAACGATGACGGGCACGTCGAGATCGGCGATGAACTCCTTGAGGTTCAACGGTTCGCCGTTGGCGCACACGTGTTCCGCCGACACCAGCGTCCCCTGGATCACGAGCATGTCGACGCCGGCATCCAGGATCGACGGCGCCAACACGTCGGTGTGCTGGGGCGACACCCGCAGCGCGACCGTCGCGCCGCAGTCGCGCATTTCCTTGACGCGCTCGGCGATCAGTTCCGGCTTGATCGGTTCGGAGTACAACTGCTGCAGCCGTTGCGTCGCGCTGGCCTCATCCAGGTTCGACAGTTCGTCCAACAGCGGCCGCGGGTCCTCGTAACGCGTCCACAACCCTTCAGCATTGAGGACGCCGAGGCCGCCGTGTCGGTGCAGATCGACCGCGACCTCGGGGCTCATGGTCGCGTCCGAGGGATGCCCGACGCACGGAATCTCGAACCGGTACGCGTCGACCTGCCACGCGGTCGAGACTTCATCCATGTCCCGCGTTCGACGGGTGGGGACCAACGAGACGTCCGCGAGTTCAAAGCCTCGACGCGCAGTCCGATTTGCACCGATTTCGACCACATCACGCACGATTCAGATCCTATCTAGAGTGATAATTTGGCGCTTCGACTGTCATTTGGATGTCGTGCGGGTGGCTTTCCTTCAAGCCGGCCGCGGTGATACGTACCAGCCGTCCGCGCTCGTGCAGCGCGTCGATCGTACCCGCACCGCAGTAACCCATAGCCGAACGCAGACCCCCGGTCAGCTGATGCGCGACCTGCGCCAGACTCCCCCGGTACGGCACCTGCCCCTCGACGCCTTCGGGCACGAGCTTGTCGTCACCGGAGTCCTGCTGGAAATAGCGGTCCTTCGAATACGATTTCGCTTCGCCGCGCGACTGCATCGCGCCCAGCGAACCCATGCCGCGGTATGACTTGAACTGCTTGCCATTGATGAACACCAGTTCGCCGGGACTTTCGTCACAACCGGCGAACAACTGCCCCACCATGACGCTGTGCGCGCCGGAGACGATCGCTTTACCGATGTCGCCGGAATACTGGATCCCGCCATCGGCGATCACGGGCACGCCTTTGGCCCGCGCCGCCTTCGCCGAATCCATGATCGCGCTAATCTGCGGCGCACCGACGCCCGCGACCACGCGCGTCGTGCAGATCGCGCCCGGCCCGATACCGACCTTGACACCGTCGGCACCAGCCTCGATGAGCGCTTCGGCACCTGCACGCGTGGCTATGTTGCCGCCGATGACGTCGGCACGGTCGCCGAAGTCCTTCGCGATGCGCGCGACCATCTCCAAGACGTTGCGGCTGTGTCCGTGCGAGGAGTCCACGACCAACGCATCCACGCCCGCCTCGACAAGCTGTGCGCCGCGCGCGTACTGGTCGTCGCCGACCCCGATCGCCGCGGCGACCCGCAGCCGACCGCGCGGGTCCTTCGTCGCCGCCGGGTACTGCACCCGTTTCGTGAAGTCTTTGACGGTGATGAGGCCGCGCAGTTTCCCGTTGTCGTCGACGATCGGAAGCTTCTCGACCTTATGGGTCTTCAACAGCTCCATCGCGGCTTCGCTCGACACTCCGACCGGAGCCACGACGAGCGAATCCGTCGTCATCACGTCGCCGACTTTCGTGCTCATGTCGGTCTCGAAACGCATGTCGCGGTTAGTGACGATGCCCAGGAGCATGCCGTTGTCGTCGACGACCGGCACACCCGAAATGCTGTACCGCGCGCACAGCTCGTCCACGTCGGCGAGGGTGTCACTCGCCGCGCACGTCACCGGGTCGGCGACCATGCCCGCTTCGGAACGTTTCACGATGTCGACGTGTTCGGCCTGCCGCTCCACCGACATGTTGCGGTGCAACACGCCGATGCCGCCGTGCCGCGCCATCGCGATCGCCATCCGCGCCTCGGTCACCGTGTCCATGCCGGCCGAGATCAGCGGCATCGACAGCGTGATGTTGCGGCTGAACTGCGTCGATGTGTCTGCCGAAGACGGAACCACATCCGATTCGCCCGGAAGCAGCAAGACATCATCGAATGTCAGGCCGAGAGGGATACCTCCGCTCTCAAAAGCCGTGTCGGACGTACTACCAAAATCCCCAGAAAGCGCCATTCACTCATCGTAGATGCCGCGTTTGACGGGGTCGGCGGGCTGCCGCCGAAAACACACGGACCGCAGGCGAACGCGCAACGTGAGGCCGAATACACCGCCGGTCGCCGTGACGATGCGGAACGCGACAGCCGTGCCTTGTGCGGCGAGTAAAGGTTACGCTGGAAACGTGCAGGACGAGCCACAAGACCCATTCCCACACGACCCAGACGGGCACCTGCCTGGCGGGGAGACCCACGACCCTTTGACCGAGACTGAACGTGCCGAGCTGATGGACGACCTCGGTAGCCTCGACAGCTTCCAGAAAGTGCTGGAACCCACGGGCGTACGCGGTCTGGTCGTGGAATGCCCCGACTGCAGCGAACCTCACTATTTCGACTGGGGCCTATTGAAGAACAACCTTGCCCATGTCCTCGGCGACAACTCGCCACGCATCCACGAACCCGCTTTCGACCCGAATCCTGACGACTACGTGACCTGGGATTATGCCCGCGGTTACACCGACTGCTGGAGCGACATCTACGCCGAGTTCGACGAATTCGACGACGGCCCGCATTAACGCAAAGAACCGGCGCTCTCGCCGTCCTGCCTGACCGATCTCGTGCAGAATCATTCGCGATAAGCCGAATACTCACCGTGCATGGATTATGCGCAAGATTCTGCGAGGCGTCTATGAATCCCGACCGTTCCAGCGACGTTGAATCCGCCATCGAGGCCGCCCTTGCGCGGCTGGATCTGGATTCGAAATGTCGGCTGTTGGCCGGGCAAGACAACTGGTCCTTGCCCGGCATGCCTCAGATCGGGCTCGAGTCGATCGTCATGTCGGACGGCCCCACCGGGGTGCGCGGCAGGCAGTGGAGCGGCGACCCCGCGGTCGCGCTTCCGAGCCCCACAGCCCAGGCCGCGAGCTGGGATCCCGCACTCGCGGAACGCACCGGGCGGCTGCTGGCCGCCGAGGCCACGCGCAAGGGCGCGCACGTGCTGCTGACTCCGACCGTCAATCTGCATCGGTCCCCGCTGGCCGGCCGGCATTTCGAGTACCTCTCCGAGGATCCGGTACTGAGCGGCGTAATGGCGACGGCGATGATTCGCGGACTGCAGTCCGAAGGCGTGGCCGCGACGGTGAAGCATTTCGTCGCCAACGACGCCGAAACGGAGCGGATGACGGTCGACAACATCGTCGACGCTTCCACGCTGCGGCAGCTGTACCTGTTGCCGTTCGAGATGGCGATCGATGGCGGCGCCTGGAGCGTCATGCCGGCGTACAACCGTGTGAACGGAGTCAGCATGACGGAAAACGCCCGGCTCCTAGACGACGTGCTGCGCCGCGAATGGGGCTTCGATGGCGCGACCGTTTCGGACTGGTATGCGGCCCGGGACACGGTTCGCGCCGTCCTCGGAGGGACCGACGTAGCCATGCCGGGGCCGGACACGGTCTACGGCGACCGTCTCGCCGATGCGGTCGCGGACGGACGTGTCACCGAGGCGGACGTCGATGCCCGGGTCCGCAACGTGCTGCGGCTGGCCGCCCGTGTCGGGGCCTGGAACACCCCGGTGGCGCGCCGCGCCGCCGAGGTGTCGATCGATGGGACCGGTCATGCGCGGGAGGTCGCGACCCGATCGTTCGTGTTGGCCAAGAACGACTCCCACGCGCTGCCACTCGACCGTGACGGCAGCCTGGCTGTGATCGGTATAGCGGCTTCGCAGCCCAGAGTCATGGGCGGCGGGAGTTCCCAAGTGTTCCCTCAGCACGTGGTCTCGCCATTGGAGGGGCTACGCGCCGCGCTTGGCGACGGCGCCGACATCCGTTACACGCCGGCGATCGACCCGCGTACGAAACTTCCCCCGATCCGCGAAGGCGGCGACCTTCGGCTGCGTGCCTACGACCGCGACGGCAACGTCTTGCTGCGTTCATCGATGGATGAGGGCCTGGTCCTGTGGCTCGACGAATTCCCCGACGGGCTCGACGTCGACATGCTTGACCGCATCGAGATCGTCGGTACCTTCACCCCGCACACGTCCGGTGTCCACCAGTTCTGTGTGGCCGGCATCGGCGATTTCGAATTGAGCGTCGAGGACGTGCCCGTCGTCGCGGCATCGCTACGGCCGCAGGGCGACGATGTCGTCGCGTCGTTCGTCGATCCCGCGGAGGAACGCGCCGACGTCGAATTGACGGCGGGGTCGCCGGTATCGGTGCGGCTGCAATGCACCATCACCGACGTCTCAGACGGCGGGCCCGCGCTTGTCACTGCGCGCATCGGCCATGCGCCGCCCATGCCTCCGGCCGACAGCGGCATCGATGAGGCCGCGGCGCTGGCTGGGGACGCGGACGCCGCGGTCGTGTTCGTCTCCACGACGGAGTCCGTCGAAAGCGAAGGCTTCGACCGCACCGACCTCCGCCTACCCGGGGAGCAGGACGCGCTCGTTTCGGCCGTCGCCGCGGCCAACCCGCGCACGATCGTGGTGGTCGTGGCGGGTGCCCCCGTCGAGACGCACGCGTGGGTCGACGACGTGGAGGCGGTGCTGTTGACCTGGTTCGGTGGCCAGGAGTTCGGCCACGCCCTTGCTGACGTGGTGACGGGCGCCGCCGAACCGGGCGGCCGCCTGCCGACGACGTGGCCACGCAGACTCATGGACGCACCCGTCACCGACGTGGTGCCACGCGATGGCCGGCTGGAGTATCGCGAAGGAACCTCGATCGGCTATCGCGCGTGGACGGACGCATCCGGGGTGGCCTGGTGGTTCGGCCATGGGCTCGGCTACACGACCTGGGAGTACCTGGGGGCTGGGTTCGTACGGGCACCGTCCCGCGACTCCTTCGGTCCCGGCGACGAGTTCGGTGCCGTCGATGTCAGTGTCCGCAATGTCGGGACGCGGACGGGACGCGAAGTGGTCCAGGCCTATGTCGGTCCCGCTAACGGTCCCGCAGCGTCGCGCAGGCTCGCCGGCTTTGCGACGGCCGAAGCAGCTGCGGGTGAAACGGTCACGGTCCGGGTGCCGATCCTTGCGCGCTCCCTACAGGAATGGGATACCGATTCCGATTCGTGGACCACTCCACGCGAAGATGCGATTATCCACATAGGTAGATGCGTATCGGATATCCGCACGCAGGTCATACCGGGGTCGGAGGCGTGATCCACAACCGACCCCGGCTCCCCACCTGCAGATTGGCTCGAAGCGCGTTAGCTGACCAGTCCGCTGCGGAAAGCCTCAGCGACCGCATGGGCGCGGTCGCGGGCTCCGAGCTTACGAAACAGCCTGCGCGCGTGCGTTTTCACGGTGTCTTCCGACACGAAAAGCTGACGACCGATCTCAGAATTGCTGCGGCCCTGACTCATGCCGCGCAGCACCTGCAACTCGCGTTGCGTGAGACCGGAACCGCTCGACCGTTGCGTCGGCACCGCGGGACGAGGAGTGGTCAGCATGACCGTCTGGGCGACCGCGCCGACAAGATCTTGAGGCTCCTGGCCACAGGCGATAATGCCTCGTGCCCCCGCCGCGAGAATGCGCGTCGCCAAGCGCGGATCCATTGAGCCGACAAAAAGGAGCCCCGTACTGGGCGCCCGGGCGACGATGTTGCGAGTAAACAGCACCGGGTCCGGACGGCTAGCGGCGATATCAGCCAAGACGATGTCCGCCGGCCGCGCCGACAATTCCGCGTAGGCGTCATCGGCCTGCACCACTGTGCGCACAGTCGATGCCAGGCCGAACCGGGTGGCGCTCGACTTGATCCGTTGTGCCACAGTCGGTGCCTGCACACACACCAAAATGGTCCTCACGTGACCTCACTTTCCGCTCCTGGAGGAGATTATTCACACGTGAGAGTGATTAACAATGTACTTATGACGGTGAAATCCAAGAAGTTTTCATATTTCTTAAAGAATCTACATCGTCACATCCCGTTATGGGTGCCCCCGGTAACCCAAACGTCACTGCACCGTGTGACACAGCAATGTGGGCGCGCCACCGTGACGGTGGCGCGCCCACATAGAAGCGGTGCTATTTCAACCGTTAGTGCGCGTGACCGTGGTCATCGTCGTCATCGCCTTCAGGCTTGTCGACGACGAGAGTCTCCGTCGTCAACGTCAAGCCGACGATGCTGGCCGCGTTGTTGACGGCGTTACGCGTGACCTTCACCGGGTCGACGATGCCGGCATCCACCATGTTGCCGTAGGTGCCCGTCAACGCGTTGTACCCGAACGCCCAGTCGCTGTCGGCAACCTTCGACACGACGACGTCGCCCGACATGCCGGCGTTTTCGGCGATCTGACGCAGCGGACCCGCCAGCGCGTGCTCCACCAAGCGCACGCCGACCTTGGAGTCCTCCGGTACATCGAGCTTCGCCAGCGCGTCGCGCACGCCGACCAATGCAACGCCGCCACCAGGCACGATGCCTTCTTCGATGGCCGCGCGGGTCGCCGAAACGGCGTCCTCGATGCGGTGCTTGCGTTCCTTCAACTCGACCTCTGTGGCAGCTCCGACCTGGATGACCGCCACACCGCCGGACAGCTTCGCGAGGCGCTCTTCGAGCTTCTCGCGGTCCCAGTCCGAGTCGGTTTCCTCAGCCTGCTTGCGGATCTGCGCGACCCGGTTGTCAACGGCCGCACGGTCACCGGCACCTTCCACAATGGTCGTGGTGTCCTTGGTGATGACGACGCGGCGCGCGCTGCCGAGCTCGGCCAGGCCGACCTTGTCCAGTTTCAGCCCGATCTCCTCGTTGACGACCTGACCGCCGGTCAAGGTCGCGATGTCTTCGAGGATTGCCTTACGGCGGTCGCCGAAGGCCGGGGCCTTCACGGCGCAGGCCTTGAAGGTCTTGCGGACGGCGTTGACGACGAGGGTGGCCAGCGCCTGACCTTCAAGGTCTTCGGCGATGATCAGCAGCGGCTTACCGGACTGCTGGACCTGTTCCAGGACCGGGAGCAGCTCTTCGATCGCACCGATCTTGGAGTTCGTGATCAGGATGTGCGGGTCCTCGAACACCGCTTCCTGCGATTCCTGGTCGGTGGCGAAGTGAGGCGAGATGTAGCCCTTGTCGAACTGCATGCCCTCGGTGATCTTCAGCTCCGTCGCGAGCGTGGAGCCTTCCTCGACGGTGATGACGCCGTCGGAACCGACAGCGTCGAGAGCGCCGGCGATCATCTGGCCGATCTCGTCGTCCTGGGCGGACACGGTCGCGACGCGAGCGATGTCGTCCTTGCCGCTGACTTCGATTGCTTTTTCGAGCAGCGCCTTGTTGACGGCGGCCGCGGCGGCGTCGATGCCGCGCTTCAGCGCCACCGGGCTGGCACCGGCGGCCACGTTCTTGAGGCCGCGGTGCGCCATCGCCTGCGCGAGGACGGTCGCTGTCGTGGTGCCGTCACCTGCGACGTCGTTGGTCTTGGTCGCCACCTCTTTGACGAGCTGCGCGCCGAGGTTCGCGTACGGTTCGTCGAGCTCGATCTCTTTGGCGATCGTCACACCGTCGTTGGTGATCGTCGGCGCCCCGAACTGCTTGTCGAGGACGACGTTGCGGCCCTTGGGGCCGAGCGTGACTTTGACGGTGTCGGCGAGGTTGTCGATTCCTTCTTTCAGGTAACCGCGCGCCTCGTCGGAGAAGCTCAGAATCTTCGACATTGGTTGTTCCTCCTTATCGAAACCGCCCCAGATCGCTGAAGCGACTGGGGCGGTTAGCGAAGATCAATTACTTCTCGACGACGGCCAGTACGTCGCGCGCGGACAAGACGAGGTATTCCTCACCGGCGTATTTGACCTCGGTTCCGCCGTACTTCGAGTACAGGACGGTGTCGCCGACACTGACGTCGACCGGAACGCGGTTGCCCTTGTCGTCAACTTTTCCGGGGCCGACGGCCAAAACGGTGCCTTCTTGCGGCTTTTCCTTGGCGGTGTCGGGAATAACGATGCCCGAGGCAGTCGTGGTTTCCGCTTCGTTCGTCTGGACCACGATGCGGTCCTCGAGCGGCTTGATCGCAACCTTGGTCGCGGTGGCCATGTGGCTCTACCCTTCGTCTCACTACAGCTTTGTTTTATGGAGCGGAGCGTTCCGACGCACCGGTCGCGGGTGTCGATGACGTCGGTTTTCCGCTGTCAAATTAGCACCCTACCCCTGAGAGTGCCAATGCAAGAATAGCAGTTGGCAGTCTCGGCGTGCGAGTGCCAGTTCAAATGTGTCCCACATCGCTGTAGACGCGCAGCCCTAGCCGGTATGACCTGTGAATTCAGCTTCGAATCAGCCCCTGAGGCGTCTCGATGGTGCAGTCCGATCCGGGCAACACCAGTGTTACTTCGCCGTTGTCGGCACGTACCAGATACGGCGGCGCGCCGTCCTTACCGTGCACCTCGATGATGCGGGCACGCCGGTCGGGTTGCCCCACGACCCTGCCCCGGATACGTATCGAATCTCCAACGTTGGCATGCATGCCTGTTCACCTCCATCTCCAGTCTGGCTACGCCCGATGCGGCCGTCGACGGAAACCCAACACAATGGCATGGGCGTTCAACGCGCGGCGACGCACCAAGACCCGGGCGCCCGATCGGCGCTATGACACTCTTAAGTCACCGGCACACACAACGACAAAGGAACCGACAGTGGTCGACGTCGAACGGCTGAATACTGCTTCCGGACGGGAACTCGTCGCGCGGGCTCAAAAACTGCTGCGGGACGACCCGAGTCGCGCCGCAGTTCGCTTGCGACACCACACGACCGACCCCGCGCTGGCGTCGGAGGCGCTCGTGCAAGCGGAACTGCGCGACGCCGCAGCCACCAAATTCGGCGAGAACGCGCAACGTTTCTTCTTCACACGCGACGGCCTAGAGCAAGCCAGCCGAGCGGTCGTGGCGGAGCGGCGCGCGCTGCGGCTCATGCACGCCGGCGCCACCCACGTTGCCGACCTGTGCTGCGGCATCGGTGGCGACGCGATCGCCCTGGCTCAACACGGGATGCGCGTGCTGGCGGTCGACCATTCCGCGAACATCGCGAACGTGGCGCAGACCAACGCGCATATCGCGGGATTCGGTGACACCGTGACCGTGCGCTGTGCCGATGCGCGCGAAGTGGACCTTTCCGAAGCGGATGCGATGTTCGCGGACCCCGCACGCCGCAAAAACGGTAAGCGCATGTTCAACCCCGCGGCGTATTCGCCGCCGCTGGACGACATCTGGCGCGTCAGCGCACACGTCACGAACCGGGTCGCGAAAGTGGCGCCCGGCATCGACCACGGTTTCATCCCCGACGACGCCGAAGCCGAATGGGTGAGCGTGGACGGTTCGGTCGTGGAAGCCGCCCTGTGGCGCGGCCCGGTTGCGTCGCCGTGCCGCCGCGCGAGCGTCATCACGGGCAATCAAGTCACGGAATTGACGGGCTCCGGCCGACGCTTCGCCGAACGCGGTGAAATCGGCGAATACCTGTACGAACCGGACGGCGCCGTCATTCGTGCGCACCTGGTGGCGGAGCTCGCCGACATGCTGACAGCACGCGTCGGACACGAAAACATCGCCTACCTGTACGGCGACACCGAGATCCACACCTACCTGGCACGCACGTACCGGATCCTCGACACGCTGCCTTTCAACGTGAAGCGGCTACGGCAATACCTGCAGGAACGCGGGGTCGGTCGCGTGACAATCAAAAAACGCGGCGCCGATATCGTTCCCGACCGGCTACGCAAGGACCTGAAACTGTCCGGCGACAACGAGGCGCTCGTCGTCGTGACGCGCGTGGCGGGCGCGCATACGGCACTGATCTGCGAATACCTACCGTCTTGACACCCTCACCGCCCTAAAGGACGGTGCTTCCCGCTGCCCGCTGGCGCGAGCTTTCACCCGGTAGCGGCTACGCCTCGGATTCCGACGACATGTCCTTGATCATCACGAGGGCGTCGGTGTTGCTCGGCTGGTAGTAGCCCTTACGCACCGCGACACCGTCGAAACCGAAACGCTCGTACATGCGTTGCGCTGGACCATTATCGACCGCCACCTCCAGCGCCAGTGTCTGCGTCCGGTTCTGGACCGCATGAGCGACGAGTTCGGTCAGCAGTGCCGCACCGATCCCGCGGCGCTGTTGCGATGCCCGCACGGCAATATTGTTGATCCACGCTTCTTCACCGTTGATGGCCACGCCGCCGTAACCCAGTACCGTGCCGTCTTCCACCGCGACCCGGTACCAGGTGCCGTTGGCCAGTTCCGACCAGAACATCGCCGCGGTCCACGCTTCTTCCCCGAACAGTTCCGCCTCGATCGGCAGCAGATCCTCGATGTGCCACCAACGCAGCGCCGTCAGCGTGAAACCGCTCATGCCTGAGTCTGGCTCGGCATACGCCGGTCGCCTGCGGGCTTGCCCGCGACATGCACATCAGGTCGGCGCAGATACAGCGGCGTCAACGCCTCGCCGTCCGCGCCCGCGGTGATGCGTTCGGCCGCCAGCGCGAACAGCCCGCTCATCGGCGGGTAACGCCAGCCGTGAGACAGCGGGAGGGCGAGCGTTTCGGCATACAGCTGCGCACCGTCGCCGACCATCCCGGCAGTTTCGGCCGCTTCCGGCGGCAGGTCCGCCGGCTTACTCACGTCCGGTCCCGTCACTCGTTGCCCCTGAGCGTTGTAGACGGCCCAGTAGATCTCTTTGCGGCGCGCGTCGGTGGCCACCAACAATGGTGTCGCTTGCGCATCGTCCTTCGTCGCGGCGTGACCGATCGCGTCGAGCGAGCAGACCGCGTAGGTCGGTATCCCGAGCGCGTGTCCCATCGATGCGGCCGTAACGAGTCCGACGCGCAAGCCCGTGAACGGGCCCGGTCCGACGCCGGCGACGATCGCGGACAGCTGTGTCGGCTTCGCCGATACCGACGCGAGCGCCTCCTGTACCAGCGGTGTCAACTGTTCGGCGTGTGCGCGGGGGTTGACGATCGTTTTTTCGGCCCGCACCTCGATGTCGCCGGGCGCGGTGATGTCTGCGAGCCCGACGCTGACGGCCGGGGTCGAAGTGTCGAGGGCCAAAGTCAGCATGTGGTTTCTTTCTCGATCTGCGCGATGCGGGCGGACCAGTCGCCGTCGTGTCCGGTCATGGTGAGCTCCCGCGCGTCGTCGTCGCGCGCTTCCAGATGTATCTCCAGGTAGCTGTCAGACAGTCTCTCGGCCATCCCGCTACCCCACTCCACGACCGTTACCGAATCGTCCATCGACACATCTAGGTCGAGGTCGTCGAGCTCGTCAAGACTACTCAAGCGGTAGGCGTCCACATGAACCAGCGGGATCCGGCCGTCGGTCGGTCGGTGCACCCGCGCGATGATGAACGTCGGGCTGGCGACAACCCCCGCGACCCCCAGTCCGGCGCCGATGCCTTTCGTCAGCGTCGTCTTGCCCGCACCCAGATCGCCCGACAAGATGATGAGGTCCCCGGGGCGCAATACCTGCGCCAGCCGTACGCCGAATGCATGCATATCGGCCGGTTCATGCAACAGCTGCATTCCTATACGCCTTTACGTTGAGACCGGTTCTTTCTACGAAACGGCGTCGACGACGACGATTCACCTGAACGCAGCGACTTCGAGACCGGCGCACCGCTTCCCAGCGCCGACAATATGTCGTTGAACGTTTCCAGCAACGGTTGGGTCACCGCATCGGGCTTTTCCAACACCGCGACATGCCCGGCCTCCGGGATCAGCACCAGGCGGGAATGCGGCAGCAGTTGCGACAGCAGCACCGAATGTTCCGCGGGTGTGAAGTTATCGTCTTTGCCGCAGCACACGAGCACCGGCACATCCGACAGGCAGTCGAGTTTATCGCGTTCGTCGTGCTCCAAAAGCGCCAGCGCGTACCCGATCACCGTCTTGATCGGCGTGTTCGTGTTCATGTATTCGACATAGCTGACCAGGTTGGGCGACGGTTTGGACGTCGCGAAACCGTAGCGGCGCGTCAACACCCACGCCAGGTCCCCCGCCACTCGGCGGGCATGGTCGATCCCGGCGGGCGTCAGCGACGCCGCGCGGGTCAAAAGCGGAAGGAACAGGCGGCGCGCGCGCATCAGCGCCCTCGGCGCGCCGAACGTCACCTTGTCGAGCCCGCCACCGGAGGTCGACAGCAACGCGACACCTTTGACGCGTTCGGCGAACAGTTTCGGGTACCGACGCGCGAACACCATGATCGTCATGGCGCCCATGGAATGTCCCGTCAAGATGATCGGACCGCTGGGCACTGTCTGCGCGATCACCGCGTACAGGCTGTCGGCGAGCTCATCGATGCCGTAGACATCCTTGGGCAGTTCGCCGGACTGGCCGTGCCCGGGCTGGTCGTAATAGACGGCGCGCACCGGCAAGCCGGACTGTTCCAGTCCGCGCCGTTGAAAATGGAACGTGCCTTCATCGAGGCAATACCCGTGCACGAACACGGCCGTTGCGGCCGCCTCCTCGCCCGGGCTTTCCACGATCTCGACGTGCAGCGGAACACCGTCGGCGGTGGTGACGGTCTGAATCCTGTCGGCCGACAGTTCCCCGAAGGGCTCGTCGATATACGGATCGTGCGGATCCGTTCTGGCTTTATTGATCAGATAACGCTCCGTCGCCACGCCGGCCGCGACTCCTGCGGCGGCAAGCCCTGCAATAGCACCGATGAAACCTGCGCGTCGGTTACGCGACGCCGCTGCGGGAGGTGGGGGGGTCATTCAGCCGCCTTAACATAACGGCGAGGCACTCGGGAACCTACCGTTACCAAAATCTCATAACTTATCGTGTCGTTCCACCGCGCCCAGTCCTGCGCGGTGACGGGTGTGTTGCCGAAAAACTCGACGACATCCCCGGTGGACGCGTCTACATCGGTCAAATCAATCATGGTTTGATCCATGCAGACCCGCCCGCGTATCGGACAGATCTTGTCCTTGACCACAACCTTCGCGACGTTCGACACCGCCCGGGCGATGCCATCGGCATAGCCCAACGGCGCCACACCCACGCGGGTCGGATGCGGCGTCACGAACGTGTGACCATACGAAACACCATGGTTGGGGGGAAGGGTCTTGACCATGGCCAAGCGCGTCCGAAGCGTCATCGCGGGAGTCAGCTTCACGGTCGTGCTAACCGGAGGGTACCCGTAGATGGCGATGCCGGGTCGAACCAGGTCGTAGTGCGTACGCGGGTCAGTCAGTGTCGCCGCCGAGTTAGCCAGGTGCCGCCAGCGCACGCTCAAACCGGCCGACGACAAGACATCGAGGAACTGAGCGAAAGATTCTCGCTGCTTAGCGTTGGCGGGATGTTCCGGCTCATCGGCGCAAGCCATGTGGCTCCAGGCGCCCGTCACTTCGATCCGGCCCTGTGACTGCAGTTTGTGCGCCAGCTCCGCGAAACCCGGCCACAGCGTCGGCGGCACCCCGCCGCGGCCCATACCGGTGTCGGCCTCGAGCTGCACGCGCGGGCGGTGGCGGGCTTTCGTCGCGGCGATCTCTTCAAGTTGTGCGAAAGACATCGCGGACAGTTCGATGTCGTGTTCTGCGGCGGAGGCGAGATCCTGGCCCGGACCGACCAGCCATGCCAGCACCGGAGCCTTCACTCCCGCCCGCCGCAAGGTCAACGCCTCATCGAGCGTGGCCACACCCAGCCAAGCGGCACCGCCGTCGAGGCAGGCGAACGCGGCCGGCACCAGGCCATGGCCGTAACCATTGGCTTTCACGGGCGCGAGCACCTGCGTACGGCTGGCGGCGACAAGCCCGGCAACGTTGGCGGATATCGCCGACACGTCCACCACCGCCTCGGCTTGGAAAGACATGCCTTCCAGGTTACGTCGTTGTCACCTCGACGCCCTCACACGCAACACTGCTCAACCGACAGAACTGATGAGCCTTCCGATCACTTTCGGCAGCTCATTAGCCACACCCATGGCCGTGACGGGGCCACGTTCGGCCGCCGCCTTGCCCGCCAGTCCGTGCACGAAGGCGGCCGCGACGGCGGCGCGTTCGGTGGGGACCCCGGCGGCCAGCATCGCCCCCAACAGCCCGGCGAGGACATCACCGGAACCGGCCGTAGCCAGGGCCGGGTCTCCCGTGGGGTTCAAGAAGACGTTGCCGGTCGGCGACGCGATGACGGTGCGGTAGCCCTTGAGCAGAACGACACAGCCGAGCCGGATCGCGAGGTCGAGCGCGTCAGTGATGCGGTCGTGCCCGGGCGCGCGGCCCGCTAGACGCGAGTATTCGCGGTCGTGTGGCGTCACGACGCTCGGCGCCTGACGGTATTCGAGAATCGAATGGTCGTCGGCCACGAGCGTCAAGGCGTCCGCGTCGAGGCACATCGGCACGGGCTCGGCCATCGCCGATTCGAGCTGCGATTCGGCCGAAAGGTCGGTGCCCATGCCGGGCCCCGCGACCCACGCGGTCACGGTTCCGGCGTCGGCGACGCGGTCCTTGGTCACCACTTCCGAATAGCTGTAGCGGATGTGGCGCGAGGCGGTACCGGCGTAACGGATGTAGCCGGCGGGACCGGCCAACGCGCCCGCGACCGCGAGTTCCCCGGCACCGGGGTACCGGTACGAGCCGGCGCACACGCCCAACACTCCGCGGGTGTATTTGTCGTCGTGCGGGCGCGGCTTCGGCCACCACGACACGATGTCGTCGAGGTCCGGGATTCGGGCGTATGGCCGTTCCGGCAGGTACGGACCGAGCCCGATGTCGATGCATTCGACCAGGCCGGACTGCGCGGCTCCCGCGCCGACCACGATTCCGGGTTTGAGGCAGCCGAAGGTGACGGTGACGTCGGCCTGGACGGTCTGCGACAGGACACCGCCGGTGTCCATTTCAATTCCGCTGGGCGCATCGACCGCCACTGTGGGTACGAGCGGGACATGCGACAGCAACTGGGCGGCACGCGGCGGCAGGCCGGGCCGGCCGCCGATGCCGAAGATGCCGTCAACGACGAGGTCGTTACGCCGTGGCATTTCCTCGGAGACTCGGCCGCCAGATTCGCTGAATTCCTTCATGCCTTCCGGGTGCACCTTGCCCGGGAAGATCTCGATGGCGGTCACGCGCGCGCCGCGCCGCGCGAGCTGAGCACCCGCAAACAGCGCGTCGCCGCCGTTGTCGCCCGGGCCGACGAGCAGGGTGACGTGGGATCCGTACACGCCGCCTGTCTCGCGAAGCATGGTGGCGATCCGGGTCGCCAGGCCGGTCGCGGCCCGCTGCATCAGCAAACCTTCGGGCAGGTCCGCCATGAGCGCGGCCTCTGCCGCCCGTACGTCTTCGACTCTCCATACGCCGCGCATCAGCGTTCAGCCACCACTATGGCCGAGGCGATGCCTCCGTCGTGGGATAGGGATAGGTGCCAGCGTTCGACGCCGCGTTCGGCTGCCGCTGCGGCGACCGTTCCGGCGACTGTCAACCAGGGGCGGCCGTCCGGGTCGGCAACCACTTCACAGTCGTGCCAGTGCAGGCCGCCGGGGGCCCCGAGCGCTTTGGCAACGGCTTCTTTTGCCGCGAAGCGGGCCGCCAGGGATTCGTGGGAACGCGGGTTGCCGTTATCGGTGACGCGTTCTGCTTGTGTGAATAGCCGTTCGGACAACAATGGCGTGCGTTCTACGGCTCGCGAGAAACGCTCCACCAGGACAACGTCGATTCCTACTGCCACAATCACGCAGCCACTGTGACACATGCGGTGCCTCGCGGTCACCTTTGGCGCCGATGGCTAGTGCGATGCGGTTTCCTAGCCGCCAATGGTGTAGTCGTGCCCGAATGCTGAGGGGACGCGAGCGGAGCGACCGCCACGTGTCATCGCTGTCCGCAGACAGTGACTCACGGCTGCTATTCACCAAGCGTAGGGACACAGAGATCTATCTATAGTGCCTTATTGTGCGCATGCATTAAAACTTTTACACTTTTACATCTCGCTCATTTTTTTATCCAAAGTGATCTTGCGGGCCCCCGCCTCTAGAGGTAGCCTGCGGCGAGTAAAAGCGACATTCGACACACTTCCCGAGCTTCGGCTCAGGGGCCGAACACCGATAAAGCGCTGGTGGAGACGTTGAAAATCAGACAGAAAGTGGCGCTGCTGGTAGCCGTCCCACTGCTTGCCGTCATTACGTTTGCTGCATTGACTGTAGTGACAACAGGAACCGAAGCGCTTCAGGCCGACCGACTCAGGACCCTTGCCAACACGAACGTCGCGGTGGGGCAACTGACCTACTCGCTGCAGACGGAACGCACCCTGGCCGTCCAATCGCTCGTCGACGACGAAGGTGGCACCGAGGACTACCTCAACCACATCAAAACGACCGACGACGCGATCACCAAATACAAGGAAGCCAAGACCGAACTCAGCGATCTGCCCGACACGATCGCGACCACCCTCGAACGCATCGACGACGAGCTGGAGGACCTGGACTCGCTGCGGGATCGTATCTCCGACTCGAAACAGTCCGCATCGGCGGCGGCGTTCGCCTACCGGATCGTCATCGCCGACCTACTGTCTTATCGCGACTCAGTGCCGCAATCGGGCAACGTCCCGTCTCAAGTGGCCGATAAGCTGCGGGCCTCAAACCTGTCCGCGAGTTCCGCCGAATACCAAAGCATCCAGACCGAGACCGTTCTGCGTGCCATAGGCGGTGGCGAGCTGTCCGCCGCCGCGTACCAAAAGGTCACGGCCGCCAACACCGGCAACACCGAGGCTTTGTTGAACTTCGACGCGCTCGCGCCGTCGAAGTGGCACGGCTGGCTCGAACAAGCCCAAGGCACCAAGATCACCGATGCGCTGCTTCTCGAAGACGCGGCCCTGCGGACCCAGCCCGGCAACGAGTTCGAATTCGACGCCGAGGAATGGGTCGAAAACCAGACGAACCGCAGCGAACTGCATCAAGATGTCCAGCTCAAGATCGACGAGGAAATCCTCACCGAGATCCAGACGCTGCGAGACGAGCAATACCGCTCCACCACTGTCCTTCTGGCGGGGATGCTGCTCGCGTTGATCGTGGCGCTGTTGATGGCCGTGTGGATCGGTAGCCCGATCGTGCGCGGCCTGCGGCGACTCCGCGACTCCGCACACCACGTCGCCACCGAGGGCCTTCCCCGCGCTGTGGCGAAACTGGACGAACACACCGACCTCGACAACCAGACGCCCGAAGAGTTCGCCAAACGATCCACACCCCCGGTCGAGGTCAAGGGCCGTGACGAACTGGCCGACGTCGCCAAGGCATTCAACGAGGTCCACCGCGAAGCGATCCGGGTCGCCGCGTATCAGGCGCTGCTGCGCCTGCATGTCGGTGGGATGTTCGTCCGGCTCGCCCGCCGCGGCCATTCGCTGGCCGGGCGCCTGACCAAAGTCTTGGACGAGGCCGAACGCAACGAGCAGGACCCGGACCGACTCGAACGCCTCTTCAAGCTGGACCACCTGGTCACGCTGTTCGGCCGCACGAACGACAGCCTCCTTGTGCTCGGTGGCGTCGCGCCCGCGCGCGGACGCCGGGCCAATGAGACCGCGGGCAACGTGTTGACCGCCGCGCAGAGCCAGATCGAGCAGTACACGCGGGTCCAGCTGGGCATCATCGACGAGGGCGTGTCGCTCAAAGCGGCCGCCGTCGACGACGTCGTCAAACTCCTCGCCGAACTGCTCGACAACGCAACCCAGTATTCCCAGCATCCCGTCAACGTCACGGCACGTCTCCTTTCCGACCGTCTCGTGATTCAAATCAGCGACCGCGGCATGGGGATCCCGCCCGACAAACTGGAGCAGCTCAACGCGCGGTTGGTGAGCCGACGGCCCTTGGAGTTGGAGTCATTCCAGACGATGGGTCTCACCGTGGTGGGGCGAATCGCTGCGCAGCACAACATCGAAGTGGAGCTGCGGGCCGCGGCCGTCGGTGGCACCCTTGCCGAAGTATCACTGCCCGTATCGATCATCGAAGTCAACGAACCGAAGGCGATCGCTGCCGCGCCCGAGCCCGCACCGCTCCCGTCGGGCCCGCGCAAGGCCCCGTTGTTCCAGAAACGGTCCCGCAAGAGTCGCGAGGAAGCCAAGAGCCAGAAGAACGAGAAGACGCAGAAGACCTCCAAGTCCACTTCAGCCGTACCCAAGATCCATTTCGACTGGACGACTGTTCCGGTCGATCCGGGTCACGCCCCGTCGACACGCCCGAACACTTCGCCGCCGGAGACGCAGACGGAGGAACACCCCGCCGTGCCGCGTCAACGACAAATGAACGTCAGCGGACTCAAATGGTTCGATGACGGTTCGCGCGCCGCCGAACGCGCGACGGCGCCGAGCGAATCCAGCACCGACGGTGACCTGCCACGGCGGGACCCCATGGCGCGGCTCGTTCCCGGCGCTGTCGAATCACCGACCGAGGAGACGCCGAAAACTCAGTCTGACGAACCGATATATCGCGATCCTGTCTCAGTGAGCGCTGCATACGTCGCTTACTCCAAGACCAGACCCGGCAGACGCCGTAAATAAACAACCCCGCCCAAAGGCAAGGAACGTGACGTGCAATCAGACAACATGAATTACCTACTGAACGACTTCGTGGACAGAGTCCCGGACGTGACCCATGTCCTCACGGTCTCCTCGGACGGCCTGCTGATCGCCTGCAACGACGATTTGCCGCAGGAGGACGCCGACCGGCTGGCCGCGATCGCCTCGGGCCTGGTGAGTCTGCTCGCGGGCGCGGCGAAGGCGCTCCAAGCCGACCCGGTCATCAGTTGCATGGCCGAGATGTACGGCGGCTACATGTTCTCCATGACGATCTCCGGCGGAGCTAGCCTGCTCGCGCTGGCCAGCTACGACTGCGACATCGGGCAAGTGGGCCATGAGCTGGCCGACCTGATCAACAAGATCGGCCCGTCGATATCCCCGACGCTGCGCACCTGATGTCGCAGCGCCGGGATGACGGCGGCGAGGCCGTCCTGCGGGTCAGTCGAGCCCCAACTCTTTATCGATGAGGGCGTACATCTCCTCATCAGATGCCGCCTCCAAGTCGTCGTCCAGCGTCGTCACATCGAGCTCCTTCAGCAGGTCCCGCAGGGCGGCGACGGCCTCGGCACGGTTCGGGTCTTCGGCGTCCAGACCAGACAGATTGCCCCGCAAACGGTCCACATCGTCCAAAACGGTTGGTTCGGATTCGAAGGTGAGCTCGCTCAAGATGCGTTCGGCCAGCTCCGCAGGCGTCGGGTGACGGAACACGACCGTACTGGGCAGCTTGAGCCCGCAGATCCGATTCAGGCGGTTGCGTAGCTCCACAGCCGTGAGCGAATCGAACCCGACCTCACGGAACGTGTCATCAGGGGCCAGTTTCCGTCCCTCATCGAGGCGCAGCACCGAAGATCCCTCGGCGCACACCACTTCGACCAGAACGTCGTGACGTTCGGCCGCCGACGCCTCGGCGAGTCGACGATGCACACCATCGGAACTGTCCATCGAGCGGCTCGCCGCGGACCGCCGTTTCACCGCGGAGACCAAGTCGGCGAACAAGGCCGGCAAGTCTCCTTCCGCGGCGCGTTGACGCAACGCCGGGAAATCGAGCCGCGCGGCCACCATCACAGGTTCGTCGGTGGCAAGCGCGGCGTCGAAGAGGGCGAGCCCCGTGTCAGTGTCCAGCTCGGCCACGCCTTCGCGCGCGACATGACCGAGTTCGTCACTGCTCAGGCCCGTCATACCGCTGTCTGCCTGCCACAGTCCCCACGCGATCGAGGTGGCCCGTAGGCCGCGACGCCGTCGCTGGCGCGCCAGCCCGTCCAGGTAACCGTTGGCGGCGGCGTAATTCGCCTGGCCGGGGGCCCCGATGACTCCGGCCACAGAGGAGAACATCACGAACGCCTGCAGATCGAGCTTTTCGGTGAGTTCGTCCAGTAGCGCCGCACCGCGCGCTTTCGCGGACAGGACGCGCGCGAGCCGTTCCTCATCGAGGTCTTCCACATGCGCGTCGTCGAGGACGCCGGCCGCGTGTACCACCGTGCCGAGCGGATGCTCCGCGTCGATGGCACCCAGAAGCGTCTTGAGCTGGGCGTGGTCGGTGACGTCGCATGCCGCGATCCGCACCCGCGCACCGTGCGTCTCGAGCTCCCGCTGAAGCTCGCCGACTCCATCTGCATCGGGGCCACGGCGGCTGACCAGCATCAGCTGCGTGACTCCGTGTTCGGTGACCAGGTGCCGCGCGAGCAGGCCTCCCAGCGTTCCGGTGCCGCCGGTGATCAGGACCGTTCGGTCGGGGTCCAGCTCCTGGGGGTTGGTGAACACGATCTTTCCGGTGTGCGCGGCCTGGCGCATCATCTCGAAGCCTTCCGGCGCGCGCGTCATCGGCAGGCTCGTCACCGGCGGCGCCTCGAAAGTCCCGTCTTGAAGCGCGCCGACGAGCCAGTCGATGGCCGCGGCGATCCTGTCCGGGCTTTCGGCCCTCAAATCGAAGTACCGGTATTCGACTCCGTTGTAGGCGGCGACTTCGGCCGGATCGCGCACATCGACCTTGCCCAACTCGATGAGACATCCGCCGGGACGCAACAGGTGCAGCGACGCATCGGTGAATTCTCCGACCAGCGAATTGAGGACGATGTCGACGCCGGCGCCGCCGGTGGTGGCTTTGAACTTCTCGGCGAAGTCGACGTTCCGGGTCGAGGCGATATGCGCCTCGTCGAGCCCCAGCTCGCGTAGCAGGTGCTGCTTGGCGGGGTTGGCGGTGGCAAACACCTCGGCCCCCAGGTGCCGCGCCACCTGTAGTGCGACTGTGCCGACTCCGCTAGTGGCCGAGTGGACGACAACGCGATCGCCGGGTTTGATCCGTTCCGACATGCTCAACCAGGCGGTGAGCAGGACACCCGGAACAGCCGCGGCCTGCACAAACGTCCAGTGCGGCGGGATGTGTGCCAGGTTTCGCGCATCGGTGACGGCCTCGTCGGCCATACTGTCGTCGACTAGACCCATCACCCTGTCGCCGACCACTAGACCGGTGACGTCGTCGGCCACTTCGCTGACGACGCCGGCCCCTTCGACACCGATGCCCGTCAAGTCCGGCATCACACCCAGCCACGCCATGACGTCCCGGAAGTTGAGTCCGCGCGCGGCCAACTGCACGCGCACATGTCCGGGAGCCAGAGGTTGCGTGGTTCGACTCCGTATCGCCAATGCGCTCGGCGCCGACACATCGAGCCGCCACGGTCCGTCGGGGATTTCCAGCCCGCCATCGATGTCGAGACGGCTCAACCTGGCCGCCCGCAACGAACCGCCGCGGACATCGACCTCGAATTCGCCAGCGTCCAGCGCGGATAGGGCCACCGCCACATCCCGATCGGATACACCGTCCGGCATGTGGACGATCCCGAAGCGCCCTGGATTCTCCGTGTGGGCGGAGCGCACCAGCGCCAAAACCGCCGCGCTCTCAGCAGTCTCGTTCTTCGAGGTGATCACCAAGCGAGATTGAGCGCACCTCTCGTCGCCGAGCCACTGCTGCACCCAGTTCAACGCGGTCGGCACGGCCTCGTCGACCGGACCGTCCGGCACCGCTCGGAGCACATGAGACGGACAGTCCTGCTGCTCATCGTTCCACCAACGCCACTCGACCGAGGCATCCGGCGTCTCGAGCGGTGCCCAAGCGGGAACGTACCGTCCTTCGACGACGCGCGGTCCCGACGACGATGGTAGGGGGCGGACCTCAAGCGAATCGACCGTCGCGACAACGCCGCCGTCTTGGTCGGCGATGACGGCCCGCATCGTGTCGGGACCGGTGTGCGTCAACACGACCCGGACAGTCGTGGCCCCGGTCTTGCTCACCTCGAAGCCCGACCAGGTGAACGGCAACGAGGGCCCGTCGTGGCCGTCGCGACCGACCAGGCCGGTGTGCATCGCCGAGTCCAGCAGGGCCGGATGGATACCGTATTCAGATACCTCATTGGACTGTTCTACGGCCAGCTC
Source organism: Candidatus Stackebrandtia faecavium (assembly GCA_019112895.1). Lineage (GTDB taxonomy): Bacteria > Actinomycetota > Actinomycetes > Mycobacteriales > Micromonosporaceae > Stackebrandtia > Stackebrandtia faecavium. Next base: position 68,213 of record DXIM01000095.1, read on the forward strand.
GACCTCGCCGAATACCGTATCGCCCCGCTTCCAAGCCGCCGTCAGACCCTGGAAGGCGGGTCCGTACTCATAGCCCTGAGAGTCCAATGTAGGATATAGCGAGGAGATATCGATGCGTTGCGCCCCCTGCGGCGGCCAGACCCCGGCGGCCTCAGGACACACCGCAGTCTGCGTCTCGCCAATAAGGACGCCACTGGCGATACGGGTCCAATCGGCGTCGGCATCCACCTCGAACTCGCGGACATGGAGCACGACCGGACGCGCCCCATCGGCGTCGGGTTCCTTAACGACCGCCTGCAATCGGTAACGCGTGGCGCCCACCAATCGCAGCGATCGCTGAATCGTGAGCTCACCGACACGACCACACCCGACGGCCTCTCCGGCCTGGCGCACCAGCTCGGCGACGGCGGCTCCGGGGAACAACACATCGCCGGTTACGGAGTGTTCCACCAGCCATCCGCCGTCCGCAGCGCAGACGCTGGCGGTCAACAGAACCTGATCGGTGTCGGCCAAGCTTTCAACCTGGATGCCCAACAGGCCGGCATCCAGGTCTTGCCCGGTCGTCGGGGCGGACAGCCAGTAGCGTTCTCGCTGAAACGGATAGGTCGGTAGCGCGACGTGCTGCGCATTGGGGAACACGGATTGCCAATCAACTCCGTGGACTCCGTTAGCGTGCGCCGCCGCCAGCGACGTGAGGAATCGCCTGTCGTCGCCATCATCGCGTCGAAGTGTTTCCGTCACGACGATGTCGGAATCGCAGTCTTCCGCGATGTGTTGCAGTGCCGTCGTCAGCACCGGGTGGGGGCTCGCCTCAATGAACGCCGTGTGTCCTGAAGCGATCAACTCACACACAACCGGCTCGAATTGCACGGTGTGGCGCAGGTTGGCGTACCAATACTGCGCATCCATAAGGTCGCCTGGCACTACCTCGCCGGTCACGGTCGACCATATTGGAATATTCCCACGGCGTGGCTGTATCCCCTCAATGAGGGAGATCAATTCCTCACGCACGACATCGACGTGCACCGAATGGGTGGGATAGCCGGCGGCGATCCGACGTGTCTGGATGCCATCGGCTTCACATTCGTCCACGAATGCGTCGAGGTCGGCGTTATCGCCCACCACCACCGTTGCTTCCGGGCCATTCACCGCGGCGATCCCCACACCCGGAAACTTAGATATCCGCTGCTCCACCCCTTTTGCCGACAATGCAACGGACACAATGTCACCAAGACCCGACAGTCGTTTGGCGAGAGTGGACCGCAATGCGATGACCTTGGCCCCGTCTTCCAGCGACAACGCGCCCGAGACGACCGCCGCGGCGACTTCGCCCTGGGAGTGACCCACGACCGCGGACGGCTCGATGCCGACCGAGCGCCACAGGCGAGCGAGCGACACCATGACGGCCCACAGCAATGGCTGCACGACCTCGATCGGTGTGATGTCGCCGTTCAGGTCGTTCCACAGGTCTCGGCCCGTATGCAACCGCAGGGCGGCGGCGCATTCGTCCATCGACTGCTTGAACACCGGGAACTGTTGCGCCAGTTCGACCCCCATGCCAACCCATTGCGAACCGTGCCCGGGGAAAACCATGACCGGCCCGACGCTGTGGGTTTTCGCGGTAGCCAACGCCACCGATTCTGGCGACTCATCGCCCACGGCGATGGCGTCGACTCCCGACAGCAGTTCGTCACGGCTGTCGCCCACAATCGCGGCCCTATGCGTGAAGGCGGAGCGAGTCGTCGCCAGCGAATATCCAATGTCGGTGGTTCCGAGCGTAGGATTCTCGCGAGCATAAACGGCGAGCCGCTCAGCACAAGCGGCAAGCGCGTCCGGCGTCTGAGCCGATAGCATCCACAGTGCTTTCCCATCGTTCTGGCACTGTGAGCCGATAGGCTCGAGGGAGTCCGGATCCTGCTCGAGGATCACGTGCGCATTGGTGCCGCTGATACCGAACGACGAGACCGCCGCGCGTCGGGCGCGCCCTCGATCCGGCCAGGCGACGTGCTCGCGCAACAACTCCACGGCACCGGTGCTCCAGTCGACATGGGGCGTCGGTTCGTCAACGTGCAGCGTCTTCGGCAGCCGCCCGTTGTGCATGGCCATCACCATCTTGATCACCCCACCGACACCGGCGGTGGTCTGGGCGTGACCGATATTGGACTTCAGCGAACCCAGATAGAGCGGCTGTTCACGGTCGCGGCCCTGGCCATAGGTGTTCAGGATCGCCTGCGCTTCAATCGGGTCGCCGAGTTTCGTGCCCGTGCCGTGCGCCTCAACCGCATCCACATCGTCCGGTCGAAGGTCCGCGACAGCAAGGGCGTTTCGGATGACGCGCTCCTGCGCCGGGCCACTGGGCGCCGTGAGTCCGTTACTAGCACCGTCCTGATTGATCGCGGAGCCGCGCACAACCGCCAGGATCCGGTGACCGCGCCGTCGCGCGTCCGATACCCGCTCCACGGCGAGCATGCCGACGCCTTCGGCCCAGTTCGTGCCGTCGGCGCTAGCCGAAAACGCCTTGCACCGACCGTCGGGAGCCAGCCCGCCTTGGCGTCCGATCTCCACGTACATACCTGGTCGTGCCATGACGGTGACGCCGCCGGCGATCGCCAGGGAGCAGTCCCCTTGCCGCAGCCCCTGCATCGCCAGATGCAGACTGACCAGCGACGCCGAACAGGCCGTGTCGACGGTCAAAGCCGGGCCTTCGAGTCCGAGCGTGTAAGCGACCCGGCCCGACACGACGCTGTTGGTCGTGCCGGTCAGCATCTGGCCTTCCAGCCCTTCGGGGGCCTGGTCCAGTCTGGATCCGTACTCTTGCGCGGAGGCACCGATGAACACGCCCGTGTCGGTGCCCTTCAACGTGGTCGGGTCGATTCCGGCCCGTTCGAGCGCCTCCCATGCAGTCTCGAGCGTGAGCCGCTGCTGCGGGTCCATCGTCAACGCTTCACGCGGCGAGATGCCGAAGAACTCGGCATCGAATTCGGCAGCGTCATGAAGAAACGCACCCTTATTGACATATGACGCACCGCGGCGTTCACCGGTCGGATCGTAGAGTTCGTCGAGGTTCCAGCCGCGGTCGGTCGGGAAATCCCCGATCGCGTCGACCTCGTCGATCACGAGCCGCCACAGGTCCTCGGGCGACTCGACTCCTCCGGGGAAACGGCACGCCATCCCGACGATCGCGACCGGTTCGTCCGGTTCGGTCACGACGCGACGAGCCGACACGGTTTCGGTAGCACCGGTGAGTTCGCGGCGTATCCGTTCGGCGAGGTCGGCCGGCGTCGGACACGCGTACGCCACGGCCGCCGGCAGGTCCAGACCCGTAGCGTCGTTGAGGCTCGCTCGCAACTCCACGGCCCTCGGCGAGTCCAGTCCGGCGTCCCGGAACGACAGTTGCGGATCGACCTCGCCGATGTCGACACCGAGTACGGCTGCTGTGTGGCGCCGCACCAAGTCGACCAGCCTCAGACGTTGCGCATCCACGTGTAGGTCGGCGATGTCGGCGAACACCGTCTCGACCTCGGGCGCGGGGCTTTCCTCGGGCGGCAGTGCGGCGTAACGCGCATCCGGGAACTCGGTGCTCCAGTCCATGGCGACACCGTTTGCCCACAGCCCCGCCCGACTCGCCAGGAACCTGTGCGCCCCGTCTTCGCCTCGGCGCAACGTCCCCAGTGCGATGGCTTGCGCGCCGATACCCGCCTCGTCGAAGGTCTCCTGCATTCCGACGCCGAGGACCGGGTGTGCGCTGGCCTCCACGAATACGCGGTATCCGTCCGACAGCATCGCCCGCACCGCGTCGACGAAACGGATCGGGCTGCGCAGGTTCGCGACCCAATACTCGGCATCCAAAGTGGCGCTATCGACCACACCTCCGGTGACAGTGGAATAGAACGGGATCCGGCTCGGCCTCGCCTCGACGGTGCTGAACGCCGCCCGAAGTTCCTCGGTGACGGGGTCCACCATCGGGCAATGCGGCGCATAGTCCATGTCGACGCGGCGTGCCCACGCGCCTTCGGCCTCGCAGGCGACGAGGACTTCGGTCAACGCCTGCGGTTCGCCCGACACGACCGTCACCGATGGGCCATTGTGCACTCCCACCCAGACGCGGTCGCTCCAGGGACGGATCAGCGCCTCGACCTGATCGGCCCGCAAACCGATCGACACCATGCCACCGGTGCCCGACAGCCGATGCTTGATCGCACGGGCGTAAGCGGCGACGACCCGGGCACCGTCCTCCAACGACAGTGCCCCGGAAACGACCGCCGCCGCGGTCTCCCCCTGCGAATGGCCCAGCACCGCCGCGGGCACAACACCGACCGATTCCCATTGCCGCGCAAGCGAAACCATGACGGCCCACAGCAGCGGTTGCATTTGGGTGACGTCGTCCCAGCCGTCGCCGTCGAGCAGATCGACAAGCGAAATATCCAGGTAGTCGGCCAGGGCCTCGTCACACTGCGCGAAACGGTCCGCGAACGCGGCCGATTCGCGCCGCAGCTTCGTCGCCATGCCCGCCCACTGCCAGCCTTGGCCGGGAAACACCATCACGGGCCGGTCGTCGCCGCGCACCATGCCACGCACGACGCCAGCCGACGGGGCCCCTGACGCCAGTGCGGCCAACTCATCGCGCATCTGCGTCGCGTTTGCGCCGATCAGCGCGGCCCGGTGCCGACGGTGGGCGCGGGCGGCCAATGAGGCGCCGACACCGGCGAGGTCCACCTCCGATTCGTCCGCAAGGTGGTCTCGCAGCACGGCCGCGTTGCGGCGCAACGCCTGCGGATGGTCACCCGTCATCAGCCACGGTGCCGCGGGGGAGCCCGGCGAGGAGGCTTGAGTAGTCATGTTCCACCAACACTTTCTTGTCACCTGTTGATCGACGCAGCCGGTGCGGGAGGCAGGCAAGGCCGCGTCGAGGACCGCGGTGCGGGCCGTCGATCCTCGTGTCCTGTGATGTGGGGCGCGGTGCCAAAACTCCGGCTACCGCGGTCGAGACGATGCGTTTCCGACTCGCACGTTCAGCCATTGCCGAGCTCGCGATCGAGGATCGCGAACATCTCGTCATCGCTGGCGGTCGCGATCGATTCCTCCGTGATGACCTTGGAGTCTGGGCGCGGTTCATCGCGCCATCTGCCCAACAGGTCTTCGAGTCGTTTCACCACCTGGTCGCGCGCGTGCGCGTCCGCGGTGAGCGACTCGAGTCGCGATTCCCATTGGTCGAGTTCGGCGCGGACGACTTCGCCCGGGTCCTCGGCCGAGACTCCGAGCTGCTCCCCCAGGTGTTCGGCCAACGCGGTCGGCGTCGGATGGTCGAACGCGACTGCGCTGAGCAGCCGCAGCCCGGTGGCGCGGTTGAGTCGGTTTCGCAGTTCGACGGCGGTCAGGGAATCGAACCCCATGTCGCGGAAGGCTTTGTCCGCCGCGACCTGTGCAGCGCTGCTTCGGCGCAGCACGTTCGCGGCGTGGTTACGAACCAGGTCAAGCAGCGTGCGCTGATTCTCCGCGACCGATCCGGCAGTCAGGCGCGCGCGCAGGTCGGCGGAGCCGCCACTATCGACCGTGTCCCTTCCTCCTCGGCGTTTCCCGGTCGCGAGGCCGCGTAGCACTGGTGGCGTATCCGGTTCGCCGAGTTTGCGGCGGTCGAGCCGGGACGTCACCGGGCACGGTTCTTCGGAGTCGACAGCGGCGTCGAACAGGGCCAGTGCCTCCTCAGTGGTCATTTCAGCGACGCCGAGGCCCGCTATGCGTCCGACGTCGCGGCCCTCGAGCCTTCCGGTGTGTGTACTGCGCAGCGACCAAAAACCCCACGCCATGGAGATACCCGGCAGTCCGCGGCGGCGGCGCTCACGCGCGAGCCCGTCGAGGTAGGCGTTTGCGGCCGCGTAGTTGGCTTGACCGCCGCTACCGATGACGCCGGCGACGGAGGAGAACATGATGAAGGCCCCGAGATCTTCGCCGGTCAGTTCGTCCAGATGGGTGGCGGCTTCGGCTTTGGCGTCCAGCACCCGGCACAGCCGGTCGTCGTCCAGCGCTTCGATCACCCCGTCGTCCAAGACCGCGGCGGTGTGGATGACAGTTCCCACATCGATGCCGGTCAACAGCTGACGCACGGCTTCCCGATCGCTCATGTCGCATGCGGTCACGTCGACGTTGGCTCCGAGCCCTTTCAGTTCGGCGACCAACTCGGTGGCACCGGGGGCATCCATACCGCGCCGGCTGGTCAAAAGCAGATGCCGCGCGTGGTAGTGGTCGACGAGGTGGCGGGCCAATACACCGCCAAGGGTCCCGGTACCGCCGGTGATCATAATCGTCCTATCTGGATCGATCCGACCGACGTCATCGGTGGATGCGATGTCCGGCCCCGGCGCGACCTCCAGCCGCGGGACGCTCGCTCGGCCGTCCCGGACCCGCACGTCGGGCTCCCCGTCGACGAGTAGCCCCAGTGCCGGGCCGAGCCCCTGCGAGACATCGTCGATGTCGATGACGCCGAAACGGCCCGGATGTTCGGTCTGCGCCGACCGCACCAGGCCCGCGACCGCGGCGGTTGTCGGCGAGTCACCGCTGATGCGAAAGACCATCGCGGCGTCGGCGAAACGCTCCTGCGCCAACCACGACTGCATCAGGCGCAGTGTGTGGCTGACAGCCGGGCGCAGGGCTGAGTCGTCGACCGAAACGATCACGCCATCGACGGGGTCGGCGGGCAGTTTTGGGTCGGTCGATGTCGCCAGCACCGGCCAGCTCGCGGCATCGACCGACCGCGTCGGGGCCGCCGGCGTCCAGCCCACGCGGTAGAGCTCCCTGCGTCGAGCCTGGAGCTGCCGTAGCGTGAGCTTCTCGATGCGCGCCACCAGTTGGCCGGAATCGTCGACGATCGTGGCGGTCAACGCCTCGCCTCCGAGCGGTTTCACTTGGACGCGAAGCAATGTGGCCGCATTCGGATATACGTCTACTCCAGACCAATTAAACGGCAGGCTGAGCGGCGCGTCGGGCTCGCGGCCGAGAAAGACGGTGTGCAAAGCGGCGTCGAAGGCCGCCGGGTGCAGGCCGAAGCGTTGCGCGGCCGAGTGTTGCTCTTGCGGCAGTTCGACTTCGCCGAACAGTTCGTCGCCAAGGCGCCACGCAGTGGTCAGTCCCTGGAAAACTGGTCCGTATTCATAGCCTTGCGCGGCCAAGTCGTCGTAGAGTCCGTCGAGGTCGACGCGCTGCGCGCCGGCGGGCGGCCATTGCCGCGGCCCGGGGTCGGTGGCGTCTTTCGACGGAGCCACGGCGCCATCAACGTGACGGGTCCATTCTTCGTCGGCTTCGTTGCGCGAATACACCTCGACTGGACGCGCGCCATATTCGTCCGGTTCGCCGATCGTGACCTGGATGTCGGCGGCGGCATGGTCCAGATAGAGCGGGCTGTGGATGACGAGGTCCTCGACGCGGGGACTGCCGATGCCGGCCCCCGCGTAGCCGACCAATTCGATCAGGGCCACACCGGGCAGCAGCGGCCGCCCGTCCACTGCGTGGTCGGCGAGCCAGCCGTGCGTCTTCAGCGATACCTGGCCGGTGAATACGAATCCGTCTGTGTCCGCGAGCCGCAGGCGGGCGCCCAGCAGGCCGTGCGCGACGGGCTCCATCCCCACCGCAACACCGGCGGTCGGCGCGGGCTCGACCCAGTAACGTTCGCGCTGGAACGCATAGGTGGGGAGATCCACGATGGATGCGCCCGGG
>DXIM01000096.1 GCA_019112895.1 Candidatus Stackebrandtia faecavium
CGATGACGAGCGAAACAAGGAAGATCGCGATGCCCACACTGATGCTGGCGCGGTGACCGCACCGGTCGGCGAATACACCCACCACCGGCGACAGCGCGTACATGCCGACGACGTGCAGGCTGATCGTGATACCGACGATCGTGATCGATCCGCCTTCGTGGGCGATGTGTACTGGCGTCATCGTCATGATGGACACCATGACGATCTGCGCGGTCAAGATCGCGAATACGGCGTAACGGGCGGCACGGTTCACCTTCAGTTCAGCCAGGATTCGGCGTATCCGTCCCGATTTCTTGCCGGTCACGGCCGGTGCCGATGTTGCGCACGCCAGCAGGATCAACGGGTCCGGACGCAGGCAGGCGAAGACGATCAGTCCGGCCAGCGCGAGGCACGCCGTCGTGATGAGGAACGCGCTGGCGTACACGGTCAGTCCGGTGCCGCGACTGATGATTTCGCCTGGGACGCCGAGGTTCGGGCCGAGAACGGAACCGATCGTGCCGACCCATACGATCAGCGCCAGCGATCGACCTTTATGGCTCGCTGCGGCGAGGTCGGTGGCGGCGAAACGGGCTTGCAGGCTGGTCGCGGAACCGGCGCCGATCAGCAGCAGACCGATGAACAGCGGCACGACTAGGTTCGCTTGCGCGCTGGCGACCAGCAGGGCGCTTCCGATGGCGGCGGTCCACCAGCCGCTGGCCAATGCGAACCGCCGCCCGAACCGGGCCGCGAGGTTACCCAGTGGCAGGCCGAGCAGGGCCGCGCCGAGGGTGCTGGCGGTGCGTGCGAGGCCGGCCCAGGCTTCGTTGTCGGTGACGGCTCCGGCCAGCAGTACGCCGATGGACGGTGCGACACCAACACCGACGGTGCCGACCACTTGAGTAATGACCAGGACCGTCATGGTGCGGCGTTGTACGCGCGCAATGTGTGGCTCGGTTTCGGTCTGGGTGTCGTTGGCCGTGGTCGCGGCCGGTGAATCTGACACTGATGATCCTCGTAATCGCGCTGGCTGGTCGCAGGCGGACCGTGCCGTCGATACGGTTGTAGCGGGCGGTGCCGGTTTGGGGCTCATGCGCTTGGGGGCGGCACCGGTGCGCGGTATTCCATCTAGAATCCGACACGGACGCAACTTGTATTCTAGATGCGGCGGTGTCCCCGCCCAAGCGGTGTGTCCTGTGTCGCACGGCACAGCGCGACCCGATACCGTGCCGAGTCCGGGCGAGTGCGTCACGGTTTCGGGCTGTCGCCTAACCTCGACCTGTATCCGACCGAAACACGGCCCTCAAAGGAGACCACGACCCATGTGCCAACCCATCACCTGCCCCGACTGCGGTAAAACCACCTGGACCGGCTGCGGCGAACACATTGAAGAAGCGTTGGCCGGCGTGCCCGACGACCAACGCTGCCCCGGCCACGACGCGGGCGCTTCATCTCAGAAATGAACGCACACAGCCACGAGCCATGGCCCGGCGAGAACGCGGCCGAAAGCTGGGAGAAGCGTTACTCGGAGTCGGACAGAATCTGGTCCGGTCGCCCGAACCAGGCGTTGACCGGCACGGTCCAGGACCTGCCCGTCGGGCGTGCACTCGACGTCGGTTGCGGCGAAGGCGCCGACGTGCTCTGGCTCGCCCGGCACGGTTGGCGGGCTGACGGGATCGACCTTTCGACGACGGCCATCGAACGGGCAGTTGAGGCCGCCGACGAGCACGGGACCGGCTCCGCTTCCTTCGACGTCGCCGACGTGTCGACGTGGGTGTCGACCCGTCAACATTCCTACGACCTCGTCATCGCCATGTTTCTGCACGCGCATGATGGGCACCAGGATCGAAGCGCGCTCTTGCGCTCGGCCGGCGAGGCTGTCAATTCGGGAGGACGGCTTTTGGTTGTGTCGCACGCAGAACCGCCGCCCTGGTCGGATCACGGATGGGAAGCGATCACGCCGGACAGTGACCGAGTCCTGTTGGGAACCACGGACTGCTGGGAAACGGAGGTCGCTGAGATCGCTGGGCGAACCGTCCGTGATCCGGACGGTGCCGAAGCCACCCTGCGCGACAGCGTCTTGTTGCTACGCAGGAGTTGACCTATTCGGGCTCGTCCGTCATTTGCGCGCGAGCAACGCGGAGGTGACCGGTGCGATCCCCTCGCGCGGGCTCGACAACACTTCACTGATGTGGCCACGTAGGACTGTCGCAAATGCGTCGACATTACCGTCGCGCAGGTGGCGCGCGAGTTGGCGATGCTCATCGATGATTTCGCCGCAGCGTGCCAACAGTTCATCGCCGGAAGCAAACAGTGCGAATCGGTGCCGGTCCGTGAGTCGGTCATACAGTTCGAGGAGGACACCGTTGCCACCGGCTTCGACGAATCCGCGGTGGAACTGCAAGGTGAGCTCGATGAAGCCCCGCACGTTCTCCTTGTCAAAAACTTCCTGCTGCTCGACGATCAACTGTTCGAGCCGGTCCGCGAGCTGCCGACGCAGCTTCCCCGAGGCGCGATCGACCGCCGTCATCTCCAGTACATACCGCGCATCGGCAAGCTCGGCCACGGCCCGATCGCTCAGTCCCTGAACGAGGGCCCCGCGCTTGGGATAGACCGTGATCCAGCCTTCGTCTTGCAGCCGCGCCAATGCCACGCGGACCGGTGTGCGGCTCACACCGATACGGCCCGCCAGCGATGCTTCGCCCAACATCGTCCCGGGCGGATGCGTGCCGTCGAGAATGTCGTCGCGGATGGCCCGGTAGGCGCGCTCCGATGCGCTCGGCGTCGAGTCGACCACGGCAGTCCCTTCACACAACATGGATACATCTGGCATCTACCAGGATACGGACCGGTCGAGGTCGAGTTCCGCCGCGACGTCGGGGCTTCCTCGAATGTCTGTGACCGGCCTGCCCGTATCCGTCCATCGCAGCCCTTGCCTCCTCATGCAAGCCAGGTTCCGCAATACCCGTTCACGCCGCCGGCGGATGTCCGTACCGATCCGCGATGTCGCCCCTCCGGAATAGTTTGTGCGCATGGACATGCTCACAGGCAATGCGATCGCTAAAGCCGACCTCGCTGACTGGCGCAAACTGGCCCAGGGTCTTCACGCCCGCTACCTGATCGACGGTTTCGGCGCCGGCGCCCGGTTCGTCACCGCGGTCGGTGAGGTCGGCGACGAGCTCGGGCACCATCCGCGCGTCTCGGTCGGCACAAGCCATGTCGACCCGGAACTCGTCAGCGACGACGCCATCTACCGTGCAGAGGACGGCACCGAACATGTCGTCGAATGGGTGACGCAGAAGGACATCGACGCCGCGCGGCGGATCACGCGGGTCGCCTCCAATCATGGGCTCGAGCCTGCCCCGTCGGCCGTCGGCGAGCTCGAGATCGGTCTCGATACGGCCCGGTCCGCCACAATCGCCCCCGTGTGGGCTGCGCTAATGACCGGCAATCCCACAGACCAGGGCCGGGGAACTCCCAGCGGCGACGAGATCCGCGACGCCACGGGTCGGATGCCGAACCTGATGTTCCAATACACCGACCGAACCGACAAACCCGGGCAGCGATTCCATCTCGAGGTCTACGTCGCGCCCGAAGTGGTCAAAGACCGGATCGCCGCTGCCGTTGCTGCGGGCGGGACCGTGATCGACGACAGCGATGCGCCACACCTCACCGTCATCGCCGACCAAGACGGCAACACCGCTGCCCTTTGCATCGATGCCGCCGCCGTCAAGACGACGTGAACCTCGAACCGGAAATAAGTGTCGGTTGTCCTCACGGCGGCGCAATCGCCGACCGGCGAGATCCCCGCACCGGCGAAAGCAGGACGCTAAGAGGCCGTGATTCGCACGCTGTCTCTCCACACGGCTCAGCTGAACAGGGTGATCGCGTAAGCCGCGAACACCACGAGGTGTGCCACACCATGCATGGCAGTGACCTTGGGCGCCGTGAACGTCGCGACCGACAACACCATCGTGACGCCGAGCATCAGGAGGTTCGCGGGCGACTCCGCCAGGACCACCGTCTGCCCCGTCAACATCCCGATGGTGAGCACCGCCGGGATCGTCAGCCCCACCGTGGACACCAACGCACCGTGGCAAAGATTGCTCACTCGCTGCACCTCGCCTTGATGTGCGGCGCGAACCGCGGTGAGCGACTCCGGCAGGAACACGATCATGGCGATGAGCACGCCGGCGAGCGCGACCGGCGCCCCGAGACGGCCGAGACCATCATCCAGCAGCGAGGCCATGTCATGTGAAAGCAGCACGATGGGAAGCACGGTGACCACGAGAACCAGCAGGCGCGTGACAACCTCTCGACTGTGCTCTTTGAGCACATCCCGGACCTGCAGCGTCTCCGAATCGCCATGTCCCGCATTTGCCGCCTCGATGACGCGTTCATCGACCTCACGAAAGTCGTCGGCCTGCGCACCCATCTGGCGGAACAGGAAGAACCCATAAATCACGAGCGTCAACACGATGATCGGCACCTCTTGACCGACCGTGTACGAACCGTCCTCACCGATCAGTTTGGGAAGCGCGAAGGTGAGCGCGGTCAAGACGATCAGCATCGACAGGTAGGCCGAAGTGCCGGTGCGGTTGTATTTGCTGCCGCCATGGCGCAGCCCGGCGGTCAACAACGCGACGCCGATGACGAGGTTCATGATGATCATCGAGACCGCCATCACCGAGTCACGCGCGATGGTGGCGTGCTCGCCGGGGCCGAGCATCATCGCGGCGATCAAGATGACCTCGATCAGCACAATGGATAGCGTCAGCACCAGCGAACCGTAGGGGTCGCCCAAGCGGCGGGCGAGGGCCTCGGCCTGCTTCACGACACCGAACGCACAGGCGATGATGACGGCGACGGTCCCCGCCAAGGCGATCACCAGCACCGGTGCAGGTACAGGCGGTGAGCCGACGAACATCAACGCGCCGAAGGCGCCCCAGCCGACAACGACACGACCGACGTCGGTGGGGGTGATAAGACGATTGCGGACAGCCTGCGACATGAGTGTTTTTCACCGATCCGAGGTCGTCCCCGGATGAGAAAACGGCAGTCGGGTCGTCCCGACCGGCGCGCGACATCCGCGCTTCGCCACCATCGTAACGGTCGGATCCGACCGCGGCGAGGCTTTACC
>DXIM01000097.1 GCA_019112895.1 Candidatus Stackebrandtia faecavium
GTACCTATTGTGGTTCTTCCGCATGCAGGCGCTCCGTGTCTGCATGCGGCTAGTAGGTCGATCTGGCGGTGTGGCCACCTCGCGGTCGGCGCATGGGGTGCACTGGTGCGAGAGGCAAGGTCTAGCATCAACACGGCAGACAACTACGACAACTTGTAGAACTTGCGTCACGCCCGCACCGTCCCTGGAAGGCACAGCATGACCCGCGACCACGAAACCGACATTGCGGAGTCGAACACTAGCGAAGTCGGCCCCACGAAAAGCCGGGTGGCCACCTGGGTCCGTGTGCTGCTTCCCGCGCTGCTGATCCTCGCGTGGTTCGCGGGCGCCGCGATCGGCGGACCATACTTCGGCAAAGTGGACGAAGTGTCCTCGAACGACCAGTCCGCCTACCTGCCGGAATCCTCCGAAGCCACGAAGGTTCAAGAACTGCAGACCGAATTCAACGAGTCCGATGAGATACCGGCGATCGTCGTGTACTCGAGCGACACCGAATTCACGAAAATGCAGATCGACGACATCTCCGACGAGCTCGAAGAACTGACCGACATCGGTGGCGTCAGCGACGACATCTCACCCGCGATCCCGTCCGAAGACGGCCTCGCCGTGCAGGCGTTCGTGCCGATCGACGCCGACGCCGATGTCGGCGACGTCGTTACCGACATCGAAAACGCCCTCAACGACACGGTCGTCGACGGCGCGCACGTGCACGTCACCGGGCCCGCCGGATTCAGCGCCGACCTGGCCGCAGGTTTCGCCGGCATCGACGGGCTGCTACTCGGCGTCGCGCTGCTGGCCGTCTTCATCATCCTGATCCTCGTGTACCGTTCGCTGCTTTTGCCGGTCGCGGTGCTGGCGACCAGCATGTTCGCGCTCTGTGTGGCGTTGTTGTGCGTGTGGTGGCTGGCGAAAGCCGACATCCTGCTGTTGAGCGGCCAAACGCAAGGCATCCTTTTCATCCTCGTGATCGGCGCCGCCACCGACTATTCGCTGCTGTATGTGGCGCGGTACCGCGAGACCCTGCGCGTCCACACCGATAAATGGGCCGCCAGCATGCGCGCCTGGCGCGGATCGTTCGAACCCATCGTCGCGTCCGGCAGCACCGTCATCGCCGGACTCCTGTGTCTACTGTTGAGCGACCTGAAGTCGAACAGCACGCTCGGACCGGTCGCGTCGATCGGGATCGTGTTCGCAATGCTGTCGGCGTTGACCCTGCTGCCGGCGTTGCTGTTCGCGTTCGGGCGGGCCGCGTTTTGGCCGCGTCGCCCCAAATACGAGCCGGACGTGGTCGCAGCCGAAAACGGGATGCCGCGCAGAAGCGTCTGGGCGAAACTCGCTCGGCTCATTCAACGCCGACCGCGCGTCATCTGGATCACGACCGTCCTGGTTCTGCTCGCCGGCGCGGCCGGAGTCACCCAGCTGAAAGCCGACGGCGTACCGCAATCCGACCTCGTGCTTGGCCAGTCGCAGGCGCGCGACGGGCAAGAAATCCTCGGCGAACACTTCCCAGAAGGCTCCGGCAGCCCGGCCCTCGTCGTCGTCGACGAAGGTTCGCTGCAGGACGCCGCCGACATACTGCTCGCCGACGACGGGATCGACGGCGTCACCGTGACCGCATCGGACTCGCCCAGCGGCACCGCGAGCGTGACCGAAGACGGGATCGCACCGCCTCCGGGACCGCCGGGAACGCCCGCGCCGCAGCCCACGACAGTCGACGGATCCGTGCTGCTGCAGGGAACACTGACGTCGGCACCGGACTCGGAAGAAGCCGCCGAAACGGTGCGTGACCTGCGTGCGCAGCTGCACGACAGCCTGCCGGAAGCGCTGGTCGGCGGCGTGACCGCGACCTCAGTCGATACGAACGACGCGTCGATTCATGACCGTAACTTGATCATCCCGATAGTGCTGGCCGTCATCCTCGTGATCCTGATGCTGCTGTTGCGGTCCATACTCGCGCCGATCTTGCTGATATTGACCACAGTGATTTCGTTCGGTACCGCGATGGGTGTGGCCGCGTTCGCGTTCAACGACCTGTTCGAGTTCCCCGGCGCCGACCCGGCCGTGCCGCTATACGGTTTCGTTTTCCTGGTGGCGCTCGGCATCGACTACAACATTTTCTTGATGACGCGTGTGCGCGAAGAGTCCATCGCGCACGGAACCCGGGAAGGGATCGTGCGCGGGCTCGTCATCACCGGCGGCGTCATCACATCGGCGGGAGTCGTGCTGGCCGCGACGTTCGCCGCGCTATCGGTGATCCCGATCCTGTTCCTCGTGCAGATCGCGTTCATCGTCGCCTTCGGCGTGCTGCTGGACACTTTCATCGTGCGTTCGCTGCTGGTCCCGGCACTGACCTACGACATCGGGCGCGCCACCTGGTGGCCGTCGAAACTGTCGCGCCGCAGCCACGAACAGAAAGTGTTGGACGCGAAAGCCGACGGCCAAGGGTGAATCGGCGACCCCTCGATCGCTAGCACCACAACGAAAAGCGGCGGCGCACACACCGCCGCCGCTTCTCTCAAGTTCCACCTTCGCGGCCCTGCCTGAAGCGGCAGCGCCGGAACGCGCGGTGTTATGAGGCGGGCGAATCGTCACCGGCCATTTGCAGGAAACCCGAAACCGCCGCCGCGTAGGTGCGGGCGTAGCGGCCCTGTGCGGCGACCAGTTCGGCGTGGGTGCCGGACTCCGCTACTTCGCCCTCATGCATGACGAGGATCCGGTCGGCCAACATCGGCATCGACATGCGGTGCGTCACGAGCACCGCGATACCGCCCCGGTCCGCGACCCGGCGAGCCACGTTCATATACCGGCTCGTCATCGCCTCCTGCGCCTCCGGGTCCAAGGCGGCAGTCGGTTCATCGAGCACCACGAACTGCGCGTCGTCGATGTAGAAACAGCGCGCCGCCGCGACCGCCTGCCATTGCCCGATGGACAGGTCCGTGCCGTTGGGCCAATCCGGCCCCAACTGTAGGTCGATGTCGGCGTCGTGTTCCTCCCAGAAATGGCGAGACGAAGCTTCGTCCAAGCTGCTGCGCACCCGATCCGTTTCGGTCGGACCCAGATCGTCCATATCGGTTAGCGCGACGGATTCGGCCAGCGGAAACTGATACCGGCCGTAGTTTTGGGCGATCATCGAGCTCGCTCCCGAAGGGGACTGTGCCTGCCCGGTTGTGGGGCGCCGCAACTGAAGCAGTACCTCGGTCAACGTGCTCTTCCCGGCGCCGTTGGCGCCGACGACGGCGACAACACTGCCGGGCTCGATCGTCACATCGACGCACTGCAATGCGGGGAGATCGGCGCCCGCGTGCGTGTAAGACACCGACTCGAGCTGGCACACGTCATTGTTACGGTGCTCGTCGCGGGCGGCAGCGCTCGCACTAGCGGCGGCCTCGTGTACTTCGCGCATCGCTGCGGCCGAACGCAAGGCGGGCCCGAATCGGGACAGGGCGGCACGTAGTACCTCGATCGTTCCCTTTAGGTCCAAGGAGACGAGCAGCGCCGCGGCGACCGCGCCGGCCGACATCCCGCCCGAACCAAGGATCCAGATCAGGATCGCGCCGACACAGGCCAGATAGAACAGTTCAGCGAGAAACGACCAGACACCTTCGATACGTGCGGCCGTGAAGAACGCGGCGTCACGGCGTCCCACTGCGGTGCGGATGTTGTGGCGGTACCAGTCCCAGATCCGAAAGACTTTGCGCTCGGCGCGTGCATCGGGGTCCGGAACGAGTTCGGCCCAAGCGATGGCACGCGAAGCGTCCGCTTGGGACACGTCGTCTGCTTCGGCTTGACGGGCGGCGACCCGTGAAGCGACGAAAATCGACGGAATTCCTGCCACGGCAAGGATCAACAGCCGAGGGTCGACGACGACGGCGACGCAGATCGTGGTGATCGGTGCGGCGGCTTGAATGACGACCGTCATCAAGCCGTTGAAGCAGAACCCCATCGTGTCGGCGCGTTCCTTGACTTTCGCGACTGCTTTCGCCAAACGCGGATGCTCCAAGTCGTCCAGCGCAGTGATGCGGGTCAGGGAATGCAGGATCTCTTTATCGAAGGCGTAGCCGATGTCCGAAATGAGCTTGACGCGGTAGCCCACGGCCAGCGCCTCCAAGGCGCCCCCGAACGCGAGAGACGCCACCAACAATGCGACACCCCAGGCGGCCTGGGTGATGCTGTGGTTGACGATGCCGTCGATGACGAGTGCCACCATGATCGGCTGCAGGAAACGCAATGCGGTGGACACGACCTCGCCGAAGGTGAAGATGACGGCGAGCGGACCGGTGCGCCACGCGACCGTGACGACGAGCCAGGCGCCGGATAGCAGTTCACGCATCGATATTCACTCCATACGATTTGGCCTGCGTGGCGAACAATGTGGCGTATAGGCCGCCTTCGGCCATGAGTTGTGCGTGCGTACCTTCGGCGACGATCGTGCCGCCGTCGAGCACGATGATGCGGTCGACGAAGCGCGTGTTGGCCAGGTGGTGGGTCGACAGAAGCACGGTGCAGTCGTTCGCCTGGTCCAGCGCCACCTGAAAGAATTCGGCTTCGGCGGCGGGATCGAGCGCGGCAGAAGGCTCATCCAGGAGCAGCACCCCGTTTTTCGAGTGCGCGAACGCCCGGGCCAGGCCGACACGTTGCCACTGGCCGCCGGACAAATTCTGTCCATCCATGCTGGACTGACCGAGCATCGTGTCGGCGCGTTCATTGACCAAGGTTTGTGCGGACTCTCCGATCGTCGCCATGGCGCCATCGGTGTCAACATGTGCCTTGCCGAGGCTCACGTTGTCCCGCAACGCCACCGGGTAACGCACCGACCGTTGCAGCGCGAGCGACACTGTCTCGCGATCGACCGCGACCGTCCCGGCGGTGGGAGTGAGGGCGCCCGAGATCACACCGAACAATGTCGACTTTCCTGCGCCGTTGCGGCCAA
>DXIM01000098.1 GCA_019112895.1 Candidatus Stackebrandtia faecavium
TTGAATGACAGCCGCAGTGCGGAAATCGCCGCGAATGTTTCGCAAGCGCGTGAGGAGATTGCTACAGCGTGTATGAATTCCGGGCGCAGTCCGGATGAAGTCACGATTGTGGCAATCACCAAGAAGTTTCCCGCTGCGGATGTCTGTCGTCTCACTGAGCAAGGCATAACCGACATTGGCGAGAATCGAGAGCAGGAAGCCACTCCGAAATCGTCGGAAGTCAAAAACAAAGACATTGACGTTCGTTGGCATTTCGTGGGCCAGCTGCAACGTAATAAATGTAAGGCCGTCGCGCGTTTTGCGGATGTTGTGCAATCGGTGGATCGTTCACCTGTGGTGACCGCCCTTGATCGGGCGGTGACATCTCAGCGGGACGATCCCATTTCCGTGTTGTTGCAATTGAGTTTGGACAGCGACCCGACCCGGGGTGGCGTCCTGGCTGAGGATGATGAGAAACTTGCCACGGACGTCTTGGACTGCAAGGGATTGCGGTTGCGCGGAGTGATGGCGGTCGGGCCGCTGGACTGGGAACCCGAACGCGCTTTCGCCGCGGTAGCGCAGCGTTCCCAGAGAATTCGTGAATTGGCGCGCGACGCGGACGTGATTTCGGCGGGAATGAGTGGCGATTTCGCTACCGCAATATCCTATGGGGCTACAGTCGTTCGTTTGGGTGCTAAATTGCTCGGACCTCGGGCGGATGTCGGGTACCCTTTTCGCTAAAAGAAGTACACCGTTGTAATTTATGCACCGGCCGGGAGGGAGCAGAAGTCCATGGGCGCTATGCGCAAGGCGGGCGTCTGGCTCGGCTTGATCGAGGATGACGAGGACCGTCAATACGACGATTTTGACGATTCTGACGAGTTCAACGATCGTGCCGATCGCGCCACAAGCAGCCAAGCACGAGTACGGCGTTTGGATCGTGCGGACCGTAATGGTGCCGACCGGGGGGCGGTACGGCAATTCTCGCGGCCGTCATCTTCGGTCACCCCATTGACGCGCGATAATCTCGCGTTGGCTCCTGACCCAATTGAACGTCCGATGTTGGTCGCGGATGACCCGGATTACCGGATCACGACCGTTCATCCCACCACCTACAACGAGGCGCGGACGGTCGGTGAGGCCTATCGGGATGGCACACCGGTGATCATGAATCTGTCGGAATTGGACGAAACCGACGCTAAACGGCTGGTGGACTTTGCCGCGGGGCTAGTGTTTGGCACCCGTGGTAGCTTCGATCGAGTCACCAACCGGGTATTTTTGTTGTCGCCGGCAAACATTCAGGTGACCGCCGAGGACAAGGCAAAGATTGCCGAAGATGGATTCTTCAACCAGAGTTAGTGAGGTCGCAGGTAGTCGTGGATGCGTTGTGGCAAACGATTTACCTCGCTGTTTACGTCTTCTACCTGCTTTTGCTTGCACGCTTGATTGCCGGCGCCGTCGTTCGGTTTTCGCGACGGTGGCAGCCGAGCAGGCCGGCCGCGGTTACGTTGGAGGTCGTCTTTTCGGTTAGTGATCCCCCTCTAAAAGGTCTGCGACGCGTGATTCCACCATTGCGACTTGGTAACGTGTCTCTTGACCTTGCGTTCCTCGCGCTATTGATCATCGTCATGATCGTGCGGGGGATTCTCGCGCAAGTGATCGCTTGATCGCTTGTGTACCGTGAGGTGTAACGATGCGATCCACCGGACCGCTGACGAACTTGTAGGAGTTTTCGATGCCGCTGACCCCGGCCGATGTGCATAGCATTTCGTTCAAGAAAGCCGCGATTGGCAATCGTGGGTACAACGAGGACGAAGTAGACAACTTCCTCGACGAAGTTGAACGTGAGCTTGAGCGTCTCATTGAGACGAACAACAAACTGCGCGCGCAAAACGAGCAGCTCGCTGCCGGCGCCGGACCGGGTGCTGCTGATAACGCCGAGCTCTTGGCGGAATTCGAGCGTTTGCAGCACGCAAAGGACCAGGCGGAGCAGGCCGCAGTTGCCGCGGAGGCTGAGCTGGACGAGATGCGTCGTGCTGGTGGCGCCGCTCCGGCAGAGTCCGACCCGAACGCCGAAGGCGGAGAGCAGCAGGCGCTGCGCCTTTTGATGGTGGCTCAGCGAACAGCCGATGACCACCTCGACAGCGCGCGCACCGAAGCGGACACGGTGCTGAAGGAAGCGCGGACGCAAGCGGACGACTTGGTAAGCCAAGCCAGGTCGAAGGCCGAGACCATGGACCGGGAAGCGCAGCAGCGCAATGTCGAGGTCATGAATAATCTCGAAGCCAAGCGTTCGGCTTTGCACAAGCACATCGAAGAACTAAAGACTTTCGAGCGTCAGTACCGCACACGCTTGAAGGCTTACCTCGAAAGCCAGCTTCGCGACCTGACCGGCCGCGGCGAAGGCGTTATCGACGGTGAGTCCGCTGACGCCCCCGGCGAATTGCGCCAACCCCCAGCGAACCCCGTTCTGACGGCGGCTGCGGACAGCGTCCGTTGATGAGGGCACAGTAACCCATTCACTGCTGAAGCGTTGTGCTAAGTATGTATTGCACACAACCGCGTATGTGTTGTGTGCAATACATACTTGTACGGGTGTGATGCTTTATTCAAGGCGCCACGCCGCCAAGGTGACTAGCTGTGGGGGTTGATGCGCATCATGATCATCGGTAGTTTACTGCTTCTGCTTGCCGGTGCATGCTTCTTGGTCGTGGGCCTGGCGGTCGGTAACGACGCCTACTTGATCGGCACGATCGTGGCGAGCCTCATGGCCGCAGTATGTCTTTATGCCGGTTCGCGGCAGCGACCGGTGCGCGATCAGGATGTGTCTCAGCGTCGCTTCGTCATGGATGACGACGAGGAACATGCTCAAGCGACGCGAGACGCGCGCTTGACGAATCGTTCAGCTGGAGACAACGCTGACGCGGACCGCGAATCCGCGTCCCGCACTCGTAAGTCGCGAAGGCAGGAGTACCTCGAGGTCGAGGTGGAGGTTGACGGCGTTCCGCCGGACGAGCCCGCCGAATATCCGATGTCGAGCGTGGAGGCCGCGGCCCTCATGCGGATGGATGCGGAGGTCGTCGTGGTCGACGGGCGCCCCAGGTTCCATCTCGGCGGTTGTGTTCACCTGACTGGGCGGTCATACGAGCCGTTGCCCGCATATGAGGCCGTGGAGCTCGGATTCACTGCTTGCTCGCTGTGTCAACCGGTCCAATCCTTGCGTAAGGAGCCTTCCAAGCACTGATTTCGGCAAGAACCGCCCCTGGTTCCATCGTGTGATGTTTCATGATCGGACTGCGCATTTCCTGACATATGGCAACCTTCCGATTCCATTGAGTGGTTGCCTGTGTGGCTGTAGTGACGTAGTATCCGCTTAATTGCGCGGCAGATGCCCGCGCTAGCCCTTCATTGAGGCTTTAACGACACATGCCGGGGGCGGTAATGACAGCGTTGCCATATCGCAGGACCTGTGATTGCTCTGCGCGCTTGCCGCTTCTCGGGGTCCGCCGCCTGTCGATCCGCGTGTGATCCGACGGCTTCGTTTTTTGTCCACTAGACCCCTCTTGAGAGCGCGCGATGACATCCACAAAGAAGAAGGCAGCTAAGTCTGCCTCCACAAGCTCGGAAACGGCCGGTACCGCGAAGAAGGCAGTCCTCAGCGCAGAGGAAATAACTGAAATCCGCGAGGCGTTGCAAGCACGTTTGCTCGAATTGCGTGATGAATACGCTGAAGCGGTCGACGGCATCAGCGAGATGCAAAAGGAACGTTTGTCTGATTCGGCAGGCGATGACCAAGTCGATTCCGGCAGTAAGACCGTGGAACGTGAGCAGGAGATCAGCCTCGCAAACAGCATCCGGGACCGGATGATTCAGGTCGAGCGGGCGTTGGAGCGTTTGGAAGAGGGCGACTACGGCACGTGCGAGCGTTGCGGTACTCCGATTCCGGCTGCGCGATTGGCTGCGTTCCCATCGGCTACCCTGTGCGTGAACTGTAAGAGCCTCGAGGAGCGCCGCTAAACAGCCCTGCGGCGGTAAGAGGCTTAGCCTGTCGTTAGTTGAAAAGGAGCGCATGCTGAGTCGGCGAAGCGGGGGAGATTGTGGTTGCTGCATACCTGCAGGCACTAAAGGTCGCTCCCGAGTACATCGTCAGCTCGCGCGCGGGTGTTGGCCATGAGTTCTGTATCCGAGAGCGGGCCACAGCCCGAACTTGA
Source organism: Candidatus Stackebrandtia faecavium (assembly GCA_019112895.1). Taxonomy (GTDB): domain Bacteria; phylum Actinomycetota; class Actinomycetes; order Mycobacteriales; family Micromonosporaceae; genus Stackebrandtia; species Stackebrandtia faecavium. The sequence goes on from DXIM01000098.1 coordinate 4,191, forward strand.
ACGCGCCGCGCCTCGTAAGAGGCGCGGCCGTTTGATGCTTATATTCGCTGCAGCCACCTTGTTGACCGTCGGAGTGGACCTGGCGACCAAGGTGCTAGCGGTGAACAATCTTGACCCGGGATCTCCGGTCAAGATCGCGGGCGGGGCGGTGTATTTCACCCTCATCCGCAATAGCGGAGCGGCGTTCGGCATGGGAACGGACTTCACGCTGGCGCTGGCGATATTGGCGATCGTGGTGGTCACCGGCATCGTGACCTACGCCTGGTTCCGTCTGGGGAGCTTTGGCTGGTCGATCGCGTTGGGGCTCGTGTCCGGTGGGGCGCTGGGTAACCTGGTCGACCGTATTTTCCGAGCCCCAAGCGTGATGCGCGGCGAAGTCGTGGATTTCATCAGCCTGTTTCATCCCTACGGCAAAGGGTGGGCGATATTCAATGTCGCCGATTCGTGTCTCGTCGTTGGGGTGATATTGATTGTGGCCATGGAGTTGTTCGGACGCAGCATTGAGGGCCCAAAGGTAGCGGATAAGAAAGACGAGTCATGAGCCGCGAACTGAGGCAGCTGCCGGTTCCGGAAGGCTTGGATGGTGTCCGCATCGATCAGGTGATCTCGCGACTCTTCGGGCTTTCCCGTACGGTCGCGGCGGAGCTGATCAGCGCTCAAGACGTCACTATCGACGGCGAAGAATGTATGAAGTCGACTCGCACGTCGGCGGGGCAGTGGTTGAGCGTGATGCTGCCGGAACCTCCTACTGCGGCGCAGGCGCCGGAACCGAAAACTGTTGATGGGCTCGTCGTCAACTATGCCGATGACGACATCGTGGTGGTGGAAAAACCCGTTGGGGTCGCGGCACACCCGAGTCCGGGGTGGAGCGGGCCCACGGTCGTGGCCGGCGTCGCGGCAGCGGGGCATCGAGTGAGTGTGCATGGCCCGGCTGAACGTCAGGGAGTCGTCCACCGGCTCGACGTCGGAACCAGCGGCCTCATGGCGGTCGCAAAGAGCGAACGCGCGTATTCGGCGTTGAAGCATGCATTTAAGTACCGCGAGGTGACCAAGCGGTACCAGGCCGTCGTTCAGGGACATCCGGATCCGCTGCGCGGCACGATCGATGCGCCCATCGGTCGGCATCCGGGACACGACTATAAGTGGGCGGTTTTGGCCAGCGGCCGCGCCAGCGTCACCCATTACGACACAGTGGAGGCGTTTCGCGCGGCGAGTCTTGTCGATGTGCGTCTCGAAACCGGTCGTACACACCAAATTCGGGTGCATTTTTCGGCCTTGCGTCACCCATGCGTGGGTGACATCACCTATGGCGCCGACCCGACGCTGGCGGATAAGCTCGGGCTGCAACGTCAATGGCTACATGCATCACGGTTGGGCTTCGTGCACCCAGGCACAGGCGAATACGTCGAATTTCATAGCGAACCCCCGGAGGATCTCGCGTACGCCTTGGATGTGCTTCGGGGCGTCGACTGAACGGAGGATACGGCAGTTGGCTCTTAGCCGCCGTACGTTCGGTTTGTGTCGACCGAACGGTACTTTTGCGGCCGCGAACTATTCAACACCGGGTGGTTTCCGTAGCCTGTTAAGAGATGGACATAGGCGGAGCTTCGCTGCGCCTGCGTTTTCGATTGGAGGCGAGAGTGGGTACCCCCGGCAGCGGTGCAGGTGAGTCCGAACCGGTTCCGCGGTGGCGCGCCTTGCTGACTCGTGGCCGACAAACCATGGATGGTGGTCCGCCACAACAACTGCAACAGCCACAAACAATGTCGGACAAAGAGGCATCTGTGCTCGTAGGCACCACTAATCATCGCGCTTCCGTGCCCCCGGCCCGCGATCCCGAGCATCACCCGGCGCTCAACGCGCTACGCAAAGACCTGGGCCGACCACGTGTCATCGCTTTCGTCAACCCGAAAGGCGGTGTGCATAAGACGACGGCCACAGTGCTGGCGTCAGCGGCGTTGGGCAGTGTGCGCGGTAGCGGCGTCATTGCCTGGGACGACAACGAACTTCGCGGAACCTTGGGCCTACGCGCCGGCACCGCACGTCACGCCCGGACGATACGGCACCTGGTGGCCGACATTGCTGAGGTCGAGGCCGCAGCGGGCACCAATCTCGCTGAAAAGGCCGACGACTATCTACGTCACTCCTCCGACGGCTCCTTCGACGTACTGGCGGGCGACGAAGACCCCAAGCTGGCGCGTCGTCTCGATTCCGAAACCGTGCTTCGGGTCCTCGACATCCTGACTCGGACACACGACATCGTGTGCATCGACACCGGTAACAACGTGGAGAGCGAGAACTGGCGCACGATCGTCTCCAACGCCGATCAGCTCGTTGTCACCAGCGTTCCCCGCGAAGACGCAGCCTTCACCGCGGATTGGATGCTCGACCTTTTGGAGGCGGAAGGTTACGGATCGTTGGTGTCGAACGCGATCACTTTGCTCTCGTGCCCGACCCCACGCCCTGGGCCGTTGCTCGACGATCTGATGACGCATTTCAAGACACGGACGCGTGACGTGGCAGTCGTACCGTACGACCCGGCCCTGGAACCCGGCGCCGCGATCAAATACTCCCAGCTTCGCGACGCGACCCGATACGCATGGCTGAGCGCCGCCGAAACGATCATCAGTGCCTTTTAGCCCGAGCCGAAATTGCCCACTACTTGGCGTCATGCCATGATCTAAAGTCGTGACCCGTCAACCTCACCCCGATGCCTCTGCCAACGGTGCAGACGAGGCTGTCGATGTACCTCCGGGCGCCCCGGCGACCTCGACGACGCCGGCTCGCAACGAGCCGCGCCGCCGTGCAACGCCAGCGGCACATCTGCTGCGGGTGCTGTCCGTTACCGGAATGCTTGTCGTTCTGGGCTTTCCCCTCGGCATCGTATGGCAGTTTTCGACGCCGCGAGTGAAGCTCCTCCATGTCGAAGGCGGATGGGGCCTGGCTGAGGAGAACCCCGAACAGTACATGGCCGCCGACGGGCTGTTCGCACTGATCGGTATCGGCGTCGGTATCGTGGTCGCGATCGTCGTGTGGGCCACGATGCGCCGTAACCGCGGCCCGTTGATGCTGACCGGTCTCGTTGTGGGGTCGATCCTGTGCCAGACCGTGGCGTGGCGTTTCGGACGGATCGGCAGAGACGAATATCAAGCCGCGCTCGACACGGTGCCGGTCGGATGGTCCGTGTGGCGCGCGCCCGAACTGCTGATGACCGACTTCAACATTGTCGAAGCCGGCAACAGCCTACTCGCGGGCGATTTCGTGGGGATGATGAGCCATCTAAGCCTGGGGGTGCTGGCCACGATGGCGTTGGCGGCCGCGTTCACTTATACGATCTGCGCCGGATGGTCGCGCTGGCCATCGCTGATGCCCGAATCACACCGGGCCCCGCAACCGGTGCCGCAAGCACAGCCGCCTACCGGTCAAGCGAAGGCCGAAGACTCACCGGTTGCCAGCACATTCGATACGCCCCAGGACCCGCCGCGTTCGCAGTGACCAACACCGCGGTTCGGGTCGCCAAGGGGCATCGCTGTGCGGGCTATTGTTGACCGCACGGTGGGAAATAATTCCGATACGTCGGATCGCAACGCCCGCTCGGCACGAAGTCATGGCTTGATGTGGTGGATGAACGAATGTTGAAACGCATTGATCTGCGCGGGATCACGGCCGATTACGCGAGCCTCCTGCCGCGCGCGACCGTCGATGTGACGGCCGCGATGGCCGAGGTGGAGCCGCTACTGGAATCGATCCGTGAACACGGTACGAGTGCCATCACCGAGGTCATGTATCGGCGTGACGGAGTCGAGTTGAATGCGCTTCGCGTTCCGGGGGCCGCGATCGCCGAGGCCCGCACGAACCAGGGCATGGATTTCGTGGATGCGTGTCGCGTGTCGATCGACCGTGTCCGTGCCGTCCATGCCGATCAAGTTCCTCTTGGCCACCAGACTCGCGTCTCCGCCGGCGGGCACGTTACGGCGAGACACGTGCCGGTCTCGCGCGTGGGCCTCTACGTGCCGGGTGGTCTGGCGCCGCTTGCCTCGAGCGTCATCATGAACGCGATCCCGGCCCAATTGGCCGGGGTCGAAAGTATCGCCGTGGCTAGTCCGCCGCAGCGTGAGACTGGTCTTCCGGACGCGAAGATCCTGGCCGTGTGCGCGATGCTCGGTATCGACGAGGTCTATGCCGTGGGTGGGCCAGCCGCGATCGGCATGTTCGCCTATGGAGTCGACGAATGTCGCCCGGTCGACACCGTCAGCGGTCCCGGCAATATCTATGTCACGGCGGCTAAACGCGCGGTGCGAGGCAGAGTAGCGATCGACACCGAGGCCGGTACGACCGAGATCGCGGTGTTGGCGGACGAACATGCGGACCCGGGCCACGTAGCCGTTGACCTGATGAGTCAGGCCGAACACGACCCCCAAGCGGCCAGTGTGCTGATAAGCCCGAGCGCAGAACTGCTCGACGCGGTCGATGCCGAGCTGGCGACCCGGATTCAGCACACGAAGCATTCGCAGCGGATGCGAAGCGCGCTGACCGGTCCACAGTCGGGGGCTGTCCAGGTCGACGACCTCGAACACGGGCTGGCCGTTGTGGACGCTTATGCTGCCGAACACCTGGAGATCCAGACTCGCAATGCCGCTGAGCTTGCCATGCGCGTGCGTAACGCCGGTGCGATCTTCGTCGGGCCGTATTCGCCGGTGTCGCTGGGAGATTATTGTGCCGGGTCGAACCACATCCTGCCGACGAGCGGCTGTGCACGTCACAGCGCCGGCCTTTCGGTCCACAATTTTCTTAGATTGATTAACGTGGTCGAATACTCGCAGGAAGCTCTGCGCGAAGTAGCCGAACACGTCAGAGTTTTCGCCGAAGCGGAAGACCTCCCCGCACACGGCGACGCCGTCATGGCGAGGTGGCCGGATGCGAGATGAGATAACGGCGCTACTGCGTAACGACCTGCAGGATCAGCAACCTTATGGCGCGCCGCAGATCGATGTGCCTGTCCGCCTCAACACCAACGAGAATTCCTACCCGATTCCGACGGATGTCGCCCAGGACCTTGGGACTGCCTTGTCGCGAGAGGTCGCCGGCCTGAATCGCTATCCGGATAGGGCAGCGGCACGGCTGCGGTCGGCGCTGGCGAGCTATGTCGGACGCGACACTGATGCCGCACGGGTCTGGGCCGCGAACGGGTCCAACGAGATCCTGCAGCAGCTATTGCAGGTGTTCGGCGGGCAGGGAAAGAAAGCCATGGGCTTTCCGCCAAGCTATTCGATGCATCCGGTGATATCCCGCGCTACCGGGACGGAATGGTGCGAGGGTGCGCGAGGCGGAGGCTTCGATCTCGATGCGGAGTCCGCCGCGCAGCAGGTCCAGCGGGAACGTCCCGACATCGTATTCCTGTGTTCGCCGAACAACCCGACTGGCACGGCACTACACGGGGACGTGATCGCTTCGGTGTATGAACACACGGACGGGATCGTGGTCGTCGACGAGGCGTACGCCGAGTTCGGTCGAGACGGTACGGCCAGCGCGCTGGATCTGTTGCCGACGCGTCCGAGGCTCGTGGTGACTCGCACGTTGAGCAAAGCGTTCGGCCTTGCAGGGGCGCGAGTCGGGTACTGCATAGGCGATCCGCGCATTGTGGATGCGATGCAGCTAGTACGTCTGCCGTATCACTTGTCGACGTTGACTCAAACGGTCGCGCTCGCGGCATTGGATCATGCGCCCCGCCTGCTGGAGAATGTGGTCGCGTTGAAGCAGCAGCGAGACCGTATGGCTGTCGAGATTGCGGAGCTGGGCCTGCGCGTGGCTCCCAGCGATGCAAACTTCGTATTCTTCGGCGGACTGGCCGATTCGCGGGACGTATGGAAATCGTTGGTAGATCGAGGAGTGCTGATACGTGATGTCGGGATCGAGGGCTGGCTACGGGTCAGCGCGGGCACGCCCGATGAAACGAGCGCTTTCCTGACCGCTTTGCGGGACGTGTGTCAAAAGGAGAAAGACGGATGAGTCGTACAGGCACGGTCGAACGCGTCACGAATGAGACATCGGTGAAGGTGTATATCGACATTGACGGCCCCACCGGCATGGTCGATGTCGATACGGGAGTCGGATTCTTCGACCACATGCTCAACCAGCTCGGTAAACACGGTTCGATGGACCTGAAGGTGCACGCCGAAGGGGATCTCCACATTGACGCTCACCACACCCTTGAGGACACGTCGATAGCGCTCGGAACCGCTTTTTCTCAAGCGCTGGGGGACAAACAGGGTATCCGTCGCTACGCGGACGCCACTGTGCCGCTGGATGAGGCGTTGGCCCGGGCCGTGGTTGATCTTTCCGGAAGGCCCTATGTGGTACATGAGGAGCCCGGCGACATGGCGCCGATGATCGGGCCGTCGTACCCGACAAGCATGACCCGGCATATATTCGAATCGTTTGCGACCAATGCGCGGATCACGACACATGTTTCCGTGCTGCGAGCGGCGCGCCCCGGTCAGCGACCGGATGCGCACCACGTCGTCGAGGCGCAATTCAAAGCATTCGCCCGGGCGCTCAAAGGTGCCTGCGAATTGGACGGTCGTGGTGGAGTCCCGAGCACGAAGGGTGTTTTGTAGGTGGAAGACGTGTGGCCGATCGTGATGATGGGCGTAGCGGGTCTGCTCGTTGGCGGCGTCTATTCGATGGCCAAAGCAAAAAAATATGTGGCGGCAGGGATAGTGGGTGCCATGGCGCTCCTGGCCCTGGTAGCGGCATACATGTGGTGGCCCTAGGAAGGAACGTGAACGATGTCGTCAAGTGACGGGCGCGCTCGCAACCTCGACGTGGTGGTGCTTGACTACGGGTTCGGGAACGTGCGTTCGGTGCAACGGGCGTTGGAACACGTCGGCGCTAACGTCGAAGTGAGCGCGGATCGAGCCGCGGCACGCGGATGCGATGGACTCGTCATTCCCGGTGTTGGTGCTTTTTCCGCTTGCATGGCGGGCCTCACCAAGGTCGGTGCCGATGACGTCGTCGCGGAACGCCTGTCCGTGCAGGCTCCGGTCCTCGGCATATGCGTAGGAGCGCAGGTGATGTTCGAGATAGGCACGGAGCACGGCGATACGACGCGCGGCCTCGGACATTTCACCGGGTCTGTGGAAAAGGTTCGGATGCCGCGGATCCCGCACATGGGATGGAGCACAGTAGCCTGGGATCGCGGGATGCCGCTCTTCGCAGGGATCGAGCCGGAAGAGATGTTCTATTTCGTGCACTCCTATGCCGCACACCAAGACGTCGACGGCGCCGCTGTCGCCTGGTCCGGCGGTGAGCCACCTTTCATCGCCGCGATCAGTCGCGGGGCCCTATCCGCGACACAGTTCCACCCCGAAAAGTCGGGTGACGCCGGGCTGGCCCTGCTGTCCAACTGGGTTAAGGAGCTGCCGTGAGTCTGACTTTGCTGCCGGCCGTCGACATCTCGGACGGTCATGCGGTGCAACTCGTACAAGGCGAAGCGGACCGTAAACGGCAGTACGGCGATCCCGTGACGGCCGCGAAGCGCTGGGTGGATGCGGGAGCGCAATGGCTGCATGTCGTCGACCTGGACGCGGCGTTCGGTCATGGCGACAACGCGGCCACAGTGGCCCGAATCGTCTCCGAACTGCCGGTGCAGGTAGAAGTCTCCGGTGGTATTCGCGATGACGCGTCGTTGCAACGGGCCTTGGAGGCGGGCGCGGCACGAGTCAATATCGGCACAGCGGCGCTGGAGAATCCTGCATGGTGCGACGCCGTCGTGGCGGCATATGGGGAACGGGTTGCGGTCAGCTTGGACGCCAGAGGCGACACCTTGTCGGCTCACGGATGGACTCGAGACCATGGCGGGATCGATGATGTCGTCGCGCGTTTGGAAGCGGCAGGTTGCCGCCGATATGTGGTCACCGACGTCACCGTCGACGGGACACTCAGCGGGCCGGGGCTCGCCTTGTTGCGTCGGATCTGTGACATGACCCCACGTCCCGTAATCGCCAGCGGGGGAGTAGCGACATTGGAGGATCTGCGCGCGATCACCGAACTCGGGCGTTACGGCGTCGAAGGTGTCATCGTTGGTACCGCGTTGTATGAAGGCAAATTCACAGTGGCGCAAGCCATGCGCGTTCTGGAGGGGCAATGAGCGAAGTGGTGCGCACGGCGGGACAGGGTTCCTGGGAACAGCTGTATGGATACAGTCGCGCCATCCAGGTTGGCCCATGGGTGATGACGTCCGGGTGCACCGCGATGGTCGAGGGCGCGGTTACACATGTGAATGACCCGGCAGGGCAGACGAAGGCCGCGTTCCGCGTCGCCTTGGACCACCTCGTGGAGGCCGGCGCCGGATTGAGTGATGTCGTGCGTACGCGCATGTATATCGTGGATCCCGATAGCGCGGACGCGGTCGGCAGGGCCCATGGGGAAATGTTCGGTCTCGTCAAGCCCGTCGCGATTGTGGTACCCGTACCGAGGCTTCTGCATCCGGACGTGCTGGTGAGCGTCGAGGTCGAGGCGTATCGCGCCCCGAGCTCTGCCGAGGCGCCACAGCGAGGCGACGACAATGAAGGAGACAGCGCGTGACCCTGGCCGTACGAGTAATACCGTGCCTCGATGTCGACGCCGGCCGTGTCGTCAAAGGTGTCAAGTTCGAGAACCTACGTGACGCCGGTGACCCGGTCGAGCTCGCTGCCGAATATGAGCGGCAAGGTGCTGACGAAATAACGTTTCTCGATGTCACGGCCTCCGTGAACGAACGCGACACGGTCTATGACGTCGTGCGCCGCACCGCCGACACGGTGTTCATCCCGTTGACGGTGGGAGGAGGCGTCCGTGCGATCGCGGATGTTGACGCGCTGCTGCGCGCCGGCGCGGATAAGGTCGCGGTGAACACGGCGGCGCTGCAGCGCCCGCATCTCATTCAAGAGATTTCACGTCGATTTGGTCGGCAGGTCTTGGTGTTGTCTCTGGACACCAAACGCAGCCAGAACACACCCAGCGGCTGGGAAGTCACGACGCATGGTGGACGCAAAGGTACTGGCACCGACGTCATCGAGTGGGCCCGTATGGGCGAGAAGTTTGGGGCCGGTGAACTGTTGGTCAACTCCATCGACGCCGACGGCACCGCGGCCGGATTCGATGTGCCGCTGATGGCCGCCCTCAGAAACACCGTGTCGGTTCCGTTGATCGCCAGCGGTGGGGCCGGCGCAAGTGAGCATTTCCCGCCTGTGGTGGCGGCCGGCGCCGATGCCGTTTTGGCGGCGAGCATTTTTCATTTCCGGCAGGTATCCATCGCCGAAGTCAAGTCGGCTCTGGCCGAGGGCGGATATCCGGTGCGATGACAACGCCGCGGACTCGCTTTCCCGAGTCCGCGGCGTTGTCGTGGCTTCTGCGGTATTTACTCCGCGGTAGCCGCCTCGGGTTTCGTTGCGCCGGAGGCCACCTTGTGGCGCGTGCGATTCTCGATCACGTTGACGACCTTGGACAGTGAGTAAGCCAAGATCAGATAGACCAGCGCCGCCGTGACCAGCATCTGCAGGAACGAGGAACTGAAGTTACGCGCCATACCCTGGGCTTCCTTCAGCAGTTCCGGATACGTGACCACGTAAGCCAGCGAGGTGTCCTTCAACAGAATGACCAACTGTGCCAACACGGCCGGCAGCATGTTTCGCAGTGCCTGGGGCAGCACGACGGAGCGCATTACCTGGCCCCGGCGCAGCCCGACGGCGAGGCCCGCCATCGTCTGTCCCGGGGGCAGCGAGTTGATACCGCTTCGCAGGATCTCCGCCAGGATCGCACCGTTGTAGACCGACAGGCCCAGCGCCACGAAGAACAGGCTGACGGCCATACGGTTGTTGTTGAACAACGGGTCGACGGTGCGCGTGTACAGGTTGACCGTGTACGGAATCCAGATCAGTAGCAGCAGAGGCATGGCGCGGAAGAACTGGACGTAAACGGTGGTGATACCGCGCAGGATCGGGTTTTGCGAGACCCGGCCGAGCCCGACGATGACGCCGAGGATGAGCGCACCGACGCATCCGAGTCCGGCGGCCTTCAGCGTCCCGATGAGCGCTGGGCCCCATACTTCTTGGATGAGGATCGCGTCGAAGACGGTGGCCCACCGGTCTGGCGCGAAGAAGTCTCGCAGGTAGAGCTGGTACGCGCCATAGCCGAGGATCAAGGCGAGCACTGCGCCGCTGATGATCGATCCGATAAGTACGCGTTTTTTACCTTGTGGACCAAGCGCGTCGAATAGTACGGTGCTTTGCTGGTTACTCATGACAACAACTCCGGGTTCAACGCATGATCGTCGAGCGCCGTTCGGCGATTCGGATCAAGTAGCTAGCGGGCAGGTTGATGATGAGGTAACACAGGACCACACCGGTGATCACGGCCCAGATCGACACTTCACCGTTGCGTTCACTGATGAGATACCGGGACTGTCCCGCGATCTCGTTGACTCCGACGACCAGGGCGAGCGCACTGTTTTTCACCAGCGCGGTCCCCAGCGAGCCGAGCGGAGGTATGACGGCACGGAAGGCCTGCGGCAGGACTACGGAGCTCAGTGATTGACCAAAGGTCAAGCCGATTGAGCGTGCCGCTTCGGCTTGGCCCAGCGGGATCGAGTTGATGCCGGAGCGAAGGGTTTCGCCGACGAACGCGCCCGTGTAAGCGCTGAGGCCTATGACGGCCCAGGCCCAGCCATCCAGGTCCTGCCCGATCCCGATCTGTGTTAGTCCGAAGTAGAAAACGATCAGGACCGCGAGGAGTGGCACATTCCTGAATATGGTGGTGTATGCCGTGGCCACCCAACGCGCGGGCGGTGCCGGGCTCACGTGCATCATCGCCAAGAGAGCGCCAATGGCCAGCGCGATCAGGAAACTGAGTGCGGATATCCACACCGTGTTCCAAAAACCCAGGGCGAGGGTGCTCACCACCAGGTCAAAGTTATCGAAGAGGTTAACGTCCACAGGGGATACTCACCTTAAGTTGGATGGTGGTGCCCGTTGCCAGGCAAGCCAACGGGCACCACGCCTAAATCAATCAGAGGTGATCTTGCCGATCTCTGGCTTCTCCGGCATGTCCATGCCGGCCGCGCCGTAGGTCAGCTCGAAAGCCTTCTCCCAGTCACCGTTCTCGTATGCGAGCTCGATGGCCTCGTTGAAGAAGTCGAGCGCCTTGTCGCTACCCTTTTTCATGCCGATGCCGTACGGCTCGTCAGTGAAGTTCTCGGACGAGTCGAGAACCCGGAAGGCCTCGTCGTCGGCGCTCTTGAATCCGTAAAGAATGGATTCGTCAGTGCTCACGGCGTCGAACGTGCCGTTCTTCACCTGCGTGGCGCACGCGGCGTAGTCGTCCAAGGTCTCAATCTGGGCCTCAGGGTTTTCCTTCTTCAGGTTCTCGATCGAACCCGACCCCTTGGCGATACACACCTTCTTGCCAGCCAGATCATCGATGGACTGGATGTCCTCATTATCGGCCGCGACCATCGCGTTTTGACCCGTGAAGAAGTACGGACCCGCGAACGAGTTCTTCTCCACCCGGTCCGGGTACATGCTGTAGCTGGCGATGACCATGTCGACCTTACCGCTGTTCACGTAGGTCTCACGGTTCTCGGAGGTGGCCTCGATGAACTGCAGGTTCTTCTCGGGGCCTTCGGGGCCAAAGATACGCATTGCCAGCAGCCGAGCGATCTCGATGTCGTGGCCCTGCCATTCGTCGCCGACCTTCTCACCGATGAGCGGCTGGTCGGCCTTGGCGCCGACGATCATCTTGCCTCGTTCTTTGATCTCGCTGATCAAACCCTCAGGGAGCTCCTCGGCCTGCTCCATAGAGTATTCGCCGACCTTGTCCCGGACCTCTTGCTTGTCTTCTTCGGCCTTCGTGGCGCCGCCGGCGCACGCCGACAATGCCAGTGTGGAGACCGCCAAACCGGCGATCACTGCCTTGCGGAACGTTCGCATGCTTAAGTGTTTCCTTTCAATAATTTGATGTCGCACATTGAGCGTTGTGCGGCATCAGTGTTCCAACACTTTGGATAGGAAGTCTTGGGCGCGTGCGGTTTGAGGATTGTCGAAGAAGTCCTTGGGCTTCGCCACTTCGACAATCTCACCATCCGCCATGAAGGCGACCCGGTTGGCGGCGCGACGCGCGAAACCCATCTCGTGCGTCACGACGACCATCGTCATGCCCTCGCGGGCAAGGTCCTGCATGACGTCGATGACCTCGTTGATCATTTCGGGGTCCAACGCTGAGGTCGGTTCGTCGAACATCATCAACTTCGGGTCCATAGCCAGGCCCCTGGCGATGGCGACGCGCTGCTGCTGTCCACCGGATAGTTGAGCCGGGTATGAGTTCTCCTTTTCGGACAACCCGACGCGCTCGAGTAGCTGACGGGCCCGTTCGCGGGCTTCCGTCTTGTTCTGTCGCCGCACCTTGATAGGACCCAGCGTGATGTTTTCGATGACGGACAAGTGCGCGAACAGGTTGAAATGCTGGAATACCATTCCGACGTCCGAGCGCAACTCGGCTAGTTGCCGACCCTCGGCCGGCAACGGCGTGCCGTCGATCGAGACGGTGCCGGAGTCGATTGTTTCCAGGCGGTTGATCGTGCGGCACAATGTCGACTTTCCGGAGCCGGAAGGCCCGATCAAGACGACCACCTCACCGTGCTTCACATCCATGTCGATGTCGCGCAGCACATGAAGCGGACCGAAATACTTGTTGACTCCGGACAGTTCGACCAGTGGTGTCTGTGTAGTTTCCATTCGTGTCCCTGCTGTGCGAGCCCATCGAGGGGTATCGGGGGCAATGAAGGCCAGTAGCGTTACGAGAATGCTAGTGTGCCAGCTCACGATCGTGATCTGGGCCCCATTGCGACACAGGTAGCCAGCGGTTGGGTAACAGCACGATAAAGTTTCCTCTTTAATTCACTTTCCTATGTTTAGTGCCGGGTATTCGCTCGCAAGGTAGCTATGTAGTTGCAGCTAGTGGTCGTAGTGGCGCCCTAAAACCGGTGGATGTTGGCAGTAGCTAGGCTGAGAACATGTCGGATTCCACCCCCAAGAAGACATTGAACACTTTGTGTCTCACTTGTTTGGGAAGCGGGGATTTGGATCGCCCCACCGCCAGAATCGCGGACGAGGGAATTGTCACGGGAATAGTGCTCGAAGAATGTTGGTTCTGCCGCGGGAAGGGCTGGATACCTTTCGGCCCCCAACATCGATGAGACTGCCCAGAAGCTGACCTGGTGTTCGTGTTGATCGTGGCGGGAGTCACCGCCACGATGTGACCTCTGTCGCGTATATGCCGCCGACGTGGGCCTGCCCAGCGTGTCTGCATGTGTAAGGACCAAACGCGCTTGCACTGCCGACATCGGCGCGACAGGATAGCGAGCGTATTAGCTGAATATGCCGGTGATAGGACGGGAGAACCAGTGGACGAGGAGATCAGTTCCAGGCGCATCCTCAAACGCGGGTTGAGGGTAATGGGGAAGATGATCCGCCTGGAACCGGGCGTGTTCACGATCGGCGCGGTCGGCGCCGTCGTTCACTCCGTGGCCACGCTGGCCGGCGCGTTCATATCGGGTGCAATTGTCGACCGAGTAGTAGCTCCCTCCATTGCAGATGGTGAACCCGCGATCGCGGGTATGGCCATTGCCGTCGTCGCGCTCGTGGCGTTGACACTGGTGAAGATCGGTGGCCTCATGGCGCGCCGGCTCGGGGCAGGATCCATGCAGTTCCGGTTGCAGGCGCGGCACCGACGTCGAGTAACACGGCAATACCTGGACCTGCCGATGTCGTGGCATCAGAAACACTCCACCGGCAAGCTGCTTTCCAACGCCAACGCCGACGTGGAGGCGGCGTTCGTGCCGGTCGCGCCGCTGCCGTTCGCGGTCGGCACCCTGATCATGCTGGTGGTCGCGATCGTGGCGATGTTCGTGACCGACTGGGCGCTGGCTCTCGTCGGTGTCGCGGTCTTTCCGGCGCTGTTCCTTCTCAACGTCATGTACGCGCGCTGGATGTCGCCGAGGATGGCCCGCGCGCAACATTTGCGAGCTGAAGTGTCCTCGGTCGGGCATGAAAGCTTCGACGGGGCGCTCATCGTGAAAACCATGGGCCGCGAAGACCACGAGACGCAGCGATTCAACGAATCCGCGGATGAACTGAGAGACTCGCTGATCCGGGTCGGGCGTTTGCGGGGTCTGTTCGACCCACTTATGTCATCACTTCCGGAGCTCGGCACGCTCGCGGTGTTGCTTGTGGGCGTTCAACGTTTGTCGAGCAACGCGATCGGCGTGCAAGAAATCGTGTCGATCACGTTCCTATTTTCCGTGATGGCGTTCCCCATCCGTGCGATCACCTGGGTGTTGGGTGACTTGCCGCGCAGCGTCGTCGGCTGGGAACGGGTGTACTCGGTGTTGGAGGAACGTGGCGCTATGACTTACGGCCAACGACACGAAGATGATGCCGTATCACGGGGAGCCCACCTGGAATTCGAGAACGTGTCGTACGCCTACGACCCGTCGCACCCGGTACTGACTGACGTCACCCTTTCCGTCGACAGTGGTAAGACCGTGGCGCTGGTGGGCGCGACCGGTTCCGGTAAATCGACGATCGCGTCGCTGGCGGCGAGGCTGGTCGACCCCACTACCGGCACTGTTTCGCTCGACGGCCGCAACTTGAAGGAATACAGTCACGCCGCCCTGGCCGAGACGACGGCCCTGGTGCCGCAGCTGGCTTTCGTGTTCGACGACAACATCCGCGACAACGTCGCGATGGGCCGAGCCGGGCTCGACAAGGACGACGATGCCGCCGTGTGGGACGCATTGAAGATCGCCCAAGCCGACGGATTCGTGTCGAAGCTCCCCGACGGCCTCGATACTCAGGTCGGCGAGCGGGGCGCGAGCCTGTCGGGAGGGCAGCGGCAACGCATAACTTTGGCGCGTGCCTTGGCGGCGCAACCGCGATTGCTGGTGATGGACGACGCGACCAGCGCGGTCGACCCGAAAGTCGAGGCGGCGATTCTGGCGGCGATGCGTAACAGTTCAGCACCCACATCCGTGCTGGTCGTAGCGTACCGGCGGGCCACCATCGGCTTGGCCGACGAAGTCATCTTCCTCGAGGACGGCGAGATCAAGGCGCGCGGACCGCACCCTGAACTGCTGGCTACGGTACCGGCTTATGCGCAGCTTGTGACCGCGTACGAACGTGCCGAGGCGGAGCGCGCGGCCGAAGGCGAGTTCGACGAGCCGCAGGTATCGACGACTTCGGAGGTATCTGCATGACGACTGAATCGATGACGCGTCACAACGCGCGGCCATGGCAGACGTTGAAACGCGGCCTGGCGTTGTCTCCGGAACTGGGAACCGGCCTTCTGGGGACCCTGGTCTTGGCGTTGATCTCGACCCTGGGACGCGGGGTCGTGCCCGTGGCGGTGCAGATCGGCATCGATGAGGGCCTCATGGCTTCCGGAGGCCCCGACATGGGCATGGTTTTCTCGGTCGTTGCCGCAGGAACCGCGATGCTGGTCGTGTCGATCCTTACCGGCTATTGGATGAGCGTGCGACTGTTCACCGTCTCGGAGACGGCGCTTGCGAACCTGCGCACCCGTACGTTCCGGCATATTCATGACTTGTCGATGCTGCATCAGCAAGGCGAACGTCGCGGAGCCTTGACGGCCCGCGTCACCACCGATATCGACCAGATCAGCCGCTTCCTTCAGTCGGGCGGCATCGTGCTTATTGTCTCGCTGGGACAGATAGGAATGGCGGCCGTCGTGATGGCCGTGTATTCCTGGCAGTTGGCGGCGATCGTCATCGTCGCGATGCTTCCGCTGCTGTGGATCATGCGGACGCTGCAACGCATCCTGGCATCCGCTTACGCCCGGGTCCGTACGACAGTGGCGACGATGCTGGGCGCCATCTCCGAAACCGTCGTGGGAGCGGCGGTCATCCGTTCTTACGGTGTGGAAGAACGCACGAAGGAACGCGTGGACACCGCGATCGAAGACTTCCGGGATGCGCAGTACAAGGCCCAGGCGCGCAGCGTGTGGAGCTCGATTGTCGGTGAAGCCAGCAACGGCATCGCCCTGTGCGCGGTGGTGATAGCCGGTGTTTTCTTGGGCGCCTCCGGCATGGTGACGGTCGGGGAACTGACCGCTTTCCTGTTTTTGGTGACCCTGTTCGTGCAGCCGATCATGATGGCGACCGAGCGGATCAACGAAGCCCAAAACGCGATCTCGGGCTGGCATCGTGTCCTGGACGTCCTCGACACCCAGCCGGACGTCACCGACCCCGGCGCGGACGGCGCGACGCTGCCACAGGGTCCGGTATCTGTGCAGTTTGACCACGTCTATTTCGCATACCCGGGCGGGCCGATGGTGCTGAAAGACATCGCGTTGAACCTGACCGCGAAGTCGAAGGTCGCGATCGTCGGCGAAACCGGCAGCGGTAAAACCACGTTTGCGAAGCTGTTGACCCGGTTGATGGACCCGACTGAAGGCGAGGTCCTGCTGTCCGGGACCCCGTTGCGCGATGTCACGTTCGAGTCCTTGCGCCGCCGTGTCGTCATGGTCCCGCAGGAAGGGTTCCTGTTCGATGCCACGGTCGCCAGCAATATTCGTTTTGCGAGTCCGATGGCCACTGACGACGAGCTCCATGCGGCCATCGACCAGCTCGGTCTGACGCAATGGGTCGAGACGCTACCGCAGGGCATACATACGCCCGTGGGGGAACGTGGCGAAGCGTTGAGCGTGGGTGAACGGCAGCTCGTCGCGCTGGTGCGCGCGTACATGGCCGATCCCGATCTGCTGGTGCTGGACGAAGCGACATCCGCCGTCGACCCCGCGACCGAGCTGCGGTTGTCTTCCGCTTTGGATGCCGTGACCAAGGGTCGCACCACTGTGGTCATCGCCCACCGCCTGTCGACCGCTGAGACGTCGGACGAGGTCTTGGTTTTCGACTCCGGCCGCATCGTGCAGCGGGGCCATCACAGCCAGCTCGTGACCGAAGAGGGTTCGATCTACGCGGGACTGCACGGCTCGTGGCTTGAACAAACCCGTTCACGTTGATGGGATGCGAACATGACGAGTCTTCATTGGCAGACGCTACTGCTACCCGGTGCGGGGCTGGGGGAGGAATCACCGTTTCCGCCGTTGCCGGGCGAGACTGATCTGCATGTGGCGGAACCGAGCAGCGAGATCCCGGATGACATCGCCGAGGGCCTGACCTATGGAAGGCCCTCCAGCATCCTCCCGTACTCCATGCAGGATGGCTATTTTCGGCAGCGGCACGATATGGAGCTGCGCACGCTCGTCTTGGACAACGGCATCCTGCGGGCTCAGATCGTGCCCGAACTGGGTGGCCGGCTGTGGTCGCTTGTGCACATTCCGAGCGGGCGGGAACTGCTGTACCGCAACCCCGTCTTGCAGCCGGCGAACTTGGCGTTGCGTAACGCGTGGTTTTCCGGCGGCGTCGAATGGAACGTGAGCACTATCGGGCACAGTCCGTTGACCTGCAGTCCTATGCATGCGGCGTCAACCGAGACGGATGACGGTCCGCTACTGCGCCTGTGGGAGTTCGAGCGCCTTCGGGAAGTCGTGTTCCATGTGGACTTCATGCTTCCGGACGGCTCCGATTTCCTCTACGTCGGTGTGCGCGTGGTCAACCCGCACGACACGGATGTGCCGATGTACTGGTGGTCCAACATCGCGGTGCCGCAGCGCAACAACACGCGTGTCCTGGCGCCCGCGACACGGTCCTATCGGTTTTCTTACGGCGAAGGGCTCGGCGTCATTCCCGCACCTGTCCACGACGGTCACGACTACACCTTCCCGGAGCAGGCGCGCACCGCCGCCGACTATTTCTTCGACATACCGCCGAAGACTCAGCCCTGGATCGCCGCAGTCGACGCGGATGGACACGGCCTGGTGCACACCTCGACGCAGCGTCTACGTGGACGCAAGCTGTTCGTGTGGGGGACAGGCAGGGGCGGTCGGCGTTGGCAGAACTGGTTGACCGAGGACGGCAGTGACGAATACCTCGAGATCCAGGCGGGCGTGGCGCAGACTCAGCTCGAACATCTGCGTATGCCTCCGGCGACATCCTGGTCCTGGATAGAGGCCTACGGTCCCATTACAATAGACAACTCCCGGACACACACGGACGCCTGGGACGAGGCCACCGGTGCCGTTGCGGCCGACATATCGAACCGCATGCCCCCTGCGACCTTGTCCAGCAGACACGAGCGATGGCGCAGCCTCTGGCGCCGCGAACCCCAACAGATCCTGCAGGCCGGCTCGGGTTGGGGTGCCCTAGAACAGAAGCGTCGACGCGTATGCGGCCAGCGGCCGCT
>DXIM01000099.1 GCA_019112895.1 Candidatus Stackebrandtia faecavium
GACGCAGCGCCGCGCGTTCGTCGTGGCTCAGATTCGTCACCTGCCATTGGATTTCCGTCGCCCTGTTTTCTCACACAATTGCTCAAGTGCGCACCACAGCAGCAGATGCCGCGGCACGCTGCCGCGCAGCGTGTCGAGATGCTCCCGCCGGATCGGGAACGAGTGCTCGTGTGTATGCAGGAGCACCAGATGAATCAGCGGAAAGTCCAGTTCCATTCGAGGATCCCAAACTGGTCTTTCGCCTTCCCCGACTCCTCTAGCGATACTGAATAAAGATACCCACCGACGCTCACGACGAGTCCTTCACTGTCGATATCCATTGTGAAATCCTAATGGCACCGGCGGGAATCAGGATGTTGCCGCGACTCTGGCCGCAGTGCGGGGATCCGCGATGGGGCGTGCCGGTCGGCATTGTCGGGCCGGCGGCACGATCCGGGCGTTTACCAAGTCGCTTCGCGGTGTGGCCTCGGCATGCGCAATCCACATATACGTGTGCCGGATCTGTCATACCGTCATGTTCTTTCTTTCATAGGTATGCAGACGCGACCGCGACATTGAGATAGGGAACTGCCATGACCCAGTACATCATTTATTTCAACCAGCAGTGGGTGGGCGACCACAGTGAAGAGTGGATCGCCAGCCGCGGACCGCTAGCTAATGCGGTCGTAGAACAGATGAAGGATGCTGGCGTCTACGTGTTCGCGGGCGGGCTCGACTCCGATATCGACGCGGCGTTCAGCGCTGACGCGACGAGCGGCACGATCGAGGTGACTGACGGGCCATTTGCGGCGACCGGGGAGTTCCTTGGCGGCCTGGCAATCGTGAACGTCGCCGACATCGAGGCAGCCAAAATGTGGGCCGGTAAAGTCGCCGAAGCGTGCGGCTGGCCACAGGAGGTGCGACGGATTGAATGAAGCCTTCTCGTGGCGTCGAAGGCCGCAGCTGCGCCGAGAGATCTCGGTGCGGCTCGTAATTCGCACGTTCGCCGTCGCGTGCCTCCATGCGGAGAGTTTAGTGAGCAACGCGGTCCGCGTCGCATCGCAAGGTCGTGCGACGGCGTCAGTTGTGGTGAACCGTCAGCCTGTCGCCGACCGCCATAACCCCCGGTTCGGCAACGTCGGCATACATCGCAATGCGCCTGTCCCGTTCGGCGGCGAGCGGCTTCAACCAGCGTCCGTTGGCGTCCGCGCCGTCTTGATCGAGGTCGATTGTGCGGCACCGGGTCACTGGTCGCACAACTTCGAAGGAAGCCGTGCCGACCGCGAGCGTCTTTCCCACCCACGTTTCTTCGATGAACGGCTCGTCGGATGAGAAGACAACGTTCACGCGCAGTCGCCGCGGATCCGGGTTGATTCCCCAGCGCTGCCTGCACCAGGCGAGGCTAGCCGTTCCGACGAGCGACACGGACCCCATGTCTTGGTGCGGGACTGTGTCCTCCGGCGTCACACGAACCGTGCGACCCATAGCGTTACAAAGCTCCTGATCAAGGGCAGGGTCGCCGACGGTCCAACGGCCGGACGCGCCGGTCACGGCCACCTCGCCTGTGTCGGTTGTCGTGGCGGCATACCCGAAGATTTCGTCGCGCCGACGGAAGCGGCGCGTGTTCTTTCCCGACGCGAAGTGGCCCGAGTCGTCTTCGACCGCGTACCAGCGGTCGCCCTTCAAACCGCGACCGTCGAAGGTCGCTTTCCGCAGCGACTCTCCACCCATGGACTTAACCGGGTAGCGACGTAGCGCGACGACCTCCATCAAACCGACTGCGTCTGCTGGATCTCGGCCGAACGGCTCTCAAACGCACGAAGCACGACACAAGGCGCGTAATTCGACTGCGACTTCATTCGCAAACTCCTCCGGTGTGGCGAGAAGCTCATCATGCCGGACACATCGATGAACGCACAGCCTCGGGGGCGGTTGGCCGACATCGGCGGGACGCGGTCGGTTTCGCGTGAACTTCCACGCACGCGTACCCGCCTATATCGCGGAGGCCTGGAGTGGTGTGAGGTCCATTGACCTGCCAGGTCACAACGAGCCGCAGCGGAAGGTGCGAGAGCTTCACACCAAGTATGCCCAGTGGGAAGATTGCGACGTCTTCCTCCGCCCGGCGCTACCCGTGCTGTTCAATGTCGAAGCTCAGCTCCCCGCGATGGGACAGTCCTTCGTCGTAAGCTCGACGTCAGCGGATGGACGGATCCGTTTTCGTGGTTCGGGAGGCAGGTTGACGTCCGCCACACAACACGACCGACATAGACGAACTTGACGACGATTTCCTCCGACGTGAATAGTATCGGGCACCCGTGAGGCAGGCATCGTCGTGAGCACGATAGGTCAACCGGCGAGATGGTCTGAAAGCGGCGTTCGGCGGCGTCGGACCATCCCGAGCCGCCTCGCACGTCGAGGCCCCGTTGCTACGTTGGTGGGATCCGCTTACGGCTAGAAGGCTCTTCGACCGCAGCCCGCTGAGCTTCGGTCTCCGCCCGGTCCGAACAGCTCACCAGCCAGGAATGTTTCGGCACACCTCACGAGGTTTCCATGGGCCCGACGACGTCATACCTGGCGGTGACGAAGTCGCCGTTGCGATCGCACTGTTGCAACGCGAGGTCGAAGGCGCCGTCGAACAGCGGCTTACCCGAACCGAGCGTCACGGGCGCGATCGAGACCAACACCTCGTCGAGCATTCCGGCCGTGGCGAATTCCGCGGCAAGGCCGCCGCCACCCATCATCCAGACATGGCGACCACCGGCCGCGGCCTCGAACAATGCACGATGATCGGCGGGGGACCCGGCGACGAACGAAACATGGTCGTTCGCCGGCTCCAAGTCACGGTGAGTGAACACGAATGTGGGGAGCTCCGGCAGCCAATTCGGTTCATGATCGAGGACCCACATGTACGTGGTCGCGCCCATGACTTGCGCTCCCACATTCTGGAGGAACGCGGCGGTGCCCCCCGGCCCGTCCTCCTCGATGTGTTGCCTGAACAGCCAGGCGAGGGAGTCGGCGTCGTCGGCGAGGAACCCGTCGAGGGTGGTGGCGGTGTAGTAGCGGTAGCGGGTCATGCGAGTCCTCCACAGACGTGGCGATGCCACATGATCGGGTCCGGGTCGAGGTCACTGACGTCGACACCGGCCTGTGCCAACATCCAGCGAGCCAGCTGACGACGGTGCGCCGAGAACGTCAGAACGTGCGCGAGGATCTGCGAGAGCAGAAACGACTCGGGCGGGTCACAGAGGGAGTCGATGACGCGGTCTCCCCACGCGCCGCGGCGCTCCACATCGCGGGTCATCGCGAGCCACCGAGCCGAGATTTCGCCGTGCCGACGACGCAGGCTGACGGCATCATCTGCCCCGCCAAGGTCTGGCTCGTCCTCACCTTCGATGCTGGCAAGCCACGGGAGTTTGTCGAGAGCCAAATGGCGGAGGACGTCCGCGAGCGCGGTTTCGTCGCCGGCCCAAGGCAACACCCGGTGACCGGGCATTCTGTCGCGCCGGTACTCGTCGTCGCCGACCGTCTCCGCGGCGGCGAGTAGCGCGTCGGTGTCGTCAAGGTCGTGCCGCACCAGCAGTGACATGACATCCCCAGCAGACTGCTCCTGTTCGGCGTCGACATAGAGCACCGTCGGGGAATGGAAGTGGATGCCGTTCGGTGCCGGCAGCCAATGGCCACGTTCGTGGCGTCTCGGCATCGCGCTTGGTGGGCACCCGAACGCACGGGAGAATGCGCGCGAGAACCCGTCTACCGAGTCGTATCCTGCCGCGAATGCTGTGTCCGTGACTGTCCGTCCTCGCTGCAGTTCCCAGGCTGCGCGTTCCAGAAGGACACGTCGCCGCATCGCTGCCGGTGATTCCCGGGCGGTCTGGCTCACTTGCCGACTGAAGTGAAAGGTTGAGGAGTGCGCGGTCTCGGCGAGACGGTCAAGGGCGGCGCCGTCCTCGTGCTCGGCGAGGACGGCATCGAGAAGTTCTCGGACACGGTCACGTCTTGGGCTGGGTTCGGTCATGTCTCAAGCATGAATGGAGCCAGGGCATCTTCGCCCGACCGTTCTTGCTCAAAGTTTCGTCACCAGTGGGGCGTGGCGGAACGGTCGCGGCCGCTGGCAGCGCAAGCCGAGGAGGGTACTGCGCGGATCTGGCTCTACGCCGAGGTACTAGGAGGAGATGCCGGCAACCGTTGACGACGCCGCACGACGTATGCCGGTGTCCTCCGCCTGCGTTGGGGAGGGCACCGGCATACGGCAGTGTTGCGGCGCGGAGTAGTGGCCCTAGCCCTCGACTTCGGTCGCGGCTGGCTCATTCATGGCCAGCAGTACGGCGAAACCGACCCAGATCGTCGACAGGCTCATCGCCACTTCTCGACCGTTCCAGGATTCGGATTGCCACATCGCGAACCATTCTGAACCGATCACCACGAAGCCAACGAACCAAATCAGGAACCCGACCGCGTAAGCGGCGTAACCCCAGGTCCGTGCGCGGTTGTACGTCACGACATCCGCGTTGCGGTTAACGAAGAGCTTGACTCCGCCGATGAGACCGAGAGCCGCGAACAAGGCCTCGAACACGATAATGCCGATATACGCGATGTGGTGCACAACCACGCTGTCAATGGCACGCCACATGAGAGCGTTACCTTCGAACGTGGTGTCCATCGACAGTACGTGGTGCACAAACTCGTAGTTCGAGTTGTAATCCATGACGTTGCCGCCGAACACGAACAGTGCATAAAGACCAGCGATGAATACGGTCAAGGACTGCAATAGGCGAAGTGGATGACGAATGGTGACTTCCTCTTTCTTGAGGACCGATTCCGGGCAAGAGTAAGCCTAACCACTGAAGCGGACATTTTGGCCGACTCGTGCCTTGCTGAGGCACGGTTGCGCAGTGTGGAGTCCGCCCCGCCTCACCAGGACCAGCACTCGAGGTTTGGATCGATATGTCGGCCGACGACCGCGGCATCTGCCACAGGTTGTCCGGGTTCTGTGCGGCCGTCCGCGTTTGGTCGTGGGATACAAGCAGTTCCACGAGCACCTTGCGGGCCGAGAGCTTTGCCATCGAGGAACTCGCGAGCGCTTTCGTGTCAAGCTGGGCGTAGTGAGGCGGTGTGCATTTAGCGCCGCGCATGGACCGGTAGAAAGGAACCCTTTTGTCCACCTCGTTGCTGGACTCCACGCTGCCGATCGTCGCCGCACCCATGGCCGGAGGCCCGTCCACAGTCGTGCTAGCTCGCGCTGTTGCGTCGGCGGGCGGCTTCCCGTTCCTCGCCGGCGGGTACAAGAGTCCGGCTAGCCTCGCAGCGCAGATCGAGGAGGTGCGCGAACTCTCCGTCGACTTCGGGGTCAACCTGTTCGTCCCCTCGCCTGGACCGGTGGACGAGGTCGCGTTCGCCGCCTACGTCGAGGAACTGAAACCGGAGGCGGAGGAGTACGGGATAGAGCTCGACCCTTCCGTCGTTGTCGACGACGACTACTGGCAGCAGAAGCTCTCACTGCTTGTCGAGCGTCCCGTGCCCGTCGTGTCGTTCACGTTCGGCCTGCCGCATGTTGCCGACATCGCGGCATTGCACCGAGCGGGAAGTCGGGTGATCGCCAGCGTCACGATGCCTTCCGAAGCCCAGATAGCGCACGAGGCCGGGGTGGACGGCTTGGCCGTGCAGGGCGCAAGTGCCGGTGGGCACAGCGCGATATTCGACCCGGCCCGAGCTCCGGTTCCCGTCGACACCGCAACGCTCGTACGCCAAGTGCGTGACGTGGTCGACCTGCCCGTCATCGCTGCGGGCGGAGTCGATGGGCCCGAATCGGTGCGTCGCCTGCGCGACTCAGGTGCGCAAGCAGTCGCAGTCGGGACGCTCCTGCTGCGCACGGACGAGGCGGGGACCTCGCCCACCCATAAGCGAGCGCTCGGCGACACTGCCTTCACCGAGACCGTGCTGACGCGCGCATTCACGGGCCGACCCGCACGGTCGCTGCACAATGGATTCATTGCCCGCCATCACGAGACTGCCCCGAACGCATACCCGGCCGTTCATCACCTCACCCGCAAGCTGCGGCGGGCCGCCAGCGAGGCAGGCGACGCCGAGCGACTCCATTTGTGGGCGGGAACCGGTTGGCGAAACGCTCGTAGCGGTCCCGCCGCTGACGTCATTCACCACCTCGCTGAAGGCATCTGAATCCGGCCAAGACCTCGGTTCAGGATGTTTTTCATGCAAGACGCTCGTGTATCTCGCGCGAATCGGGAGTATCCCCGTGTCTTCGGTGGAGTCACAGCTCAGGTCGCCACATGAGGCATTTCCGGGCCATATGGTGAGGGTGCGGGCAGCGCGGCAGCGCTCAGCGGGTTCGTTCTATTCACCCACGGAGGGTGCGTATGTTCGGTTTGCTTCGACGCGGAAGCGCGTTTATATCTGCTCTCATCGTCATCGCCGCCGTCATCTGGGTGGATGTGAAGACGCCGGTCTGGCAGAACCTCGTGATCATTTCCGGGCTCGTCGCCGGTGTCGTGACGTTCCTGCTCACGTCGCTGTTCATCGACCGATTCATTCAGCGCGCCGCGCGGCACAGATGGGCGCCCGTAACCCGTCTTGCGCTCACCGAAATGCTTCATCAACTGTTGGATATGGATAACGCATCAGGCAATCAAGGTCGACCGGAGCCGCGCCGCCTCCTCGCACCCGATACGAAGGCGAAGCCGGATGTGCTGGCCGCCGAGACCACAAAGTTGCGCACGGCCGTCGCGGCCGAACGCAGTCGGCTCGCTGCGGCTTTGGTGACGTGGTGGACGCTGTTGTCGTCGATCCCGGATACCGAGGAGATCGTCCGCCACACCGCGGACATTGCGTTGCTGCTCGACGGAGTCCGCGATGCCTCCTTCGAGTTGGATGAAGCCGTGCGTGCAGACGCGGACAGCGCCACGATCAGTGCGGCAGAACAATCGCTGCATGCTCGGATCATGACCTGTAACAGTTCCATCGCCGGCATCGTCGACGAGATCACGCTGCGGCTGTCGCAGGACGAGACCGAGTTGAGCAGCAAAGCGCAACAAACGCTGGCCGCAATGCACGGTCGGGTTGCTCGCGAACGCGGTAGCTGAACGATGCCACGACTGCGATCGGTCGGGGCCCTGAGCCACATTGACCGCGCATAGCCTGACTGAAACGGTCATCGGCCCTGTTTGGGTTCCAATAAGCTCATCGAGCTTCCCGCTACATGGAGTGCGGACTTGACCTAGTTCCTTCCACACGTCGTGCGATCACTGCAGTCGCAGGTCATCGAATTCGAGGCGAATGTGGCGTCCACTGACGATGAATGAAGGCGCTGATGTCGAAACGCGCTTCCGTCGCGCGAAACGTGACGGCGTACAGAACGCGCCACCGATCTGACTTCCCGACCACACAGGCACACGCCGCCGTGCAGTTGCCACTTCGGATTACTGTTCAGTCATGGACAGCAACAACGATCGAGACGCCGCTTCGGGCCGCTCTGCGGTCGGTGTGGACCGGTGGTTGCATGTATCGAGTGCCGTGAGCGAGGATAGGTCGCCGATGGCCGCAGGTGCGGGCCCGGACCGGATCGGCGAGCTGGAAATGCGGCTCGGTTTTGCGCTCGACGACACGCACCGGCGCTACCTCGGCGGTCAGGATGGTTGGGAGCCAGTTGGTCGCGCAGCCGCGCTGGCTGGTCCATTTCGGATCGCAAGCGTCACGTGGTTGCACACGTCCCCACGCACGTTCTCGGGCCCCGTGCTTGAAGAGCTCACTGGGCCAAGCACTACACGGAAGCTGCGGGATATAGGGGTTTCGTTTCGGAACTATCTGGTGGTGGCAGTCGATCCCTGGGTCGGCGCGAGCTACCTCATGCCGGTTCGCGAAGGTCGGGCAGGGCCAGAGGTTGTCACCGTTGCCGGTTGGGTTGAGCAAGACACCTTCGTCGGCGACATCTACTCGTCCTTCTCGGATTTCCTCGCGCATCGGGCGGACTCGGCAGCGCGTAACTGGGAGCGTGTCCTCGCCCAGGAGGCGTGGGCTGAGCATGCGAGGCGCGTCTGGCAGGCGGAACCCGCGTTGTCGGTCTTCGGCCCACCAGACGACGATGGTGCGCTTGCGACGGCGATCGTCGACCTGCTGGCGTCGGTCGTTGAGATCCAACCTGTCGAGGCTTGGCGCCTGACCGGCCGACGGTGGGACGGCAGTGCCGGCGACCTCGAACGGATCATCGCAACGGCCTCGCGGTCAATGCCGGACGGCACCGAGAGGCTTTTCCTTGGTCTCCAAGGACGTCTAGCCAGCGGCGGCAGTTGGCAGGTGACCGTGACCCGATCCCGGCCATCGGCCCCGAAGGATCAGGTGTTGGTGCTCCTGCGAACCATGAACCGCGAAGACCAACCTGCGCTCGGCCAGATCGAAGCCCTCATTGCGCGAGCGGTCGCACAGCTGTCGCCCACCTGCGTCACTGGATCCAGCCCGACGGCGAACCGTACGGCTACCGAGCTCGGGATATCGCAGCCGGCCGGATTCCGGGTATGGCTGCCGGACAACCAGGTCCCATCGGCTGTTGAAGGGGGCGATGTCGGTGAGCTCACTGTGACGAAGATGGGACGAGGGCTGCTCTTGAGCGCACCGGACCACTGGACGCCCGAGCAGGCCGTTACCGAGGTGCATGCACTCGTGGCTCGGTTGACGAGGAGCAGACCGCGGCCGTGACGATTATGGTGCGCACTGGGGCATGTGGTGTCTGCATGGCGTCGACGACGCAAGGATCATTCTTCGCCAGGCGTGTGGCATGACAAGATCAGCGCTATGAACGTCACCATCGAACAGTGGGAAGCATCCATCGCCGAACTTTGGGGCCGCTTCGACTCGTTGGACCGCGAAGACGGCGTCGCCGCGATGCATGAATTGGCTCAGACATGCCCGGCGGAAGATGGCAGGGCGGCCTTTGAGCTCGCCGGAATGTACGACTCGATGGGCTTCGAAGCTG
>DXIM01000100.1 GCA_019112895.1 Candidatus Stackebrandtia faecavium
AGGCTGTTGGAGGTTCCCCATGGCGCCGCCCGCAGCGTTCATCCCCATGCCGAGGAAAGCCATTCCAGCTCCCCCGTCACCTGAGCTGCTTTCGCCCGCCGCCTGGAAACCACGCGCGGCAGCCTGCTGCATGAACGAATTACCTCTTGCACCACCAAGCGCGTCAGCTTTCTTCACATCGCTGAGCAGAGACCGAGTATCTTCGTCGTATTCGATGGCCTGGATTGCCACTTTGACGATCGCCAGTCCGCGGCCCGAGGTCCAGCCATAGCCGTGCTCGACCACCTGTCCCAACGACTGGGCGAAGCCGATGGTGTCGGATTGAATCCGGCCCATACGGTTGCCCTTATTCGGATCGTTCGTGTAGTGGGCGAAAGCTGAAGACAAAGAACCGACGATCTCGCTGAACAACTGGCTGGCAGCGGCGTTGTCTATGTCCGAGAAATCGAACGGTGTCGCGTTGGCACTCAGGTATGTCAGCGGCACGAACTGCTTGACGAACAGGATCGGATCGACGATGCGCATGGTGTAGGTGCCGCGGGTGATCGCGCCCACTTGCGTTCCCAGATAGGCGTCGTCCCAATAGATTTCGGACTGAGTGCCGAACCGGTTGTTCGGGATCTCCTTCAGATTCACGTAGAACGCCAACTGCTGCGAGTCGGGCTGCCCACCGAATTTAAAACGCTCCCACGACGTACGCACAGTCGAGTTCCAAAAGTCATCTCCTGCGAACACTGACTGGGAATTGGGATCTGCGGAAGCAAAGACAAACCCTCCGGGCTCGGCCACAAAGCCTGTGAGGCCGCCGTCTTGAAGGGTTATGAGTCCGTATCCTTCCGGCACCACGATGCGGCTGCCGTTGGTGATGATGTTTTGAGACGCACGCGTGTTGGCACCTCGCCCGGTGTTTTGTCGCCGTGGCACAGCTGGGCAGACCGCGGTCATGGGAGCCACATTATGCGGCGGGACCAAAAAGTCCTTCCACTGATCGGCCAAGGTGCCGTCGAGTGCGCCTGAAAATGCTTTGATAAGACCCATGTTTCCTCCGAGAGCGCAGGCGGTCTGGTCGCCGGGGTTCGGGACGGAACCTTCGACCTTCGGGCAAGGACACCGGCGTATAAGTGCAGCGAGGCTATCAGGCCAGTTCAATAGCTGAATGGCTGCTACATCCATGGATACTCGGACGATGGTGTTCGGCTACTTCGTCGCTGACGGGGACACGAACAGTGTGTGCTGCGGCTGACGTCTACGACGCCCAACTCGACATCGCAGACTCGTGTGGGCCACGACCGTTTAACGGTCGTGGCCCACACGAGATGTTTCGTCCTATATGAAATTCGGGAGGTCGGCCGTCACTCGTTGAAGAACTCGGTGACCTGGACGGTGCCTGACTTATTGCCGTTCCACCAGTAGACCATCCGGTAGGTGTGCCAGTTTCCGATGTTGAAGCCCTGCTTATCGCAACCGTCGTCGCCCCCATCGTTGATGGTCATGACCGTCTTGAGGCTGCCATCCACACCGGAACGAAGCTGGAGTTGCCCAGTAACCCCGTGCCCGTCGGCTTTGTTGTCGCAGATTTGAAACACGTCGCCGTCGTCGATGAACGTGAATTGGCCGTGAGAATCGACGAGAGTTTTATTGGTGGCCGCGGCGGCCGGAGCTGCCGTCAAACCCACGAGCGCCATCGCCATAGCGGCGGCGACAGCCAAACGTGTTAGCCACGTTTTATACATGATGATTCCCTTCTATTTTGTTATTCCCCTTGCCACACAAGGTATCGAAGCAATGAATGTCCATCAACAACATTTCAATGGGTCCTGCGTCACACCTATAAGGATTGCCAGGTCAGATGTCGATTACGGACGGAAGAAATTGAGGCGACGCCCAACGAAGCGCGCATCATCACAGTGAGGCAGCCGACGACTCCGCAGACTCAGAGCCTCGTTCACCTACACAAGCGGCGGCGACCTGGTCAGCACCTGAGCAAGCCGAACCGCCACCGGCGTCAAAAGAAATCTTTTGAAAAAGCTTGCAGCCACGAGCGTCAAAGGTTATCTTTTGACGCATGACTGAAGAAGCGCGAAGGCTGCATCCACAGCTTCCCCACCGAGAGGTGACCGAGCCCGACGCGCTGCGTGCGCTGGCGCACCCACTACGGATGCAACTGCTTGACTGCCTCACCGAACATGGCCCCGCTACCGCGAGCGAGCTGGCGAACAAAATCGACGACACGCAGGCCAACTGTTCATGGCACCTGCGCCAGCTGCACAAATACGGGCTGATCGAAGAAGAGCCCGGCGGCACATCCCGACGTCGCCCATGGCGTCTCGTTCCTCAGACTCTGAACCTCGACGTCACCAATGCCGGCGATGAATCCTCAGCCACAGGCATGGCGGCAACTGCACTGTCGCGGGTAATGCTGGGCCGCCAGCTCGATGCCCTCCATCAGTGGCACCTACGACGCGGCACTGAGCCCGAACAATGGCGGAACGCCGCACACCAGACCACAACATGGAGCTGGATGACAGCCGAGGAACTCCACGCCTTCACGACAGAACTGAACGAGGTGATGGACCGACACATCGTTGAACGGCTCGACCGGATCGACCCGACCAAGCGTCCCGACGGCTGCCGCGCGGTGCGTCACGTCTCCTGGTCGATTCCGGGTGACCCTGGCTCGGAAACAGATACCACGGTCGGTGCCGAAACCACTCACGGAGACCAAGATGAGCCCTAATCAACTCGATATTGACAACGTCTCAAAGATCTACAAGGGCGGTATCCGCGCCAACGATGGAGTCAGCTTCCGCGTTCACGCCGGAGAAGTATTCGGCCTCCTGGGACACAACGGTGCCGGAAAAACAACGCTCCTGAACCAGATCATCGGTTTGGCTCTCCCCACGCACGGCAGCATCCATGTAGGCGGCGTCGACGCGGTATCGCGGCCGGCCGCCGCCCGCCGCCATTGCTCGTTTCAGCCGCAATCCCAAGCTCCTATAGATGGACTGACGCCGAGACAGGCCATAGAGATCATGGCCCGAATCCGTGGCATGAATCGAAAATCCGCGCGCAGGCGTGCACACGAACTACTACAAGCGTTGGACATTACAGAATGGTCTGATCAATATGGACAGAACCTGTCAGGCGGAGTGAAACGGCTAACCGCCTTTTGCATGGCCGCCGTGGATCCGACCAGCGTCGTGATGTTCGACGAGCCCACGAACGATGTCGACCCGGTCCGCCGCCGCCTGCTGTGGCGTCAAATCCGCGCCCTCGCCGACGACGGCTGTGCCGTCCTGCTCGTCACACACAACATCACCGAAGCAGAGCGCGCAGTGGATCGTCTCATCATCTTGGATAAAGGAAGAGAAGTCGTCCAAGGCACACCGGGCCAACTGAGCGGGGCATATAGCAGCAAGCTGAAGCTGGAAGTATCCGCCAACGATCCGCGCGCCGCTTCCGATTTGGCGAAAGAGTTCGGCGCCACAGCTACCGGATGTCGTTTCGTCACCATGGTCGCGGAGGCGGATGTCGCAGCCACAATCGCTTGGGCTCAGCACAAGAAGGAACTAGGCCACATTGCACAGTTCTCCGTCGCCCCCGCCGGACTGGAAGACCTGTACATCACGCTAGCCGGATCCGGCACAGACTCGCAGAAGCAACGTGGCACGAGAGGAAGCCGCAATGAAACACTGGTGCCGTAGTTACATTTTTCTCCTGAAATGGGAGATTCTGCGCTCCAAACGGGAACTACCGTTCTTCCTGATCCTGCAAGCAATGATATCGCTCGGTGTCGTCATCGGCTTCTCATTCCTTCTCCCCCATGCGACGGCGCAAGAAGCGTTGTATCTGTGTACTGGGTCCATGACGGTGTCACTCATCACCGTGGGCATGGTCTTGGCTCCTCAAGCCGTGGCCAAGCGAAAGGAGTCCGGTTTCCTCGACTACCAACGCTCCATGCCAGTGCCCCGGCTCGCACTGATGGCCGCCGACGCCACCGTGTGGGCAGCGGTGTCAGTCCCGGGACTCATCGTCACCACTATCGTTGCGTTGACGCGTTTCGAGCTAGATGTGGCGACGAGCCCGCTCATCATCCCCACGGTCGTGATGGTCATTGCCGGTACGATCTCCGTTGGTTACAGCCTTGCCTACCTCGTGAGGCCAGCCATGGTGAACATTTTGACCAACTCGATCATCGTCATCGCGTTGATGTTCGCGCCGATCAACTTCCCCGCCAGCCGGCTACCCGATTGGCTGGCGTCGGTGCACAATGTACTTCCGTTTCAATACATGGCACAAGCCATCAGAGAAACGATCGATGTGCCCGCCAGCGGTGTCCCCATGCTTCCGTTCGTGGTCCTCGGCGCCTGGTGCATCGTCGGACTGGCCATAGCATCACGCGCCCTGACACATCGATCGTGAGCCGAAACAACGAGACGTACCGATGATGGAGTCATCGGTGCCACTGGGATGACCTACGAACAAGGGCTCTCGGAGAAGAGGAACCGGCAAACAAAACGGTCCACGACCACGTAAACAAAAGAACACCAGCCCACATCAGCGCGACTGGTGTTCGAATAAGGGAACCTGGTACTCCTGAGCGGATTCGAACCGCCGTTACCGCCTTGAGAGGGCGGCGTCCTAGGCCACTAGACGAC
>DXIM01000101.1 GCA_019112895.1 Candidatus Stackebrandtia faecavium
TGATCCTCGGAGTGTTCCGGGCCGTAGACGTTTTGCAGCGCCCGCACCTCGATCGGTCCGCTCAGGACCTGTCCGGTGGCGTGGCATTCGACGATGTCGATGTCGGCCGGGGTGAGCCGCGCATCGGCGAGACCGCGCGTGACGAGCCGCTCCACCGCGGGGGTGTTAGTGGTCGTCAAGCCGTTGCTCGTGCCGTTGTGGGTCATGGCGGAACCGCGGACGATGCCCAGGATGCGCCTGCCGTTGCGCTGCGCGTCGGACAGCCGTTCCAACACGAGGATGCCGGCGCCTTCGGCGAAGTTGATGCCGTCGGCGCGTTCGTCGAAGACGCGTGCCCGGCTCGTCGGAGACAACAGGTTGGTCCTGGAGTATTCGACGAAATGGTCCGGTGTTGACAGGATCGAAACACCGCCGGCCAACGCGAGGTCGCAGTCTCCGGCGCGCAACGCGCGGTTGGCGAGATGCAGGGCCACCATCGACGACGAGGACGTGCTGTCGACCGTCACCGACGCCCCGCGTGCGCCGAGACCATAAGCGATGCGGCCGGATACGAAACCGTTCGTGCCGCCAGATAGCAGGTGCTTCTTCAAGTCCTCGTCGACCTGGTCGGGGTCCGGGCCGTACCGCTGGGTGATGACGCCGTTGAAGACCCCGGTGTGGGAGTCGCGCAGACTCGTCGGGTCGATGCGCGCGTGTTCGATCGCATCCCAGGCCAGCTCCAGCATGACGCGTTGCTGAGGGTCCATTGCCAATGCTTCCCGGTCAGACAGGCCGAAGAACTCGGCGTCGAAACCGGCTATATCGGACAGGAACCCGGCCTGGTTCGCGTAACAGGTGTTGGGGCGTTGACGGCTCGGATCGTACAGGGCTTCGAGGTCCCAGCCTCGGTCCCGCGGGAAATCGGTGATGGTGACCCGCCCGTCCTTGACGACGTCCCACAGTTCCTCGGGAGAGTCGGCGCCGGGATAACGGCAGGCCATCCCGACGACAGCTATCGGCTCCCGGATGGACTCTTCGACTTCGCGCAGTCGCCGCCGCGTCTGACTGAGTTCCGCCGTCACACGCTTGAGGTAATCGCGCAGCTTCTCCTCGGTCGAGTCGTTAACCATGATGGACTGTCCTTCGAGGTGTGGGGAATTGCGCCACCAAAGGGGGTGCATGGCGCTGAACGAGCACTAAACCGATTGATGGGATCCGAGTGTTGCTTGCGCCGGGTGCGTTACGTCTAAACTCTCGCGGGTCGCCAGGCGCGACAGCAATGACCAGACTGTGTGGACAAGTATTTAGTCTCAATTGCACACAGCCGTCGGGTATGGCTGCGGAGCGCGAAACATGAACGACAGTCCGACATGGAGTGCTAGTGTTTCACCGTATCGAGAATGTCGGCCACGGAAGGCGCCACCGCAGATCTGGCGGTCGCGACGGGCATGGATTGACGCATCGAAGTATGACCGTCACACGGCATTGAGCCGGTGTCGCCGCCGCATCGAAGCTGCCTGACGACGACACCGGGCAAGATCATGCCTTCTTACGTCCCCAGGTGAAAATGGTCTGGAAGAACCAGGCGCGGAACGAGGGGTCAAGAGTCAGTTCCCGATAGCGTTCCAGCTCTTCCTTCGTCGCGCCCACCTTCAACAGCAGCGGTTCCGCTTGGATGTTGAGGTTGCGGTGAAGCAGCATGCCGTTGGAGCCGCCCGCGGTCACCTGGGAGTACTCCATGCCCTGGATATCCTCCAAGCCGGCATCGGCCATGTGCCCGTCGATCTCGTGGGCCCAGTCGAAGTTCATGCCGTTTGGCATGCCCACGAGGTGGTGGTTCATGTGTTGGATCTTGTCCCACAGCTCCGCATCGGCCTGACTCGGCGCCGACTTGACCGCGCGGTCGCGGTCGGTCATCTCGCCGAACACCAGCCAGCCACCGGGTGCGAGAGCGTCGATGAGCTTCTGGAAAATGGCTTCGCGCTGCGGCATATGCATGAGGACCTGGCGTGCATGGATGACGTCGTATGGGCCCTGAGCCGCCTCGGGGAGACCGTTGTTGAGGTCATGTTTGAACACCTCGATGTTGTCGCCGGATTCGAGGTGATCGGTGTCGACGTCGATCGCATCAACACGGCCGGTCGGGCCGACACGGTCGGACATCCAGCGCGCGATAGACCCGCCGCCGAAGCCGACGTCCAGGCACCGCTGGCCCGGCTGGATGTTAACGCTGGACAACACCATCGTGGTCGGTCCGTCGAGCATCTTCTCCAGGTATTCGACATGCTTCTCGCCGAGTTCGGATCCGGTGTCGAAGATGTATTCTTCCGTGCTCATGCACAGCGTCCTTTCGTAGAGGTGATCAAGTGAACGGTGAGGGGTTCATCCGCCGATAGTGGACAAATCTTCGGTGACCACATTGGCTAGCGCAGGTCCGTCGTTCATGACGGTACGCAGGTACCACTTTTGGATCGGGATGTGAAGGTCCTCGTCGAACTGCCAGGAGCCTCGGGAACTATTGATGGTCCCCAATTGCCCCATCGCTTCGTTGATCGCGGCCGGGGTCACTTCCTCGTTGGCGGGAATCCGGGAGATTGCCTGGTCGAGGACGAGAGCGGCATCCCAACCGACCATGCTGTAAAGGCTGGCCGAACGGTCTGGGGCGATCTCGCTCCATTCGGAAATGAATCGGCGATTCGCCGCGTTGTCGATATCCGGCGCATAGTTCATGACGGTCTGTATGTCTTTAGCTGATTCGCCTTGAGCTTCCAGTACCGCACCTTCGGTGAGGAACGCGCCGTACAGCGGGATGTCCTTAGCGGGCGACTTGGCGTATTGCTTCACGAACTCGACTGCGGGTGCGCCGGCGTAATAGGCGAAGATTGCTTCCGCGTCGCTGTTGGCGGCCTCTTGGAAGTATTTAGAGAAGTCCATCGTGTCTGGCCATGGGGTCCACGTCGGCTCCGTTTGTCCGCTGGCCAGTTCCCCTCCGACTTCCTGGAAGGGCTTGACGAAGCCTCCCATGATGGCTTGGCCGCCCTCGTAGTCCGGGGCGATCGCATACACCGGGCCATCGACGGTCTTCTCGAGATATGGCGCGATCGACGCTCCGAGCTGGCTTGTGGAAAAAGAGGTCTGCCACAACCATTCGAAATCGATGTCGGCATCCTTCAGGTCAGGCTGGCCGCCGTATCCGAGAAGTGGAATCTCCGCCTTGGTCGTCTCCGGCGCGACGGCGATGTAGTTGGCGGAGCTGGCGGCGCCAACGATGACATCGACATTGTCTCCGTTCATGAGCTTTTCGGCGGAGGGGAGGGACGTCTTTGCGGAGTCGCCTTCGTCGCGAATGGATATATTGACTTCTCGTCCGCCGAGCTTATTGTCGTTGGCGGCGATGTAGCCTTCGAAAGCGTCCTTGGCGTCTACGCCGACTTCTTCAAGCGCTCCTGACAGCGGTGTTAGTAGGCCGACATCTACTGTGCTTGGTGATGCAGTTTCGGTCTTCGAGCATGAAGACAGGGGCATCAGGAGTAGTAGACCGCAAGCTGCAGCCAGGGTCTTTCGTCCTGATCGATACTTCATGGCATCTTCCTCGGATGTTGGGGTGCGGACGCATGCCTGTTCGTCGAGTCCGAACGGGGAGTGCCGCACACAGTATCAGTAAACGTGGGTTGCACGTGGGTTCGAATAGTGGAAAATTATCAATACGTCTACCCTCTGCCTGCTATGTCTATAGTGGATGATCACGATGTGTTGTCGTGCCTGGGGCGATCTACCCCATATCGATATATATGACTCTTTACAACGTGCTGGGGGCGTCGTTAAGGTAGCTCAGTTCGTCCACGAATGATCTTGAGAGATGTCGAATGTCAGCTGGTGAAGCAAAACTCCGTGACTATCTAAAGCGGGTCACCGCTGATCTGCGGAAGGCGCGACAGCGACTTCAAGAGCTCGAAGAACAAGCTGCGGAGCCGATCGCGATCGTGGGGATGGCGTGCCGATTCCCTGGAAACGTCAAGTCCATGGAGGACCTGTGGCGGCTCGTGGACGACGAAGTCGACGCCATCGGCGAATTCCCGACCGACCGCGGATGGGATCTCGAAACCGTCCACGATCCCACGGGTGCACGCGCGAGGAGCTCCTATGTGAACAAAGGTGGGTTCCTGGCCGACGCAGTTGACTTCGACGCCGAGTTCTTCGGCATCTCCCCGCGCGAAGCGCTAGCCATGGACCCGCAACAGCGCATCATGCTCGAGGTGTCCTGGGAGGCGCTGGAACGAGCCGGAATCGACCCGACCACGCTTAAGAACACCGACGTTGGTGTTTACGCCGGGTCGGTATCGCAGGAGTACTCGACGCTGGTCGAGGCAGCGTCCGCCGACCTGGCCGCATACACCTCTACGGGAAGCATCAGCAGCGTCCTGTCCGGTCGTGTCGCCTATAAGCTCGGGCTGCGCGGTCCCGCGGTCAGCGTCGACACGGCGTGCTCGTCCTCGCTCGTCGCGCTGCATCTGGCGGCGCAATCCATTCGTTCCGGAGAATGCCACATGGCGCTGGCCGGAGGCGTCACCATCATGGCGCGACCGAACCGGTTTGCCGAGTTCAGCAGCCACGGGGCCCTGTCGCCGGACGGGCGGTGCCGCGCGTTCGCCGACTCCGCCGACGGCACCGGCTGGTCCGAGGGCATCGGCATGGTCGTCGTGGAGCGCTTGTCCGATGCGCAACGACTCGGTCACAATGTATTGGCCGTCATGCGGGGCTCGGCGACCAACCAGGATGGCGCCAGCAACGGACTCTCGGCACCCAGCGATGTCGCCCAGGAAGACGTCATTCGGCGCGCCCTTGCCGACGCCGAGCTGAAACCCGATGACGTCGACCTGATCGAAGCACACGGGACCGGCACGACACTGGGCGATCCGATCGAGGCCCAGGCGATTCTGGCGACCTACGGGCAGGGGCGGGGTGATTGTGGCCCGGTGTATCTGGGTTCGCTGAAATCGAACATCGGCCACACTCAAGGCGCAGCCGGGATCGGCGGTGTCATCAAGATGGTGCAGGCCATGCGACACGGAACGATGCCGAAAAGCCTGCACATCGACGCGCCGAGCTCCCACGTCGACTGGGACAGCGGCGACGTCCGTTTGCTGACGCAAGCTCGGCAATGGCCGGCAGCCGGGCGCCCACGCCGAGCCGCGGTGTCCGCCTTCGGCATCAGCGGAACCAACGCCCACGTGATCGTGGAGGAAGCACCACCCTCCGCCGGCGGCGACCCCGCCGAGCCCGAACCGAACGGGCCGGTGGCATGGCCATTGTCGGCGCACAGCGCGCCCGCGCTTCGCGAGCAGGCGGCGCGGTTGGCGGAACACGTCGACTCGCGGCCGGGACTGTCTATGGCGGGGATCGGGCATTCGCTGGCTGTCGCGCGTGCCGACTTCCACCATCGAGCCGTGGCTATCGCGTCCGATCGTGAAGCCACGGTCGAAGCGCTGCGTGCCTTCGCCACAAATGGCCAGGCCGAGTCCGTCGTCCACGGTCTTTCCGCCAATCGGGGCCGCCCCGTGTTTGTGTTCCCGGGGCAAGGCCCGCAATGGACCGGAATGGGCGTGGAACTGGCGCGGGCGTTTCCCGCATTCGCGGAATCAATGACGGCCTGTGCCGAAGCGCTGCGCCCATTCACTGGCCGAGACCTGTGGGATGACCTGGACAGCGGTGCCGAAACCATCGATGTCGTGCAGCCCGCTCTGTGGGCGGTGATGGTGTCGCTGGCGAAACTGTGGCGATCCTTTGGCGTGGAACCCGCGGCCGTAGTGGGCCATTCGCAAGGCGAAGTCGCCGCTGCGGTCGTATCCGGAGCTCTGTCGCTTGAGGACGGAGCGAGGGTGATCGCGTCGCGCTCGACGCTGGCGCGTCGCCTATCGGACCTCGGTGACATTGTTTCCGTGGCATTGCCTGTATCCGAAGTCGAAAAGCGCATCGCCGGTCACGGCGGCTTGGGTATCGCTGCGGTGAATGGGCCGACTGCCACGGTCGTGGTGGG
>DXIM01000017.1 GCA_019112895.1 Candidatus Stackebrandtia faecavium
CGCCCCCGGCTTCGCGTCGCTTTTCCCATGAGTTAACGTTGTAGACGCATCCGACGCGGGGTGGAGCAGTTCGGTAGCTCGCCGGGCTCATAACCCGGAGGTCGCAGGTTCAAATCCTGTCCCCGCTACCAAGTGGAACTCCCTCAGATCAACTGATCTGAGGGAGTTTTTCTATCTCCATCCACTGTTGCTATCGCCGTCCTCAATCACTTCCGGCTGGGATGGATCTCGGTGATGAATCCATCGGGGTCGGTTACTTCGATGCGGGTCGCCCCTTCGTGCGTGATGGCGGCATCGGTGTAACCGGCCGCATTCAGCCGTTCAAGCATTGTCTCCAAGGGCACGGCGCTGGCGAATCCTATTGCCGTGCTGCCGGGCTCTTGGCCGTTGATCCGGTGCAGCCCGATGATGCCCGCGCTAGTCGCCGCGCGCAGTTCGCGCCAGTCTTGGTTGTCCTCGTCGGAGTGGAAACCGAAGTTCGCGAACCAGCGGGCGTCGGTGCTGAAATCTGAGGTGAAATACGCAGCCACCACGTCGGTCCTCGGGCAGCGTCGGTCCCCTGGGTGTAACCGTAGAAGTCGCGCATCTCTTCGTTGACTGTGACTGTATGCGTCGCATCGCCGACGTCGACGCGACGACCGTATGACTCGTCCACCACGGTGGCTGTCACGCCGAGCTCGCGGAAGTGTGCGGCCGCGGTTTCGGCGTCCGGGGTTTCGAAACACATATCGGTCGAGACCGTGGATGTGTGCGCAGAATCGAGTTCATGCACCCCGATGCGACCGCCGCTGCCGCTCAAAACGGCGAAATTCTCGCGGTCGCGTCCGACTTTGGTGACGAGACCGAGCGTCTCGTAAAACCTGATCATGTCGGCTGGGTTCGTCGTGAACCTGTATGGGCACAGGTAGAAGATCGGCTGACTCATTGTTCCTCCTCGTGGTTGAGCAGATATTCGTGCAACGCGGATTCGACCACCGCGGACAGGCTGCGCCCCTCATCGATGGCGCGGTGTTTGATCGCCCGAACGAGTTCGGGCGGGAGGTAGACGTTGAACTGCGATTTGGGTGCCGAATTTGCCGTCATTCTAGTATGCTAGCAACCTGGATGCAGGTCGACAATGGGAAGCATTGCATTTTTCCTGTGCCTGGCATGTGCGTAACTTGTTATCCGGATGCGGGGCCTCAGCCGAAATGTTGGACCTGCGGCCACACGCCGACGAGAGCGCCGGGGTCCGCCTGGCACACACGCACGGCAGCCCCGTTCTCCTCATTATCGATATCGCGCGGCGCTTCGACACGCGCGACGACCTCGCAGGTGCTGAACCAGTTGTGGATCTGGGCGGAATCGAAATCGCCGACCAGCACGACTGTCTCGACGTCGTGAGGCGGGGGACCCCATGTGCCGTATGCATTGTGTCCGGAATAGACTGGGGGTATCCAGCCGTCGATGCCCATCCGCCGAGTCCGGTCCAAGGCTCCGGCCTCGCCGTAGTTGTCGGTGAGCACGATCGTGTTCGGGCGGCGGCTGTCCGGGATGTCCTCGGCCGCATCGGAGACCGTGGCGACATACTCGTCCCATCCGACGGTTTCCTTCGCATCCGGGTTCACCGCCGCCGCGACCTGGAAGACCGGTGAACCTATGGAGGCCAAAGGAAGCGAGAACAACACCGTGGGGATCGACAGCAGTACGGCCAGCGCCGGTGCCAGTCTCCGCCTGGCTGTAGCGCGGTCGATCCAATCCATCAACGGCATCGCCCCGGCCGCCACGACGATCGGGAACATGCCGGCCATGTAGTACGGCTTACCGCCGGCGACGATCACAATGGTGAGCAACAAAAGGTACGCGACCGGTATCCAGCGCCACGGACGGAACCGTGGCGCTCCGAGCAGCTCGATCATGCCCAGGACCACCACGGAACCGGTGACCGCTCCGGCCATCAGCAGGTGCATGGGAAGAATCAGGACGCTGTCCGCCGACGATGTCGACCCGCCCCCGGCGATGTTGGCGGCGACGTCGCGCATCGGCCAGCCGTTAACGGTCTGCCAGATCAGGTTCGGTGCCGCCAAAGCTGCCGCGATTCCCGCCGCAATCCATGGCCCCGATGAAGCGAAGACCCCTCGTGGTCCCACGAGCAACACCGCGAGCACGCAACACGCCAACACGGCCCCGGCGAGCAGTTTCACCTCAAGGGCTACGCCGGCGGCGGGGCCCACCAAGACCCAGGTGCCGAGCCGTTGCGGCTGCCGCAGTGCGCGCGCCAGCAGCATCAACACCAGGGCGGTCAGGAAGATGTCGAAAGTGGTGATGGAGAACAGATGTCCCGTACCAACGATGACTCCCGTTACGGCCGTGACGATCGCGGCCGCCGCCTGGTGCCGACGCGTACCGCCGAGTTGCCGTGACGTGAGGGAGGCGACGAGCACGGTGGAGGCGGCGGCGAGGGCAGGCAGAATCCGAAACGCCCACAGTTGCCCGCCGACGGCCTGGTGCCACGCGTTTGCCACCAACGGGATGAGAATCGGGTTGTCGGGCTGAGCCCAAGCGAAATGACGTCCCCCTTCGATGAAATAGAGCTCATCGCGGTGGAACCCGTAGCGCGAACCGAGCGCGATGAGCACGATAGCCAGGACGCTTGCGGCGACCCACGCCGTCCGGGGGATTCGATTCACCGTTGGCCACCAAGTCCGTCATCGAGGTTTGTACTGAGACTACTGCAGCGCCGTCATGTCCTTCCTGGTCGGACGGTGTCCGAGTAGAGAAATCTATTGAGGACATTATTGCGATGGGTTCGGACCGCAAGACCGGCCCGGAGTTCGCGGCGATGGCGAGCAGCGGCATGTCGGCCGGCGAGATTCTGGGGGCTTTGACTTCGGAACCGGCGTCGTTCTTCGGCCGTCCTCGATCCGGGGCAGTCGAGGCCCGGAACCGTGCGGACCTGACCGTCCTCGACACTACGACCAGCGAGCTGGAACCCCGGGACTTCTCGCGGATCCACGCCGTCATCAAACGCGGCGAAATCGTGTGGCCGGCGCGGGACGAGTTTCACGGCCGGACACGCGGGTAAAAGCCGTCTACCACCGTCAGTGGGGGAGGTATTCAT
Organism: Candidatus Stackebrandtia faecavium; assembly: GCA_019112895.1. Classification (GTDB taxonomy): domain Bacteria; phylum Actinomycetota; class Actinomycetes; order Mycobacteriales; family Micromonosporaceae; genus Stackebrandtia; species Stackebrandtia faecavium. The sequence goes on from DXIM01000017.1 coordinate 3,101, forward strand.
GTCACATTCGATGATGACCGCGCAGTGGAACGTGGACGTGCACTTCGAAGAAGACCCGGAGCACACCATCGCGACCGCGACGCTGCACACGCCGGACGGACGCCGGTTGTCCGGCACCGGCCGGGCTCGCCGCAACCCGAGCGACCGCCCGATGGCGCGCATCGGTGAAGAAATCGCCTGCGCACGCGCGCTGTCACACCTCACGCATGAGCTTCTCGATTACGCATCGGAGGAGATCGAGGCGAATGTGCACAGGGGTGCGCCGGTCGCCTGAGTCCACGTGATCCCGCACGTGCCGAAAGACACGTGCGGGAATGCGGCTTAGAACCCTCCATCGCTGTCGACGAAGGCAGGGCGAGGCAGACGCACTTTGCCCTTGGGGTTGCTGACGCGAGAGCTCACCGTATTGGTGTCGGTTTTCATTGCGCCCTGGAGTTCCTCGTCGAACTCGTCGAGCTTCTCCTTCGCCTTGTCGAGCCCTGCGAACAAGGATTCGTGCACGTCAGCCGCCTTCGATCCGCCCACGGAATATCCGGCGCCGGCGATGCTGACACCCGCCCCGGCCAGTGCATACGAGATCCCGCCGGGCCCCGCCGCGATCGCGCCGGCGATGCTGATCGCGGCGCTGAGAACCGCCGTCATTAGGGACGCGTGCGCCGCATCGGCCTCGGCAATGATCTGGTCGTAGGCTTTGATGGCGGCGTCCATCGCCTCGTCATAGGAGTCATAGGTGTCTTTGACGCCTTTTTGGAAACCTTCCATGGCGCCAAGAAGCGAGCCCACGATCGGCACCTGGTTGTCGACGACATCCGGGTAAACGTTGAGGAATTCGGAACGGAAAGTCCCGGCGGCTGTGCCGTCCCATTTATCCGGGTGGAGCGCGTCTTTGGCGTTACTCACCTCCTGTTCGAATTGGCTGAACGGCGTCGTGCCTTCCGCAATGCTTTTCAAACAAGAGATGGCGATCTGGAACTGTTTCGGGTCGATCTGCGAGACCTCGGCGACTTTTTCGGTCGTGAACGTGTACATACCGCTGTCGCGGGCGATCTCCTCCGTTTTTTCCCGGCCAGCGATCCAGATAGGGATCTTGCCCAGCAAGCTTCGCTCGGCCATCTCGGCTTCCCACTGTTTATCGTCCGTGGTTTGCGCCTTCGTTTGCAATTGCTGAAACGTGAGCGCAGCGTCGTATTCGGTGTCGATGCTTGGCGGCACGGCCGCGGGTGGCGCCTGGTTATGCCTCGACGGTGGAGTGCGCGGCGAAGTCATATCCGGAACCTCGTCGGGCAAGTCGTCTTGGGCCTTGTCCAGCGCATCAGCCGCGTCGTTGTCGGTTCCGGCGTAATCGTTGACCGCTGCGGCAAGCGCGGTGGCGACAGCCTGAAGCGACAGCGTATCGCTCGCGAAAATTTCTTCGAGTTCGTTGCGCAGCCCGGCCCATTCCGGAAAGAACCTCGTCTCGAAATCGATGCAGTTATGGGTGTAATGCACCGCGAGATTGGCGGTGGCATACGCATCGGCCATTGCCGGAAAATCGGTGACGATGCTGTTCCACATCGCCTCGAAATCGGCATTTATGTTGCTGCCGGTGTAATCCATGAGTTCTCCATTGATTAAAGAGCGATTTTGGTGGCGAAGTATTTTTTCGTGTAATCGCTGATTGCCGAGGTCAGCGCTTCGTTGACCGAGTTCGCGATGGTGATTGCGGAGGCGTTTGGGTTGCGGATTGGACCGTTTTGCAGAGTTCCTTTTCGGATCTTTACTCTCATTCCGCTGTCCTCGGAGAATCCGACCTTCACCCAGCCGTTGGCGGATTTCTTGACGGTGTGTATCTCGGCGACCGATTCCGCTATCGCCGCTCTGCGGTCACGAACGCTCTGGGGGAGCTCGTCGGCGGGGCGACGTTTCCCGTGACGCTTTTCGTGGACTCTTTCGTGAGCGGCCTGGGAGCCATCGATCGCGCTGCGGACCGTCGCTTCGATCTGCTGGGAGAGGCTGTCCTCCGTGTGTTTGTCGAGGCGATGGTCGTCGATGCGAATGGTGAAGCCGGTGCGGCCGTTGTAGAGACCTTTCACCGAGCCATCGGGCGACACGACCTCGACATTGATCTTGTCGACCTGATCTCGAAATCTATCCATTATGTATCCAGTCTTAGGGGTGGAGCCGATAAGGAACAAAGGTGGAACAAAATCGCATCGGGCATCAATGCGTCAAAGGGCAGGGCAAAAAACCCGGGACGGAACCTGTCTGGTCGTTCTTTTAGAAACGGTTCGGAACCATCGTTGTGGGCTTGAATAAAAGATAGCAACGTGGAGCAAGTGCCGGCGAGTACCGACTCGGCTACCGTCCACAAGAAATACACAATTCAATGAGGTATGACCGGTTTATGGGTAATGCCGGTTATGCGAGCCTGGCGGTGACTGTTATGCGGTCGGGCCGAAGTCACTGCGTCGGGGGCATATTCGTCGGCCCGACGGTGTACCGGTGGGGCTCGGCCGGATTCAGCGGCGGATGTGTCACAACCGAAGCCGCGAAGTTGTCGCTTCCGTCCTTTGGGGCGACCGCGATGAAATCGACCGTGCACGAGTCGACAGGGCGACGGTTTTGACGTGGAGGACGCACCTCGTCCTGCGAACCGGCATAGCGGGTCAGCAGCAAGACAGTGACGAGAGTGACGACGAAACCGGCTGCCGCAACCCACGCGAAACCGGGACGGACCTTATCGCCAAGCAACAGCAAACCCAGTGCCGCGGGCGGCGCGGCGAAAGCGGCGTCCATGGATGCGACGGCCGCGGTCGTGCTGCCGCGCTGCATCGCTATCGCCAACAGAAGCTGCGCCGTCACCGACTGGACGATGATCAGGTACAGCAGCGGATTCGACAGCAGTTGAGTGAACTCGGTGGTGCTCGCTAGCGGGCGGGACACGACCGCGGCGGCACCGAAAGCGAGACCGGCGAGCCCTCCCAGCGCGACCGAACTCGGCACACCCCGCATGAACCTGGCGACGACGAAACCGAGACCGCCGATGACGATCGTGCTGCTGGCCAGCACGATCGTGGCGACAGGGCCGAGGTTTTTCGACACCGAAGGTTCTGCCGACACGACTAGCGCGACGATCCCCAGCGACAAACCGATCAGCAAGGCGATTTCGGCGCGAGGCATGCGCCACTTCAGGAAGAACACACCCAGGATGGCTGTGACCCCGAGACCGGCCGCGACCGCGCCCTGCACAAGGAACAGCGGCAGGTCGGCGCGCGCGGCGATGGCCAGAATGAACCCGAGCACCTGGCAAACTATGCCGGCCACATACGTTTTATGAGTCGCGAGCCGAAACAGCAGCCACGGCGACAGGCCCCTCGGCTTGTCTTCCCGGTTGGCGGCAATCGCCTGGAGGAAGTTCGCCACACCGTAGGCGAAGATCATCGCCGCAAGAAAGAACCATCCCGCTGTCACTGAATCCACCATTCCCGTGGGTTAGGGGTCCATAGACGCTGACGAGCGACATCACACACTCGCTCGAGCGTAATGCCCACGATGGGCCGAAGCGAGGCGGGACCGTGGAGCCTCGTCCACATGGAAATCAAAACTGCCTGTATGGCCCACCGGCCGCAGCGAACCTCAGGACATGGAATCCAGCTGTTGCGCTAGCAACGCGGCCTGAATACGCGACCGGCATCCCGTTTTCGTCAACACTCGAGACACGTGCGTTTTCGTGGTGGCCTCTGAGATGTGCAGATCGGCGGCGATGGCCGCGTTCGACATACCTTCTTTCAGCCGCGCCAGCACCTCGCGTTCGCGCTGAGTGAGCTCGGTGAGCCATTCCGGCTCGGCCTCGGTCGGCGTCGTGTCCGTGTCGTCGGGCGACGAGATGGCGCGAGAGATGACGGCGCGGGTGACTTCCGGCGACAACACGTTTTCGCCGCGGACCACGCGCCGGATCGCGTCGGCGATGGTGCGCTGCTCGGCGGTTTTGAGGAGGAACCCCGAAGCTCCCGCGCGCAACGCGCCCACGACATAGTCGTCGAGCTCGAACGACGTCAAGATGATCACCTGTGCCAGCCCGGCTCCCGTGACTTCGGCGGTGACTTCGATGCCGTCGGGATACGGCATCCGCACGTCCATCAAGACAACGTCTGGCCGCAGCGCACGAATGTTTGCCAGCGCTGTTTTTCCGTCCGCGGCTTCGCCGACCACGTCGATGTCGTCGTCGGCGTCCAGCATGAACCGCAGGCCCTGACGTATCGCGGCATGGTCGTCCGCCAACAAGACTCGGATATTCACGTCACCATCATCGCGTGCCGGCGCTTGATGCTGCTTATCGGGCAAGCGGGACGACGGGCACGCGTCTCACGGCGTCAACGCGGGTGTCGAATCGGTCGTCAACGGCAGGCGTGCCGTCACGATCCAGTGTGTCGAATCCTGGCTCATTCTGCTGGTCAAGCTACCGCCGATTGCTTCGGCGCGTTCACGCATCGAAGCGATTCCGATCCCGTGGGAACGCTGCCAGCCGGGCTCCGAACGGGATCCGATGTCGTTGCTCACCCTGATCGACAGCAAGTCACCGTCACGGCTGATGCACACCACGATCGCTGCGTCGCCGCCGTGTTTCGTCGCGTTGTTCAGTGACTCCTGCACGATGCGGTAGGCGGACTGGCTGACGGCTGCCGGAAGGTCGCCGGCCCCGCTGCGCGACATCTCGATCGAATGGCCGGCGGTGCGCAAAGTGTTGACGAGACTGTCTATTTCTTCAAGACGCGGCGGTGCGACAGTCG
>DXIM01000102.1 GCA_019112895.1 Candidatus Stackebrandtia faecavium
GTTCAGCGCCACGGACGAAGAAGCAGACCCGGAAGAAATCCAGGAAGGCATCGACGAGCTGCTCGATCTGACGATGGAAGCCCTCCTCGCGGAATACCCCCACACCTGAGCAACACCACACGGCCCAGCCGAAAGAACCGCGGTGGCGGCGAACGCGTACCCCGTGTTGGCCGCCACCGCGGCATAAGTCCGTAACATCCAGTCGTTCCCGCGTCCCCAACGCCGCAATCACAACGTCATGCCCCACGACGCCCGGTGCGCCTTGGAAACCCAGCGCGCGTTGGAAACCTAGTGCACGCTGGAGCGGGCCCCGCCGTTCTCCTCGTCATCATCGTCCTTTTTAGGTATGCGGCAGGCGTATTCGAGCCACAGACCGGACGCCATCAACAGCACGCAGCAGACGAGACCGAAAACGACCGTCGGCAGGTCCGCCCGCGCCGTCGCCAGGACGGTCCTTTGTATGAACGTGTAGATGAGCACCCCGGCGTAGCCGCCGGACAGCAGGGCACCGCCTATCGCGCACGCTTTCGCCAAAGCGGCGAACCGGGCGATCGCCAACGGTTCGACCCGTTCCGCCCCGGGTTTGCGTGAGATCCGGGACCGGATGTTGAACCCGGCGAACGTCAACGCGATCGCGAGCGCCAACAGTGTCAGCGGTGTATACCAGTTCGGGATCGGCGGGTACGCGCGCGTCGCCCACAGCAGCATGATCGAGCCGCCCGCCAACGCGAACACGAACAGGGTGGCCGCTGTTGTGGGCCGCAGCGACGGCTGTGGCTTGTGTTCATCTTCCTCAGACATGGTCTTACGAGCCTAGCCCGCCAAGGCTGTGCAGTTCGCGGGCGTCTGCGGCGACCGTAGGCTCGGCGAGGAGGTCGCGGATCGGCCCGCGCCCCGGCAGGGATGCGTCGGGTTCGATCGCGTGCCACGGCGCGAGCACGAACGCGCGCAGGTGCGCGCGGGGGTGCGGCAGGGTGAGGGCGGCCGTGTCGCGAAGGACCGGCTCGCCCGTCTTGTCGTAGGCGGCGATCATGTCGACGTCGAGGACGCGCGGACCGTACCGCCGGTTCGGGTCCCTGACACGGCCCGCGGCTTTTTCGCAGGCTTGGCAGCGGGCGAGCCATTCGTCGACGTCGGCAGTGTCGTCGTGGGCCGTCATCGTGACGTTGTAGTAGGTCGGCTGATCCGGGTCGCCCCACGGCGGGGTCTCGTACACGTCGGAGACTTTTTCGGGCCCGAGCGCGGCCACGGCTTCGCGCAGCGCTTGCCGCCGGTCACCGAGGTTCGCACCGAGGCTCAGCACGACGCGTGTCACGGTTTCTCCCGGTGGATCGTCACCGACACGTCCGAGAACATGTGCCCGATCGGCGCCTGCGGTTTATGCACGGTCACGTCACACGCATGCACGGGGCCATGTTCCAGACATACCCGCGCGAGACGTTCCGCGAGGGTTTCGAGCAGGTTCACGCGTGGCCCATTGGCCACCGAATTCGCCAACGCGTCCGCAAGGTCGCCATAGTGGACCGTATCGGCGACGTTGTCGTTCGCGGCCGCGACCGCGACATCGAGATACAAGGTCACGTCGACGATGAATATTTGCCCGCTGGCTTGTTCGCTGGCATACACGCCGTGGTAGCCGTGAACCTGCAAACCGCTCAGCGTGATCTGGTCGCCCATGTCCGTCACGTCGTCACAGTACGGCAGCGCCGCGGGCTTCATACGCGCGACGGGCGTGGCGAGTCGCGGCCCAGACGGCGCGCATGTCGGCGGTCGCGGCGACGTCGTGGACGCGCACCCCCCACGCGCCCGCGTCGAAAGCGAGCATGGACGTGGCGGCGGTCGCGATGTCGCGTTCGGTGGCGGGGCGCGGCTCGCCGTCGGCATCGGCGAGCGCTTTCCCGAGGAAACCTTTCCGCGACGCCCCGAATAGCAGCGGATATCGCAGTTCCGTCAGTTCGTGGAGACGCGCGATCAGCTCCCAGTTGTGTTCGGCATGTTTGGCGAAACCCAGGCCGGGGTCCACGATGATCTGTTCATTCGTGACACCTGCTTCGCGCATGTACGTAACTTGTGCCGAGAGTTCGGCACCCACTTCCGCCACCACGTCTTCGTAGTGAGCATGACGGTACATATCGGACGATTCGCCGCGACGATGCATGAGAACTATGCGGCATCCGTTTCGCGCCAACAGTCGTGGCATTTGCGGGTCGGCCTGTCCGGCGGATACGTCGTTGACGATGGTGGCCCCGTTGTCGCAGGCCGCTTCCGCCACGGCGGCGCGTGTGGTGTCGACGCTGACCGTGATGCCTTCGGCGGCAAGCGCGGCCACCACCGGAACCACTCTCGACTGTTCGATATCGGCATCGACTCGTGCCGCGCCGGGCCGGGTCGATTCCCCGCCCACGTCGATGATGTCGGCCCCTGCCGCATGCAGGGCGCGCGCGTGGGCCGCCGCGGCGGCGACATCGTGGTACCGACCGCCGTCGCTGAGAGAGTCCGGCGTGACGTTGACGACGCCCATGATGCGCGGAAGATCGATATCAGTCATGTCTTCAACATTAACCAAAACGCACCGGGCACCGGCCGCGCAAGGCTAGAGGGAGCCTCGTCCGCTCAAGATACGCCGCCGCCACGCTTTGCCCCCGGCGATCGCTCCGGCGATGATTCCGGCGGCCATCGCCGACGGGACCGCGATCTTGAACGCACGGCGTCCGCTGCGGAAATCCCGCACCTGCCAATCGTTCTTTCGGGCTTCACGCAGCAGCGCCGTATCCGGGTTGACCGCGACCGGGTTCCCGACGGCCGACAGCATCGGCAGGTCGTTGCGGGAGTCACTGTAGGCGGTGCATTGCGACAGGTCGAGCCCGATCCGGTCAGCGAGTTCCTGCACGGCAACTGCTTTAGCGGGGCCGTGCATGATGTCGCTGACGAGCCGGCCCGTATAGACACCATCATGGACTTCACCGACGGTGCCGATGGCGCCATCGAAACCCAGCCGACGGGCGATAATGTCGGCCAGTTCCACGGGCGTGGCCGTCACGAGCCACACCTGTTGGCCCGCGGCCTGGTGGGCTTCCGCGAGCGCCTGAGTGCCGGTCCAGATCTTCTCCTCGATCGTTTCGTCGAAGATTTCTTCACCAAGCGTCACGATCTCAGTGACGCTGCGGCCCGCGACGAACGCCAACGCGGACTGTTTCACGTCCTCGATGCTGGCGTGGTTTTCGCCGCGGAGACGGAAACGTGCCTGGTGGTAGGCGAAGTTGACGAGGTCGCGGTAGCGGAAGAAACGGCGGGCAGCGAGTCCGCGGGCGAACCAGTAGATCGACGCCCCGTGCACCAAAGTGTTGTCGACGTCGAAAAACGCAGCGGCCTTCTTATCGGCTGCAGCGTCTTCACCGATCATGACCATGTCGGGGCGTTCTTTGTCCACGGCTCGAGCGTAGCGGCCCGAGTCGTCATTGGCACGCCACATCCATGTCGGAAAAGAGAAGATTTCCAAAACTGGCGCGTACGCCATCCGTGCCCTGGTGCGGGTAGTTCGATGCCGCGCCGCCGCCGACGCGTGCGGTTTCGGTTCGGTACAGCCGTAACGGTGCTGGTGGTATGCGTTGCTATGGCAACGAAACGGGGGTCGAACGCACCCCTCAGACGTTCGACCCCCCTATATGCACAATGCCCGTCGCCACCCCTCGACCGACGCGACATTGGCCGTAAGTGTCACATCTCGCTTTCAGCGAGGGCCTCAGCTTTTCGCTGCTTGCCGTTTGTTCGTGACACCTAGTTCAACGAGAACCACACACGGCAGTTACGCCCGCGCGCGATCGGATACAGAAAATTTTTGAATCCACCACTGTGGCGTGAACCGCGCCCGGCGGACCGGCCCGGACACGCCGGTATCGGGCACGCAAGGGCCGTTAAGCCGAAGCACCCACGTTTTCGCGCACCCACTCCACGACCGCCTGGGTACTGGCGCCCGGCGTGAAGATCTTCGCGACGCCGTGTGCCTGCAGCTCCGGGATGTCCTCATCCGGAATGATGCCGCCGCCGAACACGATCATGTCCTCGGCGTCTTGCTCCTTGAGCAATTCAGTAACTTTTGCGAACAGCGTCATGTGCGCACCCGACAAGACGCTCAGACCGACGACGTCCGCGTCCTCGGCGATCGCGGCCGCCACGATCTGCTCGGGCGTTTGGTGCAGACCCGTGTAGATGACTTCCATACCGGCGTCGCGCAGCGCACGGGCCACCACCTTTGCACCACGGTCATGGCCATCAAGACCTGGCTTCGCAATGACTACGCGTATCGGCGATTCCATCGAACGTGTCCTTCCGGTTCAGGGCACCCGGCTTCTACCTTCTGGTGACACCACGAGCTTACCCGTCATTAAGTTTTGCGCCTTTGCGCATCACACTAACGACTGCGTCGCGGCCACACGCGGCCGCGACGCTGGGATATAGGACACGTCAATTCGAGCGCAGACGTTCCAACAGGTCCGGGACCGACGCCTCGTATTCGAACCATTGGACATCGTTGCTGAAGCCCAGCTCGGTGTCGACGAACGCTTCCGGGTCACCGTCCAGCAACGTCCACGTCTGCACATCGTTCAGCTGCGGCTCGCGGTCACGCAACTCGCACAGCATGCGGGCCTTCATGGCCATGCCAAGTCCGTAACTTCTGTGACCCAATGCCACAACCGTGTCGTACTGGTCGGCGCGGGTCGGGCGTTGCGCGGCGACAACGAGCTCCGTCAGACCGACGACCTTGTCCATCGGCCCGGCCAACGCCACGACCACGTGCGTGCGCATGCCCCGTTGCGCCAACGTCGAGAGGCTGTCGCGCAAGCGTTGCGCGTCGGCCGAGCCGCGCCAACTCCCGGCGACGTCGGCGGGATCGGTCTTCATGTGAGCTTTAGTCGCCGCATAACGTTCCAGTAGGTCGTCCGGCAAACCGCCCTCGTAATATTCGAGCCTGTACCCTGCCCCGACTTTCTTCGCGCTGGTTTCGATCCGGTCCCAATCGACCTCCGTCATCGACAGCAAATGGCGGTTTTCCACGACGGCGCGGCTGAAACCGAGCCGGTCATAGAAACCAACGGCGGGTGTGCTCGCGATGACTTCGACGCCGATCGTGTCGCGGCCCTCCTCGTAGGCGCGTTCGGCGATCGTGGTGAGCATTTTGCGGGCAACGCCGCGGCCGCGTTTATCGGGGTGCATGAAGATCTCGAAGACACCGGTCTTGTCGTATTCGCCGCCGAACAGCAGCAGGTTCGCGTTGCCGGCCATGCGTCCGTCATCATCGACGGCGGTATAGGCGATGCGGCGTTCCCCCGGCATGGTCACGGTCAGATATTCGCGGAAACGGTCGAGACGCCATCGAGGTTCGTTCGGCATATCGGCCTCGGTCATGGCGTTGAGGACTTCCAGCCACTGCGCCAGTTGGTCGTCACTGGCGGTAACCGCATCGAATTGTGTGACCTGCATGGGCGATGCCTCCTTGCATCCGGCGGATACCGGTGCGGCACGGCGGCCGCTGAGTATCCGCGCTAGCCGGGCTTACTAGCTGTGCCGTAGGCATCCGCGGCCTCGTACACCGAGCGGACGTAAGAGTCCATGTGGTTGTACGAGAAGACAGCGGAATACCAGTCGGTCGCTTGGCTCAGGTCGCGTCCTTGGGCGCAGAGGTAATAGCCTGCGGCGACCGCTACGTCGTCGATGTCGTTCGGATCGGCCACGCCGTCATTATCCCCGTCAACGCGCCAACGTTCCCAGGTTGTGGGGATGAACTGCATGGGGCCCACGGCGCGGTCCCATTCGGTGTGATCGTCGTATTGGCCGTCGTCGGTGTCTTCGATGGCTTTATTACCGCTGGTGCCGTCGAGGGGCGGGCCGTAAATCGGGTTACGCGGCACGCCCGAGCTGTCGAGCGAGGTGCCACCTGTCGTGCCGTGGTTCGTTTCGACGCTGCCGATTCCGGCCAGCGTCGTCCACGTGAGTTTGCATTCGGGCTTGGCTTGTTTCAGTACGAGTTCGGCGTTGCCGTATGCCTGGAGGGCACGCGTGGGCACGTCGACGTAACTGAGTTTCAGGGCCCAGTCTTCCAAGCTGTCCGGGCCGTCGGCTTGGCCGGTGGTGGGTGTGTTCTCGTTTTCGGGCGGTGGTGCTTTCGGCGCCCCGGGGGCCGAATCGAGCCCGGGAGGCAACGCCAACGGCTTGTCCCCATCGGAGGATTGTTCGGCTGCGGGTGTCGGATTGTCGCCATAAGACGGATCGTTTCCGATATGTGGGATGGCGTAGTAAGCGAGACCGAGCACACCGGCGACGACCGCTATTGTCATAGCCGCTTGGGTCAGGATGCCACCGAGTGAACGTCGCATCGCAGCCCAGGCTCGTTTCACCACAGTCGAGATGGGCCCGAGTGTGACCCGAGTTTGATGGGCTGCCTTTTTCATCCACGCCAACACGTTCGCGAGTATCTCTTATCGATGCGTTCGACGCCACCCCTGCCCGCTCGGATATCACTGATCAGGGGGCAGCTATACGTGACACTGATTCCGTCAGTAGTCATGTCGCGACTCTCATCCGTGCCCGGACAGTTTCGGTGGGTTGAATTGTTCGCGAGACAGGGAACGTGAGAAAGGCTTTTCGGCTGCGGCTAGAAACGGTTTGTCTTTTATTTCTTGCAAGGTGCTGCGCGTGCCGACGCCTGCGCGCCCAGCACCACCCATCACGGGGGAAGAGGAGGTTTCACATGGGCGCCAGTGCAACGTCGCAAAGCGATCTTCCCAGCGGTCTGGTCACTTTCCTATTCACTGACATTGAAGGATCGACACGCTTGGCACATACGCTGAATCAAAGCTACCGGACTGTTCTACAAAACCACAGGCTGCTGCTTCGAAATGTTTTCAAACGGCGCACCGGGGCGGAATTGTTGACCGAAGGCGACTCATTCTTCGTCGCATTCGCCGACCCGATGCAAGCGGTCAGGGCTGCCCTCGAAGCCCAATACGCATTGATGTCCCACCATTGGCCCACGCATCCGTCTTGGCGAGAACCTGCCCGCCCGAAAGTCAGAATGGGAATACACACTGGACATGCCACTCCGGATGAACACGGCTACGCGAGTTCCGCCGTGCATCGCGCCGCCCGCGTATGCGCGGCCGCGCACGGCGACCAAATCTTGTGCTCCCAATCCGCGTTCGACGCCTGCGGCGGACTCAACACTATCGACCTTGGACTACACGTGCTGCGCGGATTCGACGACTCCGAACGTCTCCACCAGATCCTCGACCACGGGCTGCCACGGAACTTCCCGCCTCCGCTTGCGAAACCGCGACACCACAACCTCCCCGCCGACTCCGACGAATTCGTCGGACGGCACAACGAAATAACCGACCTGACCCGCCTCATAGCCACACACCGGCTCATCAGCGTCACGGCCCTACCCGGAACCGGGAAAACCCGGCTCGTGCGACAAGTCGCGCACCGGATCGCGCCCGACTACGCCGACGGCGCCTGGTACACCTCATTGCGCCCCACCAACACCGACACCGCCGCCGCCATCGCCGGCTCGCTCGGCCTGCGCGGCGACCCGTTCCGGCCGTGGCTCGACACGCTCACCGAACACCTGAACGGAAAAAACTGTCTACTGATCGTCGATAACACCCGCAAAACCGATGCCGAGACGCTCACACACATCCTCGATAAATGCCCGGACGTGACGATCCTGTCGACATCGCCACGTCCGCTCGGGCTCACCGGTGAAGTCAAATGGGCGCTACCGAACATGAAAAACGACGACGCAGCAATCCTCCTGCGTAACCAGGCGACCGCCGCCGCAGGCGGGATCGACCCCGGCGACTGTTCCGCCGTCGCCACCGCCGTCGACGGTTTCCCGCCGGCCATCAACATTCTCGCCAAGATCATCCCCGTCTACGGGGTCGCGGAACTGGAACGGCGCCTGCGCCAAAACCCGCTGGCCCTGCTCGACGCCAGGCACGAACTATCGGCCGTGCTCAACACGTGTTACGACACGTTGACACCCGACGCGGCGAGACTGCTGCGCGCCATGTCTGCACTACCGAAACCGGCCGGCGTCATCGACGTGGAAGAACTATGCGGCGGGTCCGGGGCAGCGCTGGCAGCCCTCATCGACCTGGTCGACACCTCGTTGGTCGACGTGCAACGCCAAGGCGGAGCGGCACGGTACCGGCTACCCGCGCCCGTGCGGTGGTATGCGGACGCTTTGCGGCGCTGGGCGAAAGAGCCCGCGCCGCGGCTCGAACACCGGGAACCGAAACCCCGCCGTGCGTTGAGCATCTGAACGCTATACGCGTGGCCCGCACCGTCATGAGACGTGCGGGCCACGCGTTAGCAGCTAGTCAATTAGTTAAGACGAGATGGCCGGGCCGCTCTCCTGCCATGCGCGGTTGAGCGCCGTAACAGCGAACACCCGGTCATCGGTGCGCTCGCCGGTCCACCTCAAGTCGGCGATCGCGTCATCCGGACGCATCGCGACCACCTCGACGAGGTTGGCGGCGTCGGCGAAAGCGCATTCGCCGATTTCACCGGTCACCGTGTACAAGGCGAACCAAGTCGCCGCGTTGACGCCCTTGCCTTCCTCGGCCGGCTGCACGGTGATGCTGGCGCCCTTGTCGTCCCATTCGACGGCCTTGATACGTGGCGGCTTCGGCTTCTTCCCGCCTAGATGTGTCGATTCCGGGACCAACGCTGGCTTCGTGTAATGCTCGTCGCGGATAATCGTGATCGCGTTCAAGGCGTCTTCGCGAATCGACGTGGCCGAGAAGTAGATGTTGCCGTCGACGTTGTCGAGCTCACGCGACATCGCTACATGGTTCGCCAGTTCCTTCGGGTCTTCCTTCCATTCGGGAGACGCCTCATCGACACCGACCTTATAGGCCGCTTCACCAATATACAGCGCACAGTCCACATCGGCGCAGACATCGTTCCACCATTCGATCAGCGTCGTGTAGGACGCGATCTCCAGCGACATCGCCCAGTAGATCTGGGGCGCGATGTAGTCGAGCCAACCTTCACGAACCCACTTGCGGGTGTCCGCATACAGGTCGTCGTAGGTGGCGACACCGGACTCCGTGTCGGAGCCTTCATCGTCGTCGGCTTTGTTGCGCCACACGCCGAACGGGCTGACACCGAAGCCCACCCACGGCTTCGAAGCCTTGATCCGGCTACCGAAATCCTTAATCAACAGGTCGATGTTGTGGCGACGCCAGTCGGCCTTGTTCTCGAAGTCGCCGCCGTATTCGGCGAAAGCGTCGTCATCGTCGAACTCTTCGTCGTCGACCGGGTACGGGTAGAAGTAGTCATCGAAGTGAACCGCGTCGATGTCGTAGTTGTCGACGGCGTGCATCATCGCGCCGATCACGAACTCGCGCACCTCGGGAATGCCCGGGTTGTAATACAGCTGGCTCGCGTCGCTGTTCTTCGGGTACTCGACCACCCAGTTCGGGTTCTCACGCGCAGGGTGCCCGTCGACGAGTTTCGTCGGGTCGGCGCCGACATCGCCGGCGGCAGTCGACATCGTGACCCGGTACGGGTTCAACCAGGCGTGGAATTCCAGCCCGGCCTTGTGTGTCTCCTCGATCGCGAATTTCAGCGGGTCGTAGCCCGGGTCTTGACCCTGCTCCCCCGTCAACCAGCGGGACCACGGCTCGTGCGGCGACGGCCAGAACGCGTCCCCGGTCGGCCGGACCTGAGTAACGGCCGCGTTGAGGCCGTACGTCTTCGCGTCTTCGAGGAAACGCAGGTATTCCTCTTTCTGTGTCTCGGCGTCCAACCCCGGTTTGGAGGGCCAGTCGACGTTGGCGGTCGTGGCGATCCAGCTTCCCCGGAACTCGCGTTTCGGAAGGGCCGGATTGGTGTCGCATCCGGTCCCCGGCCGGTTGGTGGCGCCGGTTTCGTTGGCGTATACGAATGCACCGCCGGCGAGGCCCGCACCACCGGCGGCTACGGCCGCCGCTCCGAGCATGGTCCGCCGGGAGAGCGCGAACGGTCGCTTATCGGACATCTTGCGGCTCCTTAACCGAGACTGAAGAAAATCGTCAAAAGAATCCCCAGCATTGCAGAGTTCCTTCGCCGATGCATTCCCCAGACGCAAGAAATTCATCAGCGGGCCACAGTTTTAATATAATGTCACGCTACGCAACTGCTCGATATCAAACAATGCGCGTACGCCCAGGTCAGGGCGTTCACGGTACGTGACCATCGTCGCGACGCCAAGCCACGAGGCACCCGCGCCGACCAACATGTCCCGCACCGCGGCCGCTTGCGCACCCGACTCGACCACATCATCGACAAGCAGAACCGAATCCCCGGGCGCGACCGCGTCGGGAGCCGTCGCCAAGCGGATCGTGCCGTCGGGCTCAGGCAGCTTCTGCACCCCCAGCATCCCGACCCCGAGCTCGAGCGCGACCAGCGGCGCCAACAAGTAACCCGAAGACTGGACGCCGACAACCCAAGTAGGCACCGCCTCCGGAAACAATGCCCGCAAGCCGGGCCCCAAGCGTGTCAGCACGCCCGGATCGGTCCACCATTCCAGGGTGGCCAACCTGTCGCCGTCCCACACCGTCGCGTCACGCACGGCGTCGCGGGCGCGCGCGAGCGCGACACTCACCGGCACCCGCATTGGGCCAGCGTCGCCGCCACCGCGTCCAGGTCGGTTTCGATATCACCGTCTTTGACTTTGTTGGCGATCAACGCGAACACTAGGACACGCCCATCCTGAGTGAGCGTGTAACCAGTCAGCGAGCTCACCTTCGACAGCGTGCCGGTCTTCGCGTGCACTTTCCCGGCCCCGGCGTCGTTGTCGGCGATGTATCGGTCATGCAAGGAACCGGTGAAGCCCGCGACCGGCAGCGCCGTGAACAGGCTCGACAGGTCCGCGTTCTTCTCGTCCATGGAGACCTTGATCAGGTCCGCCAATGTGGCCGACGACAAACGGTCGTCCGGGGACAGCCCGCTGCCGTCGTTCATGACGGCCCCGTCCAACGAAACACCGAGCTCTTTCAACGTCGCTTGGGTCGCCTTGACTCCGCCCTCGAACGACGCCGGTTCGCCGGCCGCGATCGCCACCTGACGCGACAGCGAGTCGGTCAAGGTGTTGTCGCTGGTCAAAAGCGCATGCTCGACGAGCTGCTGTATCGGCGGCGAGTAGACGGTGCCGAGTGTTTCCGCGTCCTCGGGTGCCGTCCCCTCCGATACGTCATCGACGCCGAGGTGGTGGGCGAACGCCTTCGCGGCCTCCAGCGCCGGTTTCTCTTCGCGTGCCGAATACTGCACGGCATCGGGTTTCAACCGGCCGCCGTGCATCATCAACGGCTCCATGTACGAGGTGTAGCCCTCCGCGACGTCGGACTTCGGTACGCCCGGCGCGAGCTTGTCGCCGTCGAACAGCGAAGTATCGACCGTCACGGACGTGACCTGTTCACCGTCGAGCGACTTCTTCACCTGTTCGGCGAGATCGGCAAGGCTCGCCGCATTCTTGTAATAGCCGGTGCCGTCGGCGGACAACGTGACATCGCCGCCGCCGACGATCGTGACCTGACCGTTGTCGCCTTGCACGACGCGCGTCGGGATGCGGTGCGTCGCGCCGACTTCGCGCAGCGCGGCGACGCCGGTGGCGACCTTCAACGACGAGGCGGGAATCATCGCTTCGGAACCGTGTGATTCATATATCGTTTCGCCGCTGAGCCCGTCATAGACGGTCATGCCGACGTCGCCGTCGATGTCGTCGATGGGGCCGTCGAGGGCGGCTTTCAGACCGTTCGGTGTCGGTGCGGGAGCGTCGGGGTCCATCTGGCTCAGCAACGCCTCCGGTGCGTCCGGCGGCATCATTTCGGGCCACAACATCGCACCACTTTGCGGAGTGTCGTCGATCACGAACGGCATCGCCGCGGCGGTCGCCACGACCGCGAACACGGCTATGACCGGCACAATCCATCGCATAGCGGGCTTGGCTACTTTGCCGCTGGGCGCTTGGGAAGCTTGGGTGGGGGCGCCTGGCACACTGTTGGACACGCGCCTCAGAATACGCGTCGGCGCATAAGGGTGCTTATACAAGTCAGGGAGGGACTATGGAATTCGACGTACTCATCGAGATTCCTAAAGGGAACAGGAACAAATACGAGGTCGACCACGAGACGGGACGGATCCGGCTCGACCGGACGCTGTTCACGGCGACGCAATACCCGGCCGATTACGGATTCATCGAGGACACGCTCGGCGCCGACGGGGACCCGCTCGATGCGCTCGTACTCGTACCGGAACCGACCTTCCCGGGTTGCCTGATCCGCGCCCGCGCGATCGGCATGTTCCGGATGCGGGACGAAAAAGGCGGCGACGACAAGGTGCTGTGTGTTCCGGCCGGCGACCCGCGTCAAGAACACCTGCAAGACATCAACCACGTGGCCGAATACGACCGCATGGAGATCGAGCACTTCTTCCAGGTGTACAAGGACCTCGAACCCGGTAAAAGCGTCGAAGGCGCGACCTGGGTAGGACACAAAGAAGCCGAAGAAGAGATACACATCTCAATTCAGCGGGAACGGGACCGAAACGCCGGAAAAGAGCCCCAGGAGTAGTCGACTCCCCGCACGTCACGGCGCCGTCCAACCGGCCGTCAGGCGCGCGGGGACACGCGAGTCAGATGCCGCGGGCGGGGGTTGCACCTACCGTGCGCCCGAACACGTCGCCGTGCGGCTCCGTCACGATCTCGGCTCCTTTAGCCAGCTCGTGACGGTCTCGTCGATGACGGATGCGCATCCGGAAGCAACGGCCGGACTTCGCAGGTGCGCGGGGCGGTCGGTATCGCGTGCATACGGCAGACCGCTCACAGTGCAAACAGGACCCCCCGAGGCAAGCTCGAAAGCCACGTAACAACGACTCGTGACTGTCGGCTCGGTATCGGACTGCAGAAATCCGCGACAGCTTCGGCGCCGCGGATGTGGGCCAAACAGGTTCGGCGCGGTTCCCTCGGCCGAAACGATCGGGCGCAAGCCGGCCGAGCAACACGCCCACCACCTCATTGCGCACAGTCACCGTCGCAAAACTTCGCGACAAGCAAACCCGGAAGAACCGTATTACTACGGGCGAACACAGGCAATGACCTGCACCTCCGCCGACGCGCGCTTCGCCGGGTTCGCACCCCTGCGTTAATCTGCACGCCATGACGCAACAAACCCCTCCCGGTTGGTACGCCGACCCGTCCGGACAACCGCAGCAGCGGTACTGGGACGGCCAACAATGGACCTCACACACGCATCCCGGCGCCGGCAACATTCCGCAGCAACGGACCGACTCGAGCAAGCTCGAGCAGATCGCGGAACTCAACGTCGACGGGGGGCACAGCCCCGAAAAGATCCAAAAACAAGTCGGCGGTGTTACTAGCGGCGCTGGCGGCGGAACGATCTTCACCGAGCCGGTACTGGTCGTCAACCAGAAAGCCAAACTGGTCGAGGTCAACACCGAATACGGGGTCTACAGCCAGCAGGGCAACCAGATCGGCACGATCGTTCAGGTCGAGCAGAGCGCGCTGGCGAAGGTCGTGCGTTTCCTCGGCGAATACGACCAGTACATGAAGCATGTGCTGGAGATTCGCGACGCACACGGGCAACCGATGCTGAAGGTGACGCGTCCGGCGAAGTTCTTGAAATCGAAAGTCATCGTGCAACGGCCCGACGGCACGACGGTCGGCGAAATCGTTCAGCAAAACGTGCTCGGCAAGAAGAAGTTCGCCATCATGGCCAACGATCAACAGATCGGCGAGATCCGTGGCGAAGACTGGTTCTCGTTCGAGCTGGGACTGTTCGACCACACCGACTCCGAGGTCGCGCGCATCACGAAGACGTTCGAAGGTTTCGGCAAGATGCTGTTCACCACTGCCGACAACTATGTGTTGAAGCTGCACCGTCAGCTTCCCGACCCGTTGCTGTCGATGGTGGTCGCTTCGGCGTTGACGATCGACCTTGCGATCCACCAGGACGACAGGTAATCCGGACCCCTGTGGATACGGCGCCCGCCGAAAAAGGTATGCAAGCCGGAGTGGGGCCGCGGCGATCTTTGATGTTCCGTCGCCGCGGCTTCGCCCGGGTCCGGCTTCATGTTCCGGTCATGGGAAGTCGGCGCCGGTTTCTCGTTGGACGGTCGGGGCAGCGCCGTGGCGATCCGGTGTCGCCGGGGCCGCGCAGGTCGTTACGACCCGGCGGCACGGTCTGGGCAACGCCATGGCGATCGGACACCCCGGTCGGGGCAGCGCCGTGGCGGTCGGACACCCCGGTCGGGAGCGTCGAGTTTGATGGCACCGGTGTCGTCAACGGACTTGGTGGGTTGGTGCATCGTCTCGGTCATACGCTGCGCTGGCGTGCGGTGACGTTGCGACGTACGCTTCCGGTGAACCCAGTGGCGGAGGCGTTCACGCCGCCAGTACACTCAACAATCGTTAAATACGCCGCCTTAGCTCAGTCGGCAGAGCGTCTCACTCGTAATGAGAAGGTCATCGGTTCGATTCCGATAGGCGGCTCCAATGATTGCCATTCGGCCACATGGCCGGGTGGCAATTTTTTATGCCCGACTGTGAATTCCGGCGGCAACGAGTAGGCGCCGATGCGCAGTGTCTCCACGTCAGTGGCCGGGGACGTGCATGTTACGGACATAGCAGCGAAACGCACGGACCATCGCTTGGCCACGAATCATGGCCTGCAGTCGGTCCCGAAGTCGTATTCCCGGGCCAGGGTCCGCACCAGCCGTCTGCCCCCACCACGGGAATAAGCAGCAGTCGCCGCGTACGCCACGATCGCCGCTAGAACCGGCGTCGAGGGCGCGTCCGGTCGATAGCGCGCAGCCATCGCCCTGCCACGCCTCGATACCTTCCTTGACCGCAAGGACAGCGATGATCAACGCGGCTGCGGGGTCAGCCCACCACCAGCCGAGCATGCTGTTGAGCACGAGCCCGACCAGAACGGCCGCCGACAGGTACGCACACATGAGGGTCTGTTTGGAGTCGGCGACGGCGCTGGCGGAGCCGAGTTCGCGGCCGGCTCGGCGTTCGAGGTACGACACGACGGGCATCACAATCACGCTCACTGCCGCAATCGTGATGCCGATGCTGCTGTGTTCGGCGAGCTCGTTATTCACCAACGCGGTCACCGAGTCCACCGAGACATAGGCTGCGAGCGCAAAAAAAGCCACGGCGATGGCTTTCAGAGTGGCTCGTTCCCAACGTTGCGGGTCGGTGCGGGTGAATTGCCAGGCGACCGCGACAGCTGAGGCGACCTCGACAGTCGAGTCGAGCCCGAAACCGATGAGGGCCCCGGATGACGCGATCGTGCCGGCACTGATCGCGACGACGGCTTCCGCGAGGTTGTAGACGATGGTGAAGGCGACGATGAGCCGGATGCGGCGTCGTAGTTTTGTGGCGCGTTCGCCGGTGGCGACGGTGTCCGAGCTTGTCAGCATGTGCAGCCGTGTTCGTCACAACAGTTGGGGTCGACTACGAGTGTGACTTTGAGTAGTTGTTCTAGTGCTGCGCTAATGCGTGGATCGGCTATCGCGTATTTGGTGCGTTTGCCGACGCGTTCATGGTTGACGAGTCCACACCCGCGTAGGCAGGACAGGTGATTGGACATGACTTGGCGTGACACGTTGAGGGTGTCGGCGAGGTCTGAGGGGTATTTGGGGCCGTGCCGTAGTTGCAGCAGGATTGAGGCGCGGACGTTGTCCGATAGGGCGTAGCCGAAGCGTTTCATCGCGTCGAGGTGGCCCGCGTTGATGGTGGTTTCCACAGGGACGGACAATACACGATATCGTGAATTCACAAAACTATGTACTGAAGTCGCGTGCATTCAAGCTTCACGAAAAACTCGAGTGGTGTCACTGGTGATACCATGGTCCAATGGCAATGACTCTGCGCTTGACGGACACCGAACTTACCGCGCTGCGGCGTCGCGCAGAGTACGAATCTCGTTCGATGCAAGACGTGGCGCGTCAGGCGGTCCGCGAATACATTGAAGGCCACAGCCGCGCGGAGGTTCTGGACCAGGTGCTCGACGAGGAGTTGCCTCGATACGCGGAGGCTCTGGAGCGCCTCGGCCAGTGATTTACCTGACCTTCGCTGAGCTGATGCACGTCGCCAATCGCACCCTCGGCGCCCCGGTCCTGGTCCGAGATCACGGGCTGCTTGAATCGGCACTAGCCCGCCCACAAGCATCGGTATTCGGGGAGGATGCGTACCCCACGCTCGAGGAGAAGGCGGCAGCCCTACTGCATTCGCTTGCACGCAACCGTGCGTTGATAGACGGGAACAAGCGGCTCGCTTTGGCGGCCACGTTTACGTTCCTCGGGATCAACGGTCGGCGCCTGACACTGACCAACGATGAGGCATATGACCTCGTGATTGGGGTGGCGACTGGGGACCTCGACGACATTCCCGAGCTAGGAAAAAAGATCACGGACGGCAGTCAGCCTCGATAACCAACCGACGCGAGCCCACTCAATCCACCTTCGGTACGGCGCCACCGTCGGCTGCGCCCACCCATCGCGGCAAGAAGAAGGAGCTAGCGATCACGCATCAGTGCGGCGCTCACAGCCGAAACCACCTGGGTCCCGTCCTTCGCCCGCCAGTCGCTCAAATGCATGCGCGCGAACGTGATCAGCCCGCGGGGCCGACATTGCACGCTGGTTGCGTCAGGCGCGGCGAGAAAGCCGCCCTTCGTGCCTGGAGCGTCGGCGGATCCGTGGGGGATCCACCGACAGCGGTAACGGTTCGGGTCCGCCGCGCCGAAGCGTTACGCCCCCGTCAGGTAGCCACCATCGACGGGAAGCGTGACGCCAGTAGTGAACCCGGCCCGGTCGCACAGCAACGACGCGACGGCGAAACCGACTTCTTCCGGTTCGCCGACGCGTTTCATCGCCTGCGGCGCGATCAGTTCCTCGAC
>DXIM01000103.1 GCA_019112895.1 Candidatus Stackebrandtia faecavium
CCGTCTGGATCTGTCAGATCACTGAGCCGAGCACGCCGCGCGACAGAAACCCTTCCCGAGCGGTCCAGATGTGTCAGCCCGAGGCGGGGGAGCCGATGAAGCCTCACTCTTACGACCTGTGAGATCGGCGATCTGCCATCGCACTTCTTTTTGCATGGCTTCCGGTCGATCCAAGGGAGCCAGCGAAACGGACTTGGCAGCGTAGGCGGCAGCCCCGTCGACGATGTCAATGTGGCTTACGAACGCGCTGTCGCAGCTGGAGTCGAGATAATTTACCCAATCACGGCAGAAAATTGGGGCGTCACGCGATTCTTCTATCGCGACAGATCAGGAAATGTGATCAATGTCGGCATGCATTCGAGCTGAAGCCCCGACGCTGACTACACGTTGAAGCGGAACTCAACCACGTCGCCGTCTTGCATGACGTAGTCCTTGCCTTCCATGCGCACTTTGCCAGCGGATTTGGCGGCGTTCATGGAGCCCGCAGCCATCAGATCGTCGAATGACACGATCTCGGCCTTGATGAAGCCGCGTTGAAAATCGGTGTGGATCTCGCCCGCGGCCTCCGGTGCAGTGGCGCCTTTCAGGATGGTCCACGCGCGGGCTTCTTTCGGGCCGGCCGTGAGGTAGGTCTGCAGGCCGAGGGTCTCGAACCCGACCTTCGCCAGGCGGTCGAGGCCAGGCTCTTCCTGTCCCGTCGACTGCAACATCTCGAGCGATTCGGCCTCGTCGAGGTCGATGAGTTCCGACTCGAATTTCGCGTCCAACAGGACGGCCTCGGCGGGCGCCACCAGTTCCTGGAGTTTGGTGGTCAGTTCCTCATCAGCCACCTGGGATTCGTCGACGTTGAAGACGTACAGGAACGGCTTGGCCGTCAGCAAGTGGAGGTCGCGCAGCTGCTCCATGTCGAGGTCGGCGGACGAGATCGTCTTACCGGCGTCGAGGATTTCGCGCGCGGCCATGATCGCGTCGACCTTGGCTCGCTTGTCCTTGTTCATGCGTGCTTCTTTTTCGAGCCGCGGCAGCGCCTTATCGATCGTTTGGAGATCGGCAAGGATCAATTCCGTGTTGATCGTCTCAATGTCGTCGCTGGGGGAGACTCGCCCGTCGACGTGAGTGACGTTGCCGTCCTCGAAAACCCTCACGACCTGGCATATCGCGTTCGCGTCGCGGATATTGGCGAGGAACTGGTTGCCTTTGCCCTGGCCCTCGCTGGCGCCCTTCACGAGCCCGGCGATATCCACGAACGTCACTGTGGCAGGCAACACCTTTTGCGAGTCGTACATGGTCGCCAGCGAATCCAAGCGCGAATCCGGCACACCCACGACACCCGTGTTGGGCTCGATCGTGGCAAACGGATAGTTCGCCGCCAAGATGTCCGCCCTGGTGAGGGCATTGAAAAGCGTGGACTTTCCGACGTTGGGTAGGCCAACTATTCCGATGTTGAGCGAAGGCATGGGTTGCTGACGATCCTTTGACTAGAGCGATGCGAGCCGCGTTTAACGGCTCATATCCGATGGTAAGCAGAGCGGAATACGCGCTACCGTCTACCTGGCACAAATTCGGATGCGCGCGTGAAAGTGATTGCGTAGCGTCGTCGCCGAAACATTTGTGTCGCACGTATTTGGCACGCTTGCGGATCCATCGGGGAATGGCGCGCCGCACAGTGAGCCACTCCGAACTTGACTTTTCACAATCCCGACGGGAATACGACTGTGTCCAGCAGCCCTTCAGCGGTCGAAGCTGAACCGCTCACCGATACATCTTCAACGACGACAACACCGACAACATCGGACCGTGACCGCAAGGTCATCATGCTCCTGTTGTCCTCGGCTTTCGTCGTCATCCTCAACGAAACGATCATGAGCGTCGCGATCAGCAAGCTCATGAACGATCTCGGCATCGATGCGCGCGCCGCGCAATGGCTGACGACCGCATTCATGCTGACGATGGCCGTGGTGATACCCATCACGGGTTTTCTGCTGCAGCGTTTCAATACACGTCCGGTGTTCATCGCCGCAATGTCGCTGTTCTCCTTCGGCACCTTCGTGGCGGCTATGTCGCCGAATTTCGAGATATTGCTGAGCGCGCGCATCCTGCAGGCCAGCGGCACCGCCATCATGGTTCCGCTGCTGATGACGACGCTCATGACTCTGGTGCCGGAGAACGAGCGCGGGAAAATGATGGGCAACGTGTCCATCGTGATTTCGGTGGCGCCCGCGATCGGGCCGACGATCTCCGGCGTCATCCTGAACGTCTTGACGTGGCAGTGGATGTTCTGGCTCATCCTCCCGATCGCGCTTGCTTCGCTGTGGATTGGAATACGCCGGATAGAAAACATCAGTGAACCCAAACAAGTGCCGATCGACATCATTTCGGTGATCTTGTCGGCATTCGGTTTCGGTGGGCTCATCTTCGGCCTCAGCAGCATCGGTGGCGGAGCCGGAGACGACGCCGCGGCGAGCGCTGATGCCGGCCCGGCGGCAACGATCGCGCTGGTGGTCGGGGGCGTCGCGCTGATCACTTTCATTCTGCGTCAGCTTGTGCTGCAACGTAAAGATCGCGCCCTGCTCGACCTGCGGACGTTCGCGTCACGGCCGTTCGCGCTCGCCGTGTCGATGATGATGATCAGCATGGGTTCGCTGTTCGGCGTGGTCATCCTGTTGCCGATCTACACGCAGGACGTCCTCGAACTCAGCCCGCTCACGACCGGCCTGCTGTTGCTGCCGGGTGGTTTGCTCATGGGCGTGTTGGCGCCGATCGTGGGCCGCCTATTCGACCGTTTCGGTGCAAAAGTTTTGGTTATCCCAGGCTCATTGGTGGTGAGCGGCGTTTTGTGGGCAATGACCCTGGTCAGTGAAACGACGCCGGCATGGGTCTTGTTGTGTGGTCACCTTGTGCTGAGTACCGGACTGGCGTGCCTGTTCACGCCGTTGATGACGTCCGGCTTGGGCTCGGTGCGGCCCGAGCTGTATTCCCACGGCAGCGCGATCGTCGGCACGGTGCAGCAGGTCGCGGGCGCAACAGGCACGGCCCTGTTCGTGACGGTGATGTCGATCAGGTCGAACATGGCGCTGTCGGCGGGTGCGACGGAGACCGCGGCGTTGACGGCCGGAATCAAGGCGGCCTTCTTCACGGGAGCGATCATCTCGCTGGTCACTGTCGTTGCGGCATGGTTCGTTAAGCAGCCCGTTGCCACGAAGAAGGCGAAAGCCTAGAGCCGCGACGTTCGTCACCCTGGCTTGCGCGCAGGGGTGAACATCCGTTTACTAGTGTGGTGAACGGATGTTCACCCCTGCTTTTGCTCGACTAGGAGTTAAATGACGACGCGGTCTGCTCGGTCCCCACGAATCATTCTGGCCACATTGGCTTCATGCGGCATCCTCATGTCGGTCATGCAAACGATCGTGGTGCCCCTACTGCCGCGACTGCCGGAACTGACCAACAGCACGCCCGCCACCGTCAGCTGGCTCTTGACCGTGACGCTTTTGACCGGGGCAGTGTTCACTCCGCTCCTGGGGCGCCTGGGAGACATGTACGGCAAGCGTCGAGTGCTGCTAGTGGCGATCTCGTTGATGATCCTCGGTTCCCTACTGTGCGCCACAAGCTCCCAGATATCCGTGCTCATCACCGGCAGAGCGTTCCAAGGAGCCGCCATCGCGGTCGTGCCCTTGGGTATCAGCATTCTTCGCGACGAGCTCGAACCCAAACGCGTCATCGGGGCGATAGCGACGATGAGCGCGACAATGGGAGTGGGTGCGGCCTTGGGCATTCCGGCCGCAACGGTCGTCGTCGAATACTCCGACTGGCACACGATGTTTTGGGCCTGTGCGGCCCTTGGCATCTGCGCGCTGGTGGTCGTGCCGATGATCGTCCCCGAATCACCCATGCACAGCAGCGGGCGTTTCGACGTCCTTGGTGCGCTCGGCCTCAGCGCGATTTTGAGCCTCGTACTGCTCGCGGTGTCAAAAGGAAGCGAATGGGGATGGCTGTCGGCGCCGACGCTGGGGCTGGTCGCTGCCGCCGTGGCCGTGACACCGATCTGGGTGAAACATCAATTGCGTTGCGATGAACCCATGGTGCGCCTCCACCTGTTCGTGCGACCCGCAGTGCTGTTCACGAATCTCGCCGCGCTGCTGACCGGGTTCGCCTTCTATGCCAACTCGTTGAGCACCGCCCAGCTCGTACAAGAACCGGTGTCGACCGGTTACGGACTCGGCGCCTCGATCATCGTGAGTGGACTATGCCTGTTGCCTGGCGGAGTCCTGATGGCGACGTTGTCGCCGGTGTCTGCGCGCATATCCGCCGCGCGGGGTCCGCGCTTCACGTTGATCATCGCCGCGTTGATCCTGATCGGCGGCTACGCCTTGCGCCTCTTCACTAGCCAGAGCCTCGCCGCGATCGTATTCAGCACCGCTGTCGTGGCCGCCGGTACCGCGGTGGCGTACTCGGCGCTACCCGCGTTGATCATGCATGCTGTTCCCGTGACCGAAACCGCGGCCGCTAATGGCCTGAATACTTTGATGCGTGCGATCGGACAAGCCGTGTGCAGCGCCGTCGTCGCGACCGTCCTCGCCAGTCTCGTCGCGACCCATGAAGGCGTGACGGCCCCGACGCTGGGCGCCTACCAGACGGTCTTCGTCATCGCCGGACTCGGCGCAGTCGCCGCGCTCATCCTCACACTGCTCATTCCCTCGAAGAAGCATGTGGTGGTTGAACCGGTCGAAACGACCGAGGTGCTCGAGCCCGCGGGAGCCGTATGACCGGTCAGGACGGGGGACGGGTCGCGATCGAGCTTGCCGCGCGGCGCGCGTTCGCGCGTCACCCCTACGGTTCCGTGACTTTGCGCGGGATCGCGGCCGACGCCGGCGTCAGCGCCTCGTTGATCGTGAAGCACTTCGGAGGTAAGGAAGCACTTTTCGATCGAGTAGCGGATTTTTCCGCTGCCGCCGAATCATTGTTCGATGCGCCGCTGACAGAACTCGGCGCGCACGCCGTACGGACACATGTCGAATACCGACGTGCACACCACAGCGACCCACTGCTGCGGGTCGTTTTCGCCGTCGGCCGGGCGGACGAAGGTTCCTTGCTGCGCGAACGCTTCCGCGCGCAGGTCGTTTCGCGGTTGGCGGAGCGGTTGCGCAGTCCTCACGCGCAGGTGAGGGCTGAGCTGTTCGTCGCGGGCCTGTTGGGGCTAGGTGCGGTGTCGTCGATCGATAAGGAGGGGCCAGCGGCTTCGGCGCACATTGACGACCTCGTCGAGCTTTATGCGCCGAGCCTGCAGGCGATCGTGACGCCGGGTACGGACTAATCGAAAATATCGGCGACGGTTTCGGCACTGGTGGCACGAACCGCCCACGTCTGCAGCAGATCGGTGTCCGTGCATGTCTGGATTTTGTGGCGGTCGGTCTTCGACAAGGCGATGCCGCGGTGATCGAGCAGAATGAGCAGCATCTTGGCTTGCCCTTCGGCGCGGCCCTCACTTCGGCCTCGTGCCTGCCCTTCAGCACGGCCCTGAGCCTGCCCTTCGGCCTTACCTTTTTTGTAGAAACGGCCCGCGAATTCGCTGTGATAGGGCGCAGTTGCCGTACTCATGAGTGCCTCCAGGTATGCGCGCGGTTTGCCCCTCAACAAACCCATCGCGTAATCAGTGTAGTCAGCGGCGCGTGTGGTGTCGATTGTCGCCAAAACCGTGTCCATGGCATCGATTATTCGTGTTCCCAGGTCGGTGTGGGAATGCATGATGACGGACAGGACCGTCATCTCCGGTGTGGCATCGGCACTGTCGGGGTCGACGATCTGCGGAACCGACGCTGGCCCCAGCGCGACTGGAGTGATCTGGGAATTGACGGGGCCGATTTCGATAGGACGGCTAGCCCACTGTGCGGTTTTTTCGTCGGTACAGATGACCACGAGCACGATTGGACAGTCCATGTCCTCGTGCATGCGGCACACGTAGGTGGGCCAGGTACGCAGCTTGTCTTTGTCGATTCTCAGTTGCACTTCGAGAACCACGATGAGCCGAGCGACGGTTTCTTCGTTGAATAGTTCGATCGTGGCGTCGGTGCGACGCTCGGTGGATTTCAGAACAGTGGCGTTCTCGCTGACCAGCCTGGCGTGCGTGAACGGCTCATGGGCGATCCGTGTGTCGTTGTTGATGACCTGTTTGATGAAGACAGGCTGATCCCGGAAAAGCTGGACCAGGGTGTCGTGTAGCTCCGAGGGCATGAAATCACCCTAGGTAATCAACCTATTCTAATGTGTTCTGGGTAATGTGGTCGGTGCCGACGTTGTGCCGGCACCGACCACACGGGTTAGTCTTTGATCTGATCTCGGCGGAAAATCTTGCGCCCCAACCAGGTGACCGGGTCGTACTTACGGTCGGCGAGACGTTCCTTCATCGGGATGATTCCGTTGTCGGTGATCCGGATCCCCTCCGGACACACCTCGGTGCAGCATTTGGTGATGTTGCAGAAACCGATTCCCTGACTCTCCTTAGCGAATTCCTTGCGGTCATCGCGCTCGTCGAGAGGATGCATATCGAGTTCGGCCGCCCGGATGAGCATGCGCGGCCCCGCGAACGCTTCCTTGTTCTGTTCGTGATCGCGAGTCACATGGCAGGTGTTTTGGCACAGGAAACACTCGATGCATTTGCGAAACTCCTGCGAACGTTCCACATCGACCTGCTGCATGCGGTATTCGCCCGGTGCCAAGCTCGTCGGCGGGGAGAAGGCCGGCATCTGCCTGGCCTTCTCGTAGTTGTACGAAACATCGGTCACCAGGTCACGGATCACCGGGAATGTCCTCATCGGGGTGACCGTGATCGTCTCGTCCTCACCGAAGGTGCTCATGCGCGCCATGCACGCCAGCTTCGGCATACCGTTAATTTCGGTGGAGCAGGAACCGCATTTGCCGGCCTTACAGTTCCACCTGACGGCGAGGTCAGGCGCTTGTGTCGCTTGAATACGGTGAATGACGTCCAACACGACTTCGCCCTCGTTGACCTCGACATAGAAGTCGCGCAGTTCGCCGTCTTGATCGTCGCCGCGCCATACACGGAAGTGTCGCGTGGTCATGATGCACCACCATCCTTATGCGAGCCGCCGTTCTTAGCGACGTCGTAGGCTTGCAGTTCTTCGTCGGTCATGTATTGCTCGAGCTCGCTGCGTTCGAACAAGGTGATCAGCTCATCGGACATGGTGGGTAGCGCTTGCCGCTTGAGGGAGACGTTGTCGCCTACCAGCGAACACACCAGATTGATCTTGCGCCAGTTGGCATCCATCTGTGGACTGTCTTCACGGGTGTGTCCACCGCGAGACTCATCCCGTTCCAAGGCGGACTTGGCGATGCATTCCGACACCGTCAGCATGTTGCGAAGGTCGAGCGCGAGATGCCAGCCGGGGTTGTACTTGCGGCCGCCGGCGGCTCTGACGTTCCGCGCACGTTTGCGCAGTTCACCAAGCTTCACAAGGGCCTGGTCTAGTTCTTCGGCGCGGCGGATGATGCCGACCAGTTCGTTCATGACGGCCTGCAGATCCGACTGCAAGGTGTACGGATTCTCTGCATCGTCGGGCATCTCGTCGACCAACACCGACACGGCATTGCGCGCCGCCGCATCCGCTTCCTCATCGTCGACGGACGGGCGTGGCGAGACGGTGTCCGCGTGTTGGGCGGCGTGTGCTCCCGCCCGTCGGCCGAACACCAGTAGGTCCGATAGCGAGTTGCCGCCGAGCCGGTTCGAACCGTGCATGCCGCCGGATACTTCGCCGACCGCGTACAGGCCCGGGACCGTCGACTGTTGTGTCTCCGGGTTGACTTCCACCCCGCCCATCACGTAGTGACAGGTGGGTCCGACCTCCATCGGTTCCTTCGTGATGTCGACGTCGGCCAGTTCCTTGAACTGGTGATACATGCTCGGTAGGCGTTTCGTGATCTCCTCCGGCTTAAGGCGACTCGCGATATCCAGGAGCACGCCGCCGTGAGGAGAGCCGCGGCCCTCCTTGACCTCGGCGTTGATCGCCCGAGCGACCTCATCTCGGGGAAGAAGCTCGGGGGGCCGCCGGTTGTTATCGGGATCGCTGTACCAGCCGTCGGCTTCCGACTCGGTCGTGGCGTACTGGTCTTTGAAAACGTCCGGTACATAGTTGAACATGAACCGGTCGCCGTCACTGTTGCGCAGCACGCCGCCATCGCCGCGTACTGATTCGGTGACGAGAATGCCTTTCACCGACGGCGGCCAGACCATTCCGGTGGGGTGGAACTGGACGAACTCCATGTTGACCAAGGTGCCCCCGGCGCGCATGGCCAGCGCATGTCCGTCTCCAGTGTACTCCCAGGAGTTGGACGTCACCTTGAATGATTTCCCGATTCCGCCGGTCGCCAGGATGACCGCCGGTGCTTCGAAGACAACGAGGTCTCCCGATGCACGGTGATACCCGAATGCTCCCGAGATTTTGCCGTCGTCGGTGAACAGGTCGGTGATCGTGGTTTCCGCGAACACCTGCAGCCGCTGTTGTGTGTTGTCCGGGCTCTGCTCGTCTTCCTGCTGCAGGGACACGATTTTCTGCTGCAGTGTCCGAATCATTTCCAGCCCGGTGCGGTCACCGACGTGCGCGAGCCTCGGGTATTCGTGACCACCGAAGTTGCGCTGCGAGATCTTGCCCTCCGGGGTGCGGTCGAACAGCGCGCCGTATGTTTCCAATTCCCAGACCCGGTCCGGGGCTTCCTTGGCGTGCAATTCCGCCATTCGGTAGTGGTTGAGGAACTTGCCGCCCCGCATCGTGTCGCGGAAATGGACCTGCCAGTTGTCCTTATCGCTCACGTTTCCCATGGATGCGGCGGCGCCGCCTTCGGCCATGACGGTGTGGGCTTTACCGAACAGGGACTTGGAGATGATTCCGGTTTTCTTACCGGCCAGGCGCGCCTCGATCGCGGCTCGTAGCCCCGCGCCTCCGGCGCCGAGTACGAGCACATCGAAAGAATGGTGTTGATAGTTGGTCACGGGTGCACCCACTTGCTTAGTTGAAGAATCGGAAGTCTGTGATGACGCCGGAGGCGACCAGCCAGACATAGAGGTCGGCGCCCATCACGGAGAACAGCGAGATCCATGCCCAGGTCTGATGCTTGGCGTTGAGTTTGGATACCTGGGTCCACATCCAGTAACGAATCGGATGCTTAGAGAAGTTGTTCAAGCGGCCGCCGACGATATTTCGACACGAGTGGCAGCCCAATGTGTATCCCCAGATGAAGATGACGTTGGCGACCAGGATCACGGTTCCCAGGCCGATGCCGAACCCGCCGTCTAGGCCCTTGAACGCCAGCACGGCGTCGTACGTCAAGACGCAGCCGATAAGGATTGCCGCATACAGGAAGTAGCGGTGCGAGTTTTGCAGGATGAGAGGGAACCGGCGTTCGCCCGTGTAGTTTTTGTGCCCATCCGGTACCGCACAGGCTGGGGGCGACAGCCAGAACGACCGGTAGTAGGACTTTCGGTAGTAATAGCAGGTCAATCGGAATCCGCCCGGCAAAGCCAGAATGATCATTGCGGGGCTCATCCAGGGTGGAAGTTGTGGAAATGGCTGACCGAGGAAATGGCTTGACCCCGGTACACAGGATTCCGACACGCACGGCGAATAGAACGGGGCCAGATAATGCTGTTCGGGCGCCCAATAGTGGGCGTTCACGAATATCCGGACCATTCCGTAGATCACGAACGACAACAGACCTATGAAGGTCAACAGTGGCGTGATCCACCAGCGGTCGGTGCGTAGCGTGCGGGCGGAGATTTTCGGTCTCCCCCGTGCCGCGGACGGCAACGTGGATGTCATCTTCTTGCGCTCCCTCGCGCGGTGTGTTGAGTGTCGGCTCGATGGCTCGACCGTGGTCGAGCATGGTCTTGCGTTATCGGCTCCTAGATGTGCGGAAACTCGCAGACTATCGCTTGAACACTGTCTGTAGTTGTTGGTGATTATCGGGTGTCCTGATCAGCCGATTTGGATCCCACATAACCTGCAGTAGTGTGTTGGTTCGTATTGAAAGTCACAACAATACGACACCGTGGCGTGTGAGATGTGCTCGCGTGCTAGTGAATCCGCAAACTTGTCCATTTGCGAATTTCCGCTTGTTGTTCCGGTGGCAGCGATGAGGACCTCGAAACGTTCGAGAGCTAAAGCCGACAGCGTCGGTGCGAAGTGTTGGGTATCAACTCGGCCGCATTACCGGTGCACATTGGTTTCGCAGCGCATGTCAACACCCATCGTCGCTGAATCGTTATCCGACGGTATGTATTTCGGTGCCGACGCGATCAATTTGTGGGCTAGCTTTTTTCCCAAGGCCAGCCGCATAATGCGCTGGCTCGTATCACCGGCGGATGCCCGGCGCACGTCGGACCGACTCGGTGAGCCCGATAGAGAACATCAATCCGAGGAGACGTGACGGTGCGTACAAAACGCGTCCTTGCCACCTTCTCCACCATTGCAGTTGCGACCCTGGGGCTAGCGGCCTGTGGTGGCGATAGTGGAGACAGCGATGACAACACACTGCGCCTGAGTCTTGGTGAGCCTAAGAGTTTGGTCCCGCCGAACATCGGTGAGTCTGAGGGTGGCGAGATTGCTGAGCATGTGTATGCCGGCCTCTACGACTACACCCCCGACGGCATGGTGGAGCCGGTCATCGCCGATGGCGAACCGACCAGCGAGGACAACAAGGTCTGGACCATCAAGATCAAGGAAGGCTTTACCTTCCAAAACGGCGAAGAGATCAACGCCGAAACCTTTGTCAAATCATGGAACTACGCCGCCAACGGTGCGAACGCAAACCAGGGCGCCGGCTTCCTTGACTCGATCGAGGGTTGGGACGACGTTCAGATCCC
Source organism: Candidatus Stackebrandtia faecavium (assembly GCA_019112895.1). Taxonomy (GTDB): domain Bacteria; phylum Actinomycetota; class Actinomycetes; order Mycobacteriales; family Micromonosporaceae; genus Stackebrandtia; species Stackebrandtia faecavium. The sequence continues at coordinate 10,871 of DXIM01000103.1, forward strand.
TGAAGGCGAAGAAGAGCCAAAAGAAGAGACCATGAAGGGTCTCAAAGCCAAGGACGACTACGTCCTCGAGGTGACGCTGGACGAAGCCTTCATCGGTTTCCCGCTCATGCTCGGCTACTCCGCCTTCTACCCGTTGGCTGACGCCTGCCTCGATGACATCGATGCATGCAACGAGAAGCCGATCGGTAACGGCATGTACGAGATCGATGGCAAGTGGGAACACAAGAAGGGCATCAAGCTCAAGAAGTGGGACGACTTCCAGGGCGAACAGCCGAAGATCGACAAGATCAACTACAAGATCTACACCGGCGACGCGGTCTGCTGGCCGGACTTCGAGGCCGGAAAGCTGGACCTGTGTGCTCCGCCGGCTGAGGAATACGAAGCCGCCAAGGAAAAGTACGGCGACGAGCTGCTTGAAGACCAAGGTTCGGACACCTGGGGCCTCGGCTTCCCGGTCCACCAGGACCTTTACGCCGACCCGGACGTTCGCAAGGCGTTCTCCATGGCGATCGACCGTGAGGCTTTGATCGACGGCCTGTTCCAGGGACGCTACATCGCAGCCGACTCCTACGTGCCGAGCATGATTCCGGGCCACAAGGCCGGTACCTGCGGTGAAGCATGCAAGTTCGACGCTGACGCCGCCAAGGAACTGCTGGACAAGTCGAGCTGGCCTGAGGGCGAAAAGGTCACCCTGTGGGTGAACAAGGGCACCGGTGAGGACTACCTGAAGGTGATTGGTGACCAGATCTCCAAGAACCTGGGCCTCGACTACACCATGAAGACTCTCGAATGGCCGGACTTCTTGGAGAAGAAGACCGCTCACGAGATCACCGGTCCGTTCTTGACTGGCTGGATCCCTGACTACCCGTTGAACGAGAACTACATGAAGCCGCTGTACGGCAATGGCCCGGGCAACGACTTCGGTTTCCACGACGAGAAGTTCGAGGAACTGCTCAAGGAAGGCGACAAGGCCGAAGACCTTGACGCCGCGCTGCAGAAGTACCAGGCTGCGGAAGAGCGTCTGGCTGACCAGCTTCCGCTGGCGCCGCTGTGGGTCGGTACGACGGCTACGAAGTTGGGTGACCGGATTAACCCGGACAGCTTCGAGCGCAACACGTACATGAGTGGAACGTACGACTACGGAAAGCTCGACTTCCAATAAAACCGTTAGCCAAGTCTTGGCAACGGCGTGACCCTTTGTGGCTGGCGGCCGATCCTCGGCTGCCAGCCACCTATCTGATAAAACACACATGCAGCAGCGAGGTGTACTGGTGCCACACACCATGACGGAAGGTCTGATCCGTGGGGCGTTATGTAATTCGGCGACTACTGCAGGCAGTACTGACATTCTTTTTGGTGCTGTTTCTCCTGCATTACTTGATGTCGCTCGCCATCCAAATCAATGGGAACCCGGCACGGACCTTCTTCGGCGATAAGCCGGCTACCCCAGAACAAATCGCCGCGGTCGAAAAGAAGTTCGGCACTGACGACCCATGCTTGGACCGAATCGGTGACCCCTGTCTGAATATGTTCGTCGACCGCACAGCCGACTGGACGACACTCGATTTCGGTACTGACTACGACGGCATCTCGGTCGTCGAACAAATTCAAACGGCCATTCCCCCCACCCTGATCCTCTTCGCGATATCGACGTCTGTATGGGTTCTTCTCGGAATCACCGCGGGCGTCATCTCGGCGATGAGACGCGGCCGTTTTATTGACTATTTCACCCGCGTCGGAACAACGTTCATGATCGCGGTCCCCACTTTTCTCTTGTTGGTCGTCTGTCAAAAGATTGTTGGTGTCTGGGTCGGTAACTGGGCCCGAGAAGATCTTGGTCGAGATAGCCTCCTGGCGCTTATCTTCCAACCCTCATACGACTTCCGACATCCGGTGTTGTCGCTGTTGATTCCGGGTCTTATTCTCGGCGCCTTCGGGATCGCCGGCATTACCCGACTGTCGCGAACCAGCATGTTGGAGAATATGCGCGCGGACTTTGTACGGACGGCTAAGGCCAAAGGGCTGCACCCCAGGCGCGTCACCGTATTGCACACACTGAGGAACTCACTGATTCCCGTCATCACCATGATCGGTTTTCAGCTGGCCGAAGCCATGGGTGGCGCGGTCATCACCGAGGGCGTGTACAGCATCCCGGGGATGGGTGGTTTGTTGTGGACTGCAACGCAGGAAAACGACCTTCTGGTTGTGATCCCGATCGTGGCGATCTTGTCAGTCAGTTACATGTTGATCAACCTGCTGGTCGACCTGCTCTACGCCGTATTGGACCCGAGGATTCGTTATGAGTGACTCCGAAGAAATCGCCACACAAACTCCTGAGAAAAAGGCGAAGCCGGCGAGTCTCGCCGGTGACGCGATCCGGGATCTGCGTAAGCGTCCGACGGTGATTTTTTCGATCATCATGCTGATTCCTATCGTGTTGATCGCGTTCTTCCCGTCGTTGTTCACGAATACGAATCCGAAAGACTGCAGCATCGGCATGGCTAAGAAGGGGCCCGAGGATGGGCACCCGTTCGGCTTCAGTGCCGAAGGCTGCGACTATTACGCGCAGACGATTTATGGGGCCGGGCCGTCGGTGCAGCTGTCGCTGCTCGTGGTCATCGGTACGCTCGTCGTCGGTGGCCTGTTGGGCATTCTGGCCGGCTATTACGGTGGCATCATCGACACGATCTTCTCCCGTGCAGTGGACACGTTCAACTCGATTCCGTTCCTGCTGGGTGCGTTGCTCCTGCTGAGCATGTTCCGTGACCT
>DXIM01000104.1 GCA_019112895.1 Candidatus Stackebrandtia faecavium
TCACCAGGCCATCGGCGTATCTAGTGCCCATTCGAGTCAGCTTTGGGCATTTCTGGGGGACATATGGGGAAATCGGTTTTGGGCGTGCTCCGAAAAGCATCAATTGCCCGCCAGACTCCGTGACGTAAGACGCCGACGGCATTTCCTGACACGATACCCCTTAGGGGTATATCGTCGAGGTATGGACGAAGGGGCCCCACACCACCAGCCAGCGCATGCCGACCACGGCGGCCACGGCGTCGGCAAACACGAGAACCCCTCTCACGGCGGCCACGGCGGCCACGGCGATCATGTCGCACAATTCCGACGGCTGTTTTGGATCATGCTCATTATTTCGATCCCCGTCGTCGCGTTCAACGAAATGTTCGCGCACATCGTCGGGTACTCCCTCCCCGATGCAGGCTGGGTGCGTTGGCTGTCGCCGATTCTCGGCACGGTCATATACATCTGGGGCGGGCGGCCGTTCTTGAGCGGCGCCGTCGACGAAATCCGGTCGCGCAAACCGGGCATGATGCTGCTGATCGGTCTGGCCATCACGGTCGCGTTCATCACCTCGTGGGGTTCGTCTCTCCATCTGCTCAGTACCGAACTCAACTTCTGGTGGGAACTAGCGTTGCTGGTCGTCATCATGTTGGCGGGGCACTGGATCGAGATGCGCTCGCTCGCGCAGACGACGTCCGCGCTCGATTCCTTGGCGGCCCTGCTACCGGATCAGGCCGAAAAAGTCGTCGGCGACGCCACTGTCACCGTCTCGCCGTCCGAACTGGCAGTCGCCGACGTCGTAGTGGTCCGCCCCGGCTCATCGGTTCCCGCTGACGGGAAAATCATCGACGGCGCCGCCCACATCGACGAATCCATGGTCACGGGCGAGTCCCAACCGGTCCGTCGCGCCACCGGCGACCGTGTCGTGGCGGGGACAGTGGCGACCGATTCGGGCCTGCGAGTCGAAGTCACCGCAGTCGGAGACGACACCGCCCTAGCGGGAATTCAAAAACTCGTCTCCGACGCGCAAGCTTCTTCCTCACGTGCGCAACGTATCGCCGATACCGCGGCGGCCTGGCTGTTTTGGTTCGCGCTCGGCACAGCCGCGATCACCGCAATCGTGTGGTCGCTGCTGGGGCAGCCCGAAGACACCGTCGTACGCAGCATCACGGTGCTGGTGATCGCGTGCCCGCACGCCCTCGGCCTGGCGATCCCGCTCGTAGTCTCGATCGCCACCGAACGGGCGGCCCGCGGCGGCGTCTTGGTCAAGGACCGGTTGGCGCTGGAGTCGATGCGCAACGTCGACACCATCCTGTTCGACAAGACCGGAACCCTGACAAAGGGACGGCCGACGGTGACGGGTATCGCGCCCGTCGGCACGCGCGACGAGACCGAGGTGCTCGCACTAGCCGCCGCGGCCGAATCCGACAGCGAACACCCCCTGGCCACCGCGATCACCGCGGCCGCTAACGACCGCGGGCTTGAGCTGCAACCAGCCAGTCGTTTCTCGTCCTCGCCGGCCGTCGGGGTCAAGGCCGAGGTCGCAGGTTCCATGATCGAAGTCGGGGGTCCGTACCTGCTCGAGCAGCACGACGCCTCGGAACTGCCGGCGACACAACAGTGGCGCCGCGAAGGCGCCATCATCCTTCACGTTCTGGCGGACGGCGAAGTCATCGGCGCGCTCCGGCTCGCCGACGAGGTACGCACCGAGTCATACGAGGTCGTGGAGGCCCTGCACTCGGCGGGTGCACAGGTCGTCATGATCACCGGGGACGCGCAGGCAGTGGCCGACACGGTGGCGGCAGGACTCGGCATCGACCGCGTGTTCGCCGGCGTCCGCCCCGAAGACAAGGCCGCGAAGGTCGCGCAGCTGCAGGCCGAAGGCCGCACCGTCGCCATGGTCGGCGACGGGGTCAACGACGCGCCGGCGCTAGCGACCGCCGATGTCGGCATCGCGATCGGCGCGGGCACCGACGTGGCGATCGGCTCGGCCGGCGTCGTCCTAGCGGGATCGGACCCGCGCTCGGTGATGTCGATCATCGAACTGTCGCGAGCCTCGTACTCGAAGATGAAGCAAAACCTGTGGTGGGCGGCCGGATACAACCTGATCTCGGTGCCGCTGGCGGCGGGCGTCCTCGCCTCGATCGGTTTCGTGTTGCCGATGAGCGTCGGCGCCATCCTCATGTCAATCTCGACAATCGTGGTCGCGCTCAATGCGCAACTCCTGCGCAGACTCAACCTCACGCCTGCCGCTAGTACCGCACGTTTCCGCGCGCGCACGGCCGCGAGCCAAGCAAATCCGGCGTGACCGCGTTACGGCCGCGGTCAGTCAATGCCGGATCAGGCCGCCGACCCGCACCGGCGGGACGTGACCAGTGACTGGTTCGCTGCCGTGCAGACCCAGTCCAATATCGACCAGTGAGGACCTCGGTCGCGAAGCGACCTCCTCCAGGTCGGTCCACTCGCATTTCCCGGTTTCCTCATCGGATGCCGGCTGCAGCACGTCATCAATGAGCCGCACCCGATAGAAAACACCGACGTTGTGGTGTTCCGGACCTTCCCGCAGACGTTCCGACGCCGGTATCACTCGGGAGTCGACTCCGAGCAGCCCTTCGACGACTCCGTGACAACCGGTTTCCTCGTGCAGTTCACGGGTGACCGTCTCGAACGGGTCTTCGCCGTGTTCTACTCCGCCGCCCGGAAGCGTCCAACTTCCCGTTGGAGCATGCAGCACGAGCAGTACCTTGTCCATCTCAACGGTCACCGCGTACGCGGCCAGCCGGAAACTCATCATGG
>DXIM01000105.1 GCA_019112895.1 Candidatus Stackebrandtia faecavium
CCCCGCCTCCAGGCAGTCTGGACCTGAACCGGCCAGTTCACGTTCGAAACAGCTCTATCGACTCGCGGAAACGGAGCAACGATGTACGACACCAATATCACCGTGCTGGGCAACGTCGCAACACAACCACAGCAGCGACAATTCGCTTCCGGAGCGCTCACGGACTTCCGGCTCGCCTCCACATCGCGTCGCTACGACAAGCGACAATCCAAATGGGTGGACGGCGATGAGCTCTTCATCAAAGTCTCGTGCTGGCGCGGGCTCGGCGACAACGTCCATTCATCAATAAGCGTCGGCGACCCCGTGATCGTGCGGGGCCGGCTGTATTCGCGGCGGCAAACCCAAGACGACGGGTCCAGCCGTTATTACTACGAAGTGAACGCTCAGGCCGTCGGGCACGACCTGTCTCGGGGAACCAGCTATTTCACCCGCCAGGCCGCCAAGACCACGCCATCCGGCTCACACGAAGGCGACCTCGACGCGTACATCGTCGGCAGCGGCCACAAGGCCGATGACAAGGAACTCACCATGTCCGCACTAGCGGCCTGAGGGAACAAAAACACGATCATGGGGGCGCCGCGCATGACATCGGCGCCCCCATACCGCGACCGGCTAACTCGGAACCGACCGCAAGACTGAACTTCCCGATCGCCGCCTGCGTACCGGCAACCACCAGCAGGTCGCCGCTTCGCAAAACGACATCGGACTTCGGGGACGTCATCACCTCGGCGGCCCGGATGACCGCCAGCACGCTGATACCGATACGCGAATTGACCTTCCCGATGGGGTAACCATCGAGGTGCGAACCCGCCTTCACCTCAAGGCGCGCAACATTACTGGTAGCTGGTAGCTCGGGGTCAACGAAATGATCGATGGTCACGTTCGAATGCAGCAATTCCGCCAAATGCTGCGCCTCGTGCGAATCCATCTTCGTCGTCGCGCGCACCGTGTGCGGATCATTGCGGTCGTAGATAAAGAACTCGCGATCGCCATTGTGCATACAGATCACGCCGACCTTGTCCCCGTATTCAGTGGCGAAGGTATATCTAATGCCAATACCGGGCAACGCAATGCGTTCAATCTGCATAAGCACTCCTCAAATTCGGCCTACTGTGGTAGGTCAATGGGGGCAGGACCGCCGACCGCGGACGCAAGCCCACAGATCGGCGATCACACCGGCTAGGTCTTCGGTCGTTTGGCTAGAACGCAAAGTAGCGAAGCCACACCCACCCCCAAGCCACGACCGTGGTCACCAAGGTAGTCACCAAACCGTATTTCGTGAATTGCCAGAAACTGATCGGCTCACCGTGTTTGGCGGCGATACCAATGACAACGACATTGGCGCTGGCGGCAATGGCAGTACCGTTTCCGCCGAGGTCGGCACCCAACGCGAACGCCCACCACAGGGACTGGCCGATCTCCGGGTCCGGTGCCTGCGCCACAATGTCTTCCACGATCGGAGCCATGGTCGCGACGTATGGAATGTTGTCGAAGAACATGCCCAAAATCGCGGAACCGAACACCAACGCGGTAGCGGCACCGAAGTAATTATCACCGACCGCTTCGACGCTCCACGTGCCGATCTGCTTGATGACTCCCGTCTCAACGAGACCGCCCACCATGATGAACAGACCCATGAAGAATACGAGGGTCGCCCACTCGACATCGGCCAGGTATTTCGATGCGCTGACGCCCGACACCAACACCATTGCACCGGCGCCCAACAAGGCGACGATTGACGGCTCGATCCCCAAAAACGTGTGGAGCGAGAACGCCACCATGACGACCAGGAGCACCGAAAGACACTTCACGAGCAAACGCGTATCGGTGATCTCGGCTTTGGGGTCCATCGCCATGACTTCCTCAACCTGTTCGGGGTTGTATTCGAAAGACTTGCGAAACATGAACTTCGCCATGAAGATGAACATCACGAACAGGATGGCCGTGATCGGCGCCATGTGCACGAGGAAATCGTTGAACGACAAGCCCGCACGGCTACCGATGATGATGTTCGGCGGGTCACCGATGAGCGTTGCCGCTCCCCCGATGTTGGAGGCCAGAATCTCGGCGATCAGGTACGGGGCCGACGATATTCCCAGCCTGCGACATACCGAAATGGTCACCGGCGCGACCAGCATGACAACGGTGACGTTGTCCAAGAAGGGTGATGCGATTGCGGTGATGGCCATGAGCCACACGAGCAAGGCGTAGGGTTTGCCTTTGGATCGTTGCGCGGCCCAGATCGCTAGATAATCGAATACCCCGGTCTGCTTGATGAGGGCAACGATGACCATCATTCCCAAAAGCAGGAAGATGACGTTCCAGTCGATACCGGCGTGCTCTGAATAGAAGGCGGACTCGCCGGACACGATGCCCAGCGCCGCCATCACACCTGCCGCGGTCAGCACCACGGCGACACGATTAAGTTTTTCGGTCGCGATGAAGAAATACGCGACTATGAAGATGGCAAGGGCGATGTATGGGGCTGCAACACTCATACTCGGCCCCCAGGCGGGCCGGAAACCAGGGCGACTGTGGCGAGAGTTCGTGTCTCGGCTGACGAGGCGAAGGTCACGTTTTCACCTCGCATGCTCCTTCGACTAGCGCACTCACTCTCGGCTCCCCCCGTACCCCATTTCGGTCTACCATGGATCAATTTTGGCGTCAGCCTTGCTGTTTCTGAGGTATGACGGATGCCCATTGTCGTACCAAAAGCATCGGGATGACGTGGAGACCGAGAAATGGTCAAGGGTCGGTTCCTCTCGTTGCGACTGTTAGCTATGGTCACCTGATGCAACAGCGGAGGCGGGGACCTCAACGCCGAATCGCAAGGACCGGGCATGTGGGCGGCAGCTTCATAGCCAACATGCTGCAATGCCCATATGGGGGGTGTTACACGACGACTGACGGCGCTCACGCCCGTGAACCAAGATCAGGTGTCCACGCCAATTTTCGTCGTTTACCCTGTCCACCTGCTATTGGTCACGACACCCATTTCGTCCCCCCTCGCACGTGTATTTCTTCGTTATCGAGACAAATGCCTCGGAAAAAATGGGTGGCGCCCCGTATAGACGTTTCCGGTACGCAGCGGCACGATTACACCGGTGACCTATGTCCGCCAAGTTGCGGCCAGTCATAGCGAGATAATGTCTGGCCATTCATTCATCCCCCAGGCGGCGACGGTTCGAAGGAGAACATTTGTCCCTGTTTTGGCGCATCTTTTTGTCGAATGCCGCCGTACTGTGTTCGGCGGCAGTTTTGCTTCTGGTCGGTCCCGCCACGGTGTCCACGCCGGCGTTGCTGACGGAAGCGGTCATCGTGTTCGGCGGAATCGTGGCAATGCTGGGCGCAAACGCGTTCCTCATCCGGATTGGTTTGGCCCCACTGCGTCGTTTGACGGCCGCCATGACGACCGCGGACCTGCTGCGCCCCGGGCAACGGACGAACGTGACGGGACAAGCCGGAGTGGCCGACGTAATCCGCAGCTTCAACACGATGCTGGACCGCCTCGAGGCCGAACGCGCCACGAGTAGTGCGCGGGCTTTGTCCGCACAGGAAGCGGAACGGCGCCGCATCGCTCAGGAACTCCACGATGAAGTCGGACAGACGATGACCGCCGTCCTTTTGAAGCTCAAGCAGGTCTCCGATAAGGCGCCGGATCCGATAGGCGAAGACCTTTTGGAGGTCAAGGAGCGCACTCGCGAAAGCCTCGACGAGATCCGCCGGATCGCCCGCCGGCTTCGCCCAGGTGTCTTGGAGGAACTCGGGCTATTGAGTGCGTTGAAGGAGCTCATATCCGCCAATTCCGAACATGCCAAAGTGGTCATACATAAGCACCTGGATCCTGGCCTCCCCGAGCTCGACGACGAGACGGAGCTTGTCCTTTACCGGGTAGCGCAGGAGGGTCTTACCAATATCGCCCGCCACGCCAACGCTACCGAGGTGAATCTGACGCTTCGTCGTCTAGGACCCGGAGTGGAGCTACGTATTCGTGACGACGGTCAGGGCGTGCGCGGCGCAGCGGAAGGAGCCGGTATTCGGGGCATGCGCGAGCGCGCGCTCTTGATCGGCGCCGATATTGACGTTTTCGCCGCGCCCGATACCGGGACCGTCGTTCGTCTTTATGCCCCCATTCGCAACAGGAGCAATCTTTCATGACTGAAACCTCTGACACCCGGATTCTACTCGCCGACGACCACGCACTCGTACGCCGCGGTGTTCGGTTGATATTGGATGGTGAGCCGGGCCTGCGGGTGGTGGCGGAGGCCAGTGATGGGGCCCAGGCCATCGACGAGGCGCGCAAACACAACCCGGATTTGGCGATCCTGGACATTGCGATGCCCCGGTTGACGGGACTACAGGCGGCCCGCGAGCTGTCGCGGGTTTTGCCGGAGGTCCGGATCCTCATGTTGACGATGTATGACAATGAGCAGTATCTGTTCGAAGCACTTCGGGTGGGCGCCAGCGGTTACGTACTGAAATCCGTGGCGGACCGTGACCTTGTCGAAGCCTGCCGCGCAGCAATGCGCGACGAGCCGTTCCTGTACCCGGGAGCCGTCACCGCGTTGATTCGAAACTATCTGGAGAACGAGGGCAGCAATGACGATGACGAGTACCGCGCGATAACTCACCGGGAAGAGGAGATCTTGAAGCTGGTGGCGGAAGGACACACCTCTAAGGAGATCGCGGATATCTTGGTGATCAGCAGCAAGACTGTGGAGCGCCACCGCGCGAACCTGCTTCAGAAATTGGGTCTGCGGGATCGTCTGGAACTCACCCGTTACGCGATACGGTCCGGCCTCATTGAGCCATAGGTCGCAAACGCCCATTTTGTCCCACAACGCACATGTGTGGAACTTTTGTGGCATCACCTATAGTACTTTCGGTCATCAACACGTAACCTTATGGAGTAATCGCAAGGTTATAAGTGACTGGACGTTCCCCGACCGGTGCATGACCCCATGCCGCGGCCACGGCACTTTTTCGTTCTGCGGCATCGGATCCCCCATCCGCCGTGGCACCAGGAAAGCTGGCAGCGCCCTGGCTCCGTACCGCGGCAAACGCACCTCTTTCGACGTCCCGTCATGGAAACAGGTCGTCAATCGACACAGGAGGTGCGGTGATGATTGCGGATGATGACCGGGTCCTCGTCGTCGGCGGCGGGTTGACCGGATTGTCCTGCGCTGTGTTTCTCGCCTGGCACGGAGTTGCGTGCACTCTGATCGAGCAGCATCCGGACCTCGTGAGCCAGCCACGCCTGCGCAGCGTCCCTGCCTCCACCATGGAGCTCTATCGGCAGGTCGGCCTCGAGTCCCGTATCCGCGACTCCAGTAACGACCTGTCCCGTGCCCGTACCTTCATGGCGATTCGCGCGCAAACGCTGGCCAGCGCGGAATACGAACGGATCCCGCCCCCGAAAGCCGAAAAAGCCGGAGCCACCAGTCCCTGCAGCCGCGTACCCATCGACCAGGACAAACTCGAACTCGTACTGCGCGCCCACGCCGACAGCCTCGGGGTTCAAGTCCATTTCGGCACTCAGCTGTGTGGTTACACGCAGTCAGGCGACGGCGTATACGCCCTACTGCGGCATCAGGACGAAACCAGAAGCGCTGTCCACGCGCGCTACCTCGTGGCCGCCGATGGGGCGGACAGTGCGGTACGTCGCCGGTACAACGCAAACATGGAGGGTCCTGGGACCTACTTCCATCTCACTACTCTGCTGGTCGAGGCCGACCTGCGCGAGGCCTTGGCAGGTAGGACAGTGCACATGGCCTACCTGGATCGGCCACGCCCACACACGTTCTTCATGGCCCTCGACGATGTCGGCAAACGATGGGTGTTCGGTACAACAGACAACCCGGATTCGCCGCTGCCCAGTTACGACACGGCGGTCAGCATGGTGCGAGCCGCCGCAGGACTGCCGTTCACGTCAGTGCGGCTGAGGCCACAGATTCCCGGTACCGACGTCATGGCCCTGCGTTTCCCCGTCACCGCGGCAGTCGCCGACTCGTTTCGCGATGAACGCATATTCCTCATCGGAGACGCCGCGCATCCCATGCCACCGACCGGCGGGTTCGGGGGCGCCGCGGGTGTACAGGATGCACACAACCTCGCGTGGAAGATCGCCGCCGTTATCAAAGGCCACGCAGGTGAGTCACTTCTGGATACTTATGATGCCGAACGCCGACCGGTCGCGATCGCAACGATGCGGCAAGCGGTCCTACGCTTCCACAGGCGTTTCGGCGCGACAGACAGGGACACGAACTCCGAGACCATCGTCGACCGCAATAGCGTGATGACGGGCTATACGTATCGCAGCAGCGTGATCAGTGAGCCCTGGGTGAATGCCCCAGTCTTCGAGAACGTGTCGGCGCTCAACGGCAAACCCGGCACGAAAGCGCCCCACGTTCCGTTGAGCTCTAGTTTGACCAATGGTTCGACCATCGATCTCTATGGCGAGCGCTTCGTCGTGCTCACCGGACCCCACGACCGTGACTGGTTCGAGGCCGCTGCGTCCCTGCCCGTCGCCGTCGACCGTTACCGGCTCGGCGTTGACGTCGGCCGCAGCGATCTGCCGGCCAGGCACGGCATCGGCCCGCGCGGTGTCCTGATGGTTCGGCCGGACGGCTTCGTCGCGTTCCGCAGCGTTGGGCCGAGCCGACACTCGGCCCAACGTCTGCATGAAGCACTTGCGACAGCGCTACAGCGTTAAGCGCTACACCAAACCGAGCTTGGCGACGATGTCACGTTCGCTGCGCAGCTCCTCCACCGAAGCGTCGATCCGCTCACGCGAGAAGTCGTTGATCTCCAGGCCCTGCACGATCTCGTAACGGCCATCTTTCGCCGTGACCGGGAAAGAGGAAATGAGCCCTTCCGGAACGCCGTAGGAACCATCCGAGACGACGGCGGCCGAAGTCCATTCCCCGTCCGGTGTGCCGTTAACCCAGGTGTACACGTGGTCAATGGCGGCGCTGGCTGCCGACGCCGCCGACGACGCACCTCGCGCCTCGATGATCTGCGCACCGCGCTTCGCGACGGTCGGGATGAAGTCCTCGGTCAGCCAGTTTTGGTCATTCACGGTCTCCGCAGCGTTATGACCGCCCACTGTGGCGTGGAAGATGTCCGGATACTGGGTCGCGGAATGGTTGCCCCAAATCGTGAGGTTCTTGATAGCGCCGACCGGCGTTCCCGTCTTCGCTGCCAACTGCGCCAGCGCACGGTTGTGGTCGAGCCGAGTCATCGCAGTGAAACGTTCCGCCGGAACGTCCGGGGCGTGCGATTGCGCGATCAGGGCGTTGGTGTTAGCCGGGTTACCCACGACGAGCACCTTGACGTCCGAAGCCGCGCCGGCATTGATCGCTTCGCCCTGCGGCTTGAAGATGCCGCCGTTGGCCTCCAGAAGGTCGCCGCGTTCCATACCTTTGCCGCGAGGACGGGCGCCCACCAGCAAGGCCACGTTACAGCCGTCGAACGCTTGCCGCGCATCGTCGAAGATGTCGACGCCCTGCAGGAGCGGGAAGGCACAGTCGTCGAGTTCGAGCGCGGTACCTTCGGCGGCTTTAACGCCCTGCGGGATTTCCAGGAGCCGCAGTCTCACGGGCACATCGTTCCCGAGCAGCTGTCCGGATGCGATGCGGAACAACAAGGCGTAACCGATCTGTCCGGCAGCGCCGGTAACGGTGACGGTAACTGGGCCTTTGGTCATGGGCGAACTCCCACCGATGGAAAATAATGTCTGGACACCGCACATTATCCGTCCGCAGAAGGTCGCGGGTGCGTCAGGGGATCCGGACCGTGAACAAGGCCATGGTTCGCAGCTCATCCCGCCGACGTCGCGTTCCGGGGAGTCTTCGGTAAAAGCCAAAAATGCGCATAACTAGGCTAGGCCGTCATGGGCATATCCTCGCACCGGATCGTGTCGTCGACTCCTGCCGATACCGCGCAGCACAAGGCGTTGCAGGAGGTTTCGCGCACGATACTCGAAACGCCGCTCGGCGGCCGACTGCCGAACATCTCCCAGATGCGCGCGAATGTCGGTGTCGGCGCCGGGACCATGCAAAAAGCAATGCAGGAGATACAGCGCAGCGGCGACGTCGAGCTGAGCTCGAAGCAGCGTCAAGGCACAATCCTCATCGACCGCGATATGGGAGCCCTGTGGGCCACCGCGGGCCTGCCGCCGTTGACGGTCCTACTGCCGTTGCCGCACAGCCGGGAGCTTCAGGGGCTGGCTACCGGATTGCGGCGCGAAATCCACGACCGTGGCATTCCCACGACCTTTCTATACGGTCACGGATCGTGGCAACGCATCAATGCGCTTCGTTCCGGAACGTCGCAGATCTGTGTCATGTCCGCAGGCGCCGCGCGGCACTGCACGCACAGCGATGACGCTGTGGGCGCGCGAACGCTCTTGCGCGCGGGAAGCTACTACGCCGCCGACTCGGTGCTGGTACTGGCCCGAGCGGCGCGCGAACGACTCCCGGAGCGGTGGCGGATCGGCATTGACCGGGACTCCGCCGACCACGTCCATTTGACGGAGACGGAATTCCCGCGACACGCCTTCGTCGACATCGGTTATCCGCAGATTCCGGCCGCCTTGCGCCGCGGAATGATCGACGCCGCGGTGTGGCACCACACGACGATGGGTGCCTCGCTGGAGGATGAATCGTTCGCGTCGTGGCCGTTGGCGCGAGCCGACGCACAAACGCTCGGCGACGGAAACACCTCGGCTGCTCTGGTCATCCGTTCCAGCGACGACGTCGCCCGCGAAGTGCTTTCGGAAATGGACACTCAGAAAGCGGAATCGTTGCAGCACGACGTCATCGCCGGTGACCTCATGCCACTGCTGTGATCCCGCTCAGTCGACGCGCGCGACCGCGCGGTGATTGTGGAGGAACTTCGCGCGGCCATCGTGGTCCTCACCGACGAAGACGCAAGTGGTCTCGACACTCCCGTCCTCATCGAGGACGGCAAAGGTGTCGCCGTCGATACGCACGAGCTCCTGATGCTCTGCCTGAACCGAGCCGTCGGCTTCGGCCACGTCACCGCGGGCCGCCGAATCCGCCCAGAGACGGCCGTCTTCGTGACTGACCGTGACCCACAGGACTCGATTCTCGTACTTGCCGACGTATCGGCGCGGATCCTCGATCGGTAGCACCTGAACCGGCTGCTCGTATGGGCGCGGTACCTCAACCTCGGCCAGGTCCTTCAGCACACCTTCGAGTACCGCGTGCCCAAGCTTGTCGGTATAGCCGCCGTTCATGAGCAGCGCCACGGCCACTTTCCGGTCCGGGACTATCCGCAGTAGCGCGGACTGGCCAATGGTGTGGCCATCGTGACCGATGACGTTCGCGCCACCGTAGTCGTACAGGGCCCAAGCCAAGCCGTACCGAAGCGACCAGGGCTGCCGTTTCGGAACAGGGATCTGCTGGCGCTGCATGCCTGCCACGATCGCGGACGGCAGCAACTGCTCCCCTGCGTTAGTGCGGCCATCGGCCAAGTACATCTGCGCGAATTTGAGTAGTTGGTCGGCCGGCATCGCCAGTTGTGCGCCCGCTGGTCCATTCGAACGCGGCAACGCCCATTGCTGCGTGACACGAAGCGGCTCGTGTTTATGGTCGCGCACGTGCCCGGCGGCAGCGCGAAGCAGGACTGCCTCGTGTGACCCGGTCGCGACGGGGTCCACACCCAACGGCTCGACCAGGTACCTACGCAGTGCCTGCTCCCACGTCATCTCGCGCATGACCTCGACCAGGCGACCGAGGACGACGTAACCCGCGTTGTTGTACGAGAAACGCTCGCCGGGGGCGAACAGTTGGGGCACGTCCGTCAGCGATTCGTGCATGAATTTGGCGACGGCGTCGTCGTCGTTTGAGGTCTCGTCGAAAATGTCGCCTTCGAAACCGGCGCAGTGGCTGAGAAGGTGCCGGGTGGTTATGCGGTTGCGCGCGTGCGGATCGGCGATGCGGAATCCGGGAAGATAGGAACATATGGGCTCATCGAGGTCTACTTGATCCTCAGCCACAAGCTGCATGACCAACGTCGCCGTCCACAACTTAGTGATCGATCCGATTTGGAAGACCGAATCGACGGTCGCCGGTACGCCCGTGTTCAGGTTCAGGAGACCTGCGGCACGCGAGACGACTTTTCCGTCGGTCAGAATCGCGATCGAAGCCCCGGGGACCTCGTGTTCGCCTACCAATCGGTCGAAGTTGTCCACCAGCCATTGTTCGGCATGCACGAGCCCACTCACGTTGTTCCCCTCCGCCTTGGTCCGGTGTCGTTATCCGCCACACAGTCGACTCAATTTTAGGCGCGTTGGGCGACGAGCGCGAATTTCGCACGGTGGCAATTAACGGCAGCTTGGCGCGACCGCCTTGACTAAGGCATAGACACACAGCAATATAAGGACCGCCCATTCCTCCCTCTCTAGAACAGGAACGTTATGTCCCCTATGAACATCAGTCGCCGCGGAGCCTTGCTGGCCGGCGCAATCGGTGCCGTCTCCGTTCCGCTGATGGCCGGGCAGGCCTTCGCCGACGTCGGCAACAAGAACGCGATGGTTTACATCGACCCCGGACACGGGGGATCCGACACGGGTGCGACCGGTCACGGCCTCGTCGAAAAGGACCTGTGCCTCGACATCGCGCTGCAGACCCGCGACATGCTCGTGGCCAAAGGCGGCGTGGATGTGCGCATGTCGCGCACCGACGACGCGACCCTAAGCCTCGACGCCCGCACCAACGATGCCAACAGTTGGGGTGCGGCCCTGTTTGTGAGCATCCATATCAACGCCGGTGGCGGCACCGGCTTCGAGTCGTACCGCTACCCATCAGCCGGCGAACCCACCGTCGGATACCACAACACGCTCCATCCCGCGATCCTCGGCGCCATGAACTCGCATGCAGGCGTGGTCGACCGTGGCCCCAAGACCGCGAACTTCCACGTCCTGCGTGAGTCGGCAATGCCGGCGATCCTGACGGAGAACCTGTTCATCGACCAAGCCGACGACGCCGGCAAACTCGCCGACCCCGGTTTCATCACGGCGACCGCGCGTGGGCACGCTGACGGCATCGCCCAGATTTTCGGTCTTTAAGCTCCACCCGGCACCTGAAGCCCCCGGGAAACCCGGGGGCTTCAGCATGTTCACTATGGATTTCTGGTCGAGGTCCCGCGGACTGCCGACTCGGCTTTCGATAGGCTCCAGCGGCGCGTGCACAGGCGTGACACCACGTCTGACCGCAGCGGGAAGGAGCTGGCGCGATCCAATTGGGCGCCGAAGTAGCGATGCATGACGACAACAATCCGGCCATAGAGATACTCAGTCCCAGCAATCCACGCGTGAAACGTCTCGCCGCGCTTCGACGCAGACGAGAACGTCGCAACCACCAAGTCACGCTGGTCGAAGGCTACGAGGAGCTGGACCTCGCGCTGCGGGCGAACGTGCGACCCCACGAGCTGTATATCTGTCCCGAATTGTCCACCGGTGACCCCCTGGCAATCGCCGACCGTGCCGCCAGATGCGGCGCCCAGGTCATCCAGCTCAGCAGGCCGGCCTTCGAGAAAGCGGCTTACCGTCAATCCCCGGACGGCTGGCTCGCGGTCGTGCCGGACATCGAATCCGACCTGGACCGATTGAACCTCAACGATGCTCCGCTGATAATCGCATGTGGATCAGTGGAGAAGCCGGGAAATCTCGGTTCCATCTTGCGCAGTTGCGACGCCGCCGGGGCTGACGCGGTGGTCTGCGTCGACCCGGTGACGGACTGGGGCAACCCCAACGTGATCCGGGCCAGCAAGGGCACCGTTTTCTCCATCCCGGTCGTCTCCACGACGACACCCGAATTCGTGGCCTGGTCACGAGAAAACCGCATCACGACAGTCGCGACCACTCCCGACACCGACGCGATCCTCACCGACACGGATTTGACCGGATCCGTGGCGATCCTCGTCGGTTCCGAGAAGTACGGGCTGTCCAAGGAGCTGCTGGATGCGGCGGACGTCACCGCCAAATTGCCGATGTTCGGGCACGTCAACTCACTCAATGTAGCGGTGACGGCCGCGATCGCGGCGTTCGAAAGCGTGCGGCAGCGCGCCACGCACGGCTGAAACGCGAAGCCAGTGGCGCGGTGGACATGGACTGGTGGATCGAGGCGACACGCACCGGCCGAAGCGTTGCCACTGCGGCAGAATCGGCGCGCCCGGCAGGGATCGAACCTGCGACCGACAGTTTAGAAGACTGCTGCTCTATCCGCTGAGCTACGGGCGCAACGACGCGGGTCCGCGTCTACATGTCAGGCTATCGTTTGACGATTGGCGACGATTGCCCCACCCGTCCACGACCACGAAGCGCAAAACTGGTCGTGTGCACGCCATCGCCTCACGACGGTTCGATCCGTTGAACAGGTTGGGCCTGCCGCGTGTGCGCAGCAGCAACCCGGGTTCATGCACGTGTCCCAGCTGACTTGTACTGTCCTTTGGTCGGCATGCGACGCGTCGTTTTTCACGAGGGAGTTCACAATATGAAACTGCGGATTGACCGCGAACCATTTGCTGCCGCGGTGAGCTGGGTGGCCAAGGCACTGCCGGCGCGGCCCACCTTGCCGGTGCTGTCCGGTGTCCTGCTGTCGATCGCGCATGACCGACTCACCATCTCCGGTTTCGACTACGACGTCAGCGGACAGTCGACGATCGACGTCGAGGCGGACTCTTCCGGTGAGTTCCTGGTCCCCCGGCGGCTGCTGGCCGAGATCGTCAAGACGCTTCCCGAAGGGATCGTCGAGATCACCATCGAGGGCTCGCGTGCGCAACTGTGGTGCGGCGGGGCCCAGTTCGGCATGCCGACCATGCCCGTCGACGAATACCCGACATTGCCGGGGCTACCGCCCGTCATCGGCGCCGTGGGTGCGCAAGAGTTCGCCAAGGCGGTCTCCCGCACGGTCGTGGCGGCGGGCCGTGACGAGACCGTGCCGACCCTGACCGGGGTGCGTCTGGAGATGGCGGACGACACGGTGTCACTGCTCGCCACGGACCGCTACCGCATGGCCCTGACCCGGATTCCGTGGAAGGCGGCGGAGCCCGGCGGCACGACAGCCCTCGTCCCCGCGAAGACACTGTCGCTTTTGGCTAAACATCTCTCCGCAGGCGGCCAGGACCTGATGATCCACGCTACCGAGGACGACGGCCATTCCCCAGCGATGATGGGCTTTTCCACCCGAGATCGCAGCTGTACCGTGTCCGTCCTGGACAACCAGTTCCCCGATCTGCGCCCCCACATCAATGCCAGTTACGTGACGGAGTTTCGAGTCGGCACCGCGACGTTGCGGGAGGTCGCGCAGCGCGTATCGCTGGTCGCGGACCGCTATTCGCAGCTACGCATCCATGTCGAAAACGGCCGCCTCTCTGTCGACGCCGGCAACGCGCAAGACGCGGTTGCTTCCCAAGCGATCGACTGTCACTACGACGGGGAACCGCTGAGCCTGTCGTTCAACCACGAATTCCTTGTCGATGGCCTGTCTGCCGTTTCCGCGCCGGTGACGGTCGTGTCGGTCGACGGCCCCCAACGGCGGGTGCTGCTGACTGGGGAGGCAGCCGACCCGGAAGACACGACGGATTACAGTGGATTCAAGTACATGCTGGTGCCGTTGATCCGGCACGGTTAACGCACGGCGCACACGACCCGGTTGTGTCCCGACTGCCACACGGTCCCCACCTCGGCGAAGCCCGCTTCGATCAGGGCCTTCACATGGGTGGCGAGGTCTCCCGATCCGCTGGTGTGATGACCCGAGGTTGCTTTACGCGAGGTGAATTGCGACAAGACCGGGTCGGACAAGACATCGTCCCACCATTGATCCCATTGTGGTGGACTGTCGGCCCCGAACCGGCGTTCCTTTTTGCGGTCCACCAGTTTCCCTTCGAGACTGCGCAACGTGGGCGCCGTCTCGCGCAAGTTGTCACCGTTGAGGAGAAGCCCGCCGGGAGTCAACGCCGCGGCCGTCTCCGCGTAAAGCACACGCAATTGCTCGGGTAGTAGCCAATGCAGCGCGGTGGTGCTCACGGCGGCGTCGGCGGGACGGTCGAGCCCGAGGTTGCGTGACCATCCGGCCTCGGCGATGTCGGTCTCCACGAAACTGAGCGCCGCGATGTCGCCGTGCGCGGCGCGGCCCAACGCCAGCAGCAGCGGGTCCGTGTCGAGGCCGATGACCGTCGCCTTGGGGAGCCGTTCCAAAAGACGCGTCGACAACGAACCGGGACCGCAACCCAAGTCGATGACGAGCGGGTCCTCACGCTCGACGCCGAGCTCTATCGCGTCGATCATCGCCGTGAAGCGTTCCTCCCGGTCGGGAAGATAACCTTCCTGCTGCCGGTCCCAGCTATCGAGCCAACCGCGGGCCACATCCTGAGTTAGTTGAAGCATTCGTATCTCCTCCGCTTTACGCCATCCGTTGGGCCGCCGACGACCTCACCGACGCTAGTTCAACTCGTATATGTACTCGTCCACGTATTCGCCGCGTGCATCGGCGAAAGCTCGCTCGTCCGCGATCTGCACGAACCCATGCTTACGCAATACCGCCTGCGACCTCGCATTGTCGACGGCGGTCCGCGCCCGTAGCGGGCGCGTCGGCACGCGCTCCAACAGCAGCATCAGAGCCGAGCTGGCCACGCCCCTACCCCAATACCCCCGATCGATCCAATAGCTCACCTCGGTCACACCGTCGACCTCGAAGCTGATGGCGTTACCCACGACACTGTGATCCATCACAACCGCGTGCGCGAAGATCGCGTCGTCGGCGAGGATCTCGCTCCATTTCCTCCAAGCGGCGACGAGATCGTTCGGGTCGGCGGCCGTGAACGCCGCCATGTGGCTGGCGACCGGGTCTTGCTGGAACGCGATGAAGGCACCGATGTCGTCGGTCCCGGCGGTACGTAGCGATACTGCCCCCACTGAGCCTCCTGTCCGATTCTGTCGTTGAGCGACGTCCCTGCGCGAGGCACGACCGGTTGCGAGCACAGCGTTGCCCACACCGGCGTAGATTCGAGCTACCACATCACCGGCAACCCTTGAGGCTACGCATGATCAGCAAAGGCGCAACAGTCACGGACTTCACATTGCCCGATCAGGACGATAATCCTCGACGGCTCGGCGAATTCCTCGCCACCGGCCACGTAGCGCTTTTCTTCTATCCGGCCGCCATGACGAAAGGTTGTACCGCGCAAAGCTGCCACTTTCGCGACCTCATGGCCGAATTCCGCGAGCTGGATGCGCACCGCGTGGGCATCAGCGCCGACGCTCCGCGAAAACAGAAACAGTTCGCACACACCAACGACTTCGATTTTCCGTTGCTGTCCGACCCCGATCGAAAGATTGCGCGCCGCTTCGGCGCATTCCGGAAGCTAATGCCCGGGCCGTTGGCGACCAAGAGGGCCACTTTCGTGATCGGTACCGATTGGCGGGTACTCGACGTCATCGCCAACGAATTCAGTATGACGATTCACGCCGATCAGGCACTAGAAACGTTGCGGGCGCACACGCAAGGTGGGACCGGCAGATAAGGCGCGTGGCAGCGTGACCCGAAACTCGAACTCGTGTGACGGGGCGGTGCGGGCATGCAGGTTCAACCGGTACACGGTCTCGGTCCGGCCGTGATGGTCCTGGGTCACGATCGGCTCGACCTCGCGCCGCCAGACGTCGGCATGGGCCAGTTCCACTTCGCCGAACTCTCCCCTCCACACGACGTGGCCGTTCAACACCTGCGGCTCAATCTTGCTGATGAATCGTTCCGTCAACGACAGACCGGCGTCAGCGAATGAATCGGTCATTGTGAGCCGCGTTGCGGCACCGTCCCAGGCGAAGCTGCGCGCGAACCCCGCTGCGTGGTCGTAGGCGCGCGACAGATCGAGGCTGAGGTGGGTGCTCGAGCCGCCCCGCTCGTAGCGGGTGACGTCGGCGGAATACTGGCGTCCCGGCTGCTGCTCGGCCCCACCGATGGAAGGAACCGAGTGCCCAGCCGCACTCGTGTGCAGGGCATCGTAGCGTTTGGGCCCGAAGTAGTCGGCGTCGTAGAGTCCGGCGCCGAGATCGCACAACAGCTGTTGGCCGCCGACCGACAGGATGAATGAGCCCAAGTCGAGCTGATTGTGTTCCTCGTCGTTGTGTCCGCCTTTCGCCGCGAACGCGATCACGGTGTCATCGTCGACGCGACGTTCGATTGCCCACGCGAGATCCGGCAGCCACGCAGACCCGTTCTCGACAGGCTTGTTGACGATGTCTTCGGTAGACCACAGCAGGGTCCGGCTCAGGTGGGCCCAGCGATAGCAATGGTCGTCACCGAATTCACTCACGCGAGGAAGCTGCGGTAGCGCGACCCGCAACCGCTTGTGCAACAGGGACATGAGGCCCGTCGGCATCACCGTGCGGTCACTGCCGTCGGAGAAGCTTGCGCAGTTCCCGTTGCCGAAGTCGATGGCCGCGGGGAAGCTGGCGATCGCTTCCGTGCCTGGCAAAAGGTCGAGACCTGTGCGTTCGCGAAGCGCCTCGGCGAAATAGACGTAGTAGCCGTAGCCGTAGATCCAGTATTCGTTGCCCTCGTAGCAGCCGCCGTCGTCGCCGAAGCCGGACAGGAACGATTCCAGGGTCCGTTCGACCCGAGCGACCAACGCGGACAGCCGCATCGGGTCCGTCTCGAGCGCGAGGCCGGCCATCCCGATGGCGGAACCGCAGACTGCCGCCCAGTTGTTCGTGCCGGTCTCCCACCACCGGGAGCGCGGGTCGTCGAGGAACGGCACCAGCACGCGGCTGCGGACAGCGGTTTCGACGCGCCCGCGCACGGCCGGTTCCAACCTGTCGGATAGGACCGTGACGATCTCGGCGAGGGCATGCGCGGTCTCGGCGGCGAACAGGTCGATGCAACGGTCGGGTCTATCGCCGAGGGTCGTGTCGAACCGCACGTGTGCCGGCAGGGCCCAGGTGTATTCGTCGCAGATCTCCCACAGGATGTCGCTCAAGCGCTCCACAGCCTGCGGTTCCGGGGCGATCATCGCTACTACCGCGGCCGAGTTTAGGAGGCGTCTCCTGCGGAAGTACCGGCTCTCGTACTCGTGGCGGTCGCCAGTGTGCTGGTAGGTGCGATAGAGGCGATACGGCAGGCCCGGCAGCGGCTCGTTGCTGTCGGCGTCGGCCCGCAGTTGCCGGATTAGGGTTTTCAGGTGCCGGCCCTGTGCCCGGGCACGCAATTGCGTGACGTCAAAGTACGGCCGTGGCGGGCCGGCGTTGTGCATGGCGTTGGTGATTTGCCGATAGGAATGCAACATCAGTCTGTCCTTAACGCCGAGCTGAGTGAATGACCACGCAATAGATACTTCCACTATCCATTGAGGTACACTTCTCATGTCTATCAGGAGGCGACATCAATGCGGATCGCGCAACTCAGCGAAACCACCGGCGTACCAATACCGAGCATCAAGTACTACCTACGTGAAGGCCTTCTACACACGGGGGAACGCACCGCCCGCAACCAGGCCGAATATGACGATTCACACGTGCGCCGGCTACGACTGATCCGCGCGCTCATCGACGCCGGTGGGCTTTCCATCGCGGCTACCCGAAAACTACTGGTGATACTCGACGACGACTCGCTCCCGATCGACCTCGCGCTCGGCCACGCGATATCGGCCGCATTGAAGCCTCCCGCAAACACCGAATCCCCGCAGATGGAGTGGGCACGCAGCCGAGTCGACGCCCTGCTGGATGAACGCGACTGGCTCGTGGAACGCGACACCGATAAAACCGAAGCCCTCGCTTCCGCGCTGGCGGCTCTGTCGCAGCTGAAATCGGTCGGCGCCGAAGAGCTGCTCAAACTGCATCTGCCGCACGTCGAGGCGCTCGCGATTGAAGAGATCCAATGGGCGTTGAAGCACGAAGACAAGGACTCGATCGTCGAATCCGCCGTCGTCGGTACCTTCCTGGGCGGAGCGATTTTCAATGCCTTGCGTCTTTTGGCGCACGAGAACCTGGCGCGCCGGACCGCACAACCCACCGAAGAATCCGAATAGCAACCTCAATCGAAGGAACGCCATGGCGTCACAGTCAGAAACCGACATCGGATACCTGCACGAGGTCACCATCGGCGACCCGGTGCCGCTGCGCGAGCCCATCGAGATTCGCGACTACGACCCGGTTTGGCCACAGACCTATGCACGACTCCGGGACGACATCCGCCGAGTCTTGCGAAAAGGCGCCCTCGATATTGCCCATGTCGGGTCCACCTCGGTGCCGGGTCTTGCGGCCAAACCGATCATCGATATCGATCTCACTGTCGCCGACCCCGGCGATGAGGACGCCTACGTGCCGGCCCTGGAAACGCTCGATTACCGGTTGCGGATCCGCGAACCCCAGTGGCACGAGCATCGTCTACTCAAACTGGATGAACCGCAAGTACACCTGCACGTGTTTGGTCCCGATGCGGAACCCGCGCACCTCCACCGGGCCTTCCGCGACCGGCTGCGCGCGAGTTCGAAGGATCGACAACTGTACGCAGACACTAAACGCGAACTCGCACAACAAAACTGGACCTACATGCAGGAATACGCGGATGCGAAGACAACGGTGGTGAACCACATCCTCGCCAACGCGACAGACCGGGGCACCCGGGATTAACGTCCCGCCTCAGCTGCTCTGTCGCAAGGGCGCGCCAAGCCTTCCTGTCCATGCCGAGTCGCTCTATGATTCATCAGATGGAATGGCAGGATTTTGAACGTCGTCTCGACGCAGCGTTGCTCAGTCTCGCAAGCGTTCCCGAAGAACGCATCTTGATCATCTCGGACTCCACTCAGCCCAAGCGTTATGTGCAGTTTCTGACCGGCAACGAGTGGGCGTATGCAGAAGTGGCGAGCAGCAAAAAGTACTTGCCTAAGGAGCTACGTCTCAGCAAGGAGACGCTGGCGGCCCTGAAAGAATCCGGGTGGCGCCTCAACCGCAGCATCGACAATCTTTTCGCCGAAGCGAAAGTGACCGAGCCCGATAAACGCGCTGACATCGCGGGCAAAGCCGTCATCGGATTGCGCGATGGGCACAAAGTAGACAGTCCGGCGCGGCTCCAATACGAGTGCTTCACCCAAATCGACGGGATCAGCGTCGCGGTTCCCGAGCTCGGCCTCACCGGGCATCATTAACGACCCGACGGCACGGTAATGGGCGCCGGGAAACCCGACGCCCATTTTCGTTGGATAAGTTATGCCGCTGCCTTCACCCGACTCTCGCCCGAGAAATTGCCGTCATTGGCCAATTCCTTCAAGCGAGACAGCGCCTGAATCTCCAGCTGACGAATCCGTTCACGCGACAACGAGAACCGGTGCGCCACTTCGGTCAGCGAGTGTTCGCGACCGTCCTCGAGGCCGTAACGCGCGCGGACGATACCGGCGGAACGATCGTCGAGGTGCCCCAGCATCCCATCGATGCGTTCCCGTTCCATCCCCGCCAGCACGATATCTTCCGGCGTGGGTTCGTCGGAATCGGCAACCAGGTCGCCGAGGTTCGTGTCGCCGTCATCGCCGATCGGCGTGTCCAACGACACCGTGTCTTGCGACCAACGGATGAGTTCGTTGACGCGTTCCACGGTCACACCCAACGCGTTCGCGATCTGCTCCGGTTCCGGATCGGCACCCAGCTCACGCGTCAACTGGCGGGCCGTGTTGCGCATCCGATTCACGTCCTCAACCAGGTGAACCGGTAGCCGCACGGTTCGTTCCTGCTGCGCAATCGCACGCGAAATAGCCTGGCGGATCCACCACGTGGCATACGTCGAGAATTTGAAACCACGCTGGTAGTCGAACTTTTCGACGGCACGCACGAGGCCGGTGTTGCCTTCTTGAATCAAATCAAGCATCGGCATGCCGCTACGCACATAGCGTCGCGCGATCGACACCACCAGGCGCAGGTTCGCCTTGATGAACTGCTCTTTCGCCTTCTGCCCTTCCAGAATGAGCCGTTCCATCTCCCCCGCCGACGCGCCCCCTTTCGGCGTGTCGTTTGCGGCCTGCAGCTGCTTAGCGTAGAGGCCTGCTTCCACTGCCTTGGCGAGATCAACTTCGGCCGCCGCGTCGAGCAGCGGAGTCTTCGAGATCTCGTGCAGATACACCCCAACCAGGTCGCGCTCTTCGGCTACCTCGTCTGTACGGATCGAAGTTGTCTTTTCTGCGCTCAAGGTTTCCTCCAGCCTTTAGTCCCCCACCGCACCGGCGGTTCATTTAGTGACAACAACCAATCCAGTGCTTTGATTCCGTGATCTATCACGTAAAACACCAATACCAATCGGGTGCCACCCAGTGACGGTTCAGCCAGACGGCCATATGTGACCGATGGCATTTGCGATCGCGATCGCAAATCCGTCGGAGCCGCATCATTGCGAACTCTGTCTACATACAGGTACACGCGCTATAACGGTAAAAGGTTGAGTCGGTATTCCTATAGGACGTCGATCACGTTATTTACCTGGAAGAACACAAATTATGCGCGACGATCCGACAAAGCGGAAGCCGTAGCGGCCAATGCATCTGTCGCATGACTGCGCCGCCGGGCGGCAACTCCTACGAATAGGCAGTCAATTATGGTCAATTGGGCGATACGGCTCGCGGTCGCTCCGGAACGGAAAGTGGTCTCCCGGCCGGCCGTCACGAGCACGTGATCGGCCACTTGCGTGATCGGCGAACGCGGATGGTTCGTCAATGCCACCGTCACTGCCCCGCGCTCGCGCGCGCATTCGAGGAAGTCGATGACGTCGGCGGTCGCTCCGGAATGCGAAATTCCAATCGCCAGACCGCTGTCATCCAGCAGCGCAGCACCCGTCAATGCGGAATGCACATCGGGCCAGTTGAACACCACGTGCCCGATGCGGTGCAGTTTCTGCGCCAAATCGGCTGCCACGATCCCGGAGGCCCCCGCACCGAAAACATCAATGCGTACTGCTTCGATAATCGACGTGACGACTTCCTCACACACCTGTGCGTCCAGGGACGTCACGGTGTCCTCGACCGCGAGAGCGTCCGCGTAAGCCACCGTGTCGATGATGCGTCGCATGTCGGCATCGACGGGGATGTCACCACCGGCGATCCGCTTGTCGAACCGCTCATCGCGTCGCCCGATGGTTTGCGCTGCGCGCAGACGCAGTTGACGATGCCCATTGAGACCCAGCGAGCGACAGAACCGGATCACCGTCGCCTCCGATGTGTCCGCGGCCTCCGCCAGGGCAGTGATGGTCAACTCCGCGACTGCGGCCGGGTCATCGACGACCACACGCGCCACACGCGCCTCTGCCGCGGTCAAAGAAGGCAAAACACCGTTGACGAGAGTCTGAAGGCTCGCGCCCGGCGCGGCAGAACGGGAATTGGTCACAACGTGACGTTACGTGCCGTTTTCAAACAGCGTCAATACAGTGGCGTTAAGTCGCCCGAGCAACGTGCGTAAGGTGAATCCTGTGACAGACAGTTTGGTATGGATAGATTGCGAGATGACCGGCCTCGATCTGAATCGGGATGCGTTGATCGAGGTCGCGGCGTTGGTGACCGATGCCGACCTCAACATCCTCGACGACGGCATCGACGTCGTGATCAAAGCCGATGACGACCTTCTCGACGGCATGGTCGACGTCGTGGCACGCATGCACGAAAAATCGGGATTGACGCAGGAAGTCCGCGCCGCCACCACATCGATGGCCGAAGCGGAGGAACAAGTCCTCGCCTACATCCGGTCCCACGTCCCGGATCCCAAAACGGCACCGCTGTGCGGCAACTCGATCGCGACTGACCGCGGTTTCCTGGCGCGTGACATGCCCGCGTTGGATGAGCACCTGCATTACCGGATGGTCGATGTCTCCTCGATCAAGGAGCTCGCCCGGCGCTGGTACCCGCGGGTCTATTTCAGCCAGCCCCCCAAGGGCATGGCGCACCGCGCGCTCGCCGACATCACCGAAAGCATCCGAGAGCTGAAGTACTACCGCAAGGCCCTGTTCGTGCCGCTTCCCGGGCCCGACGTCGATGAATCAGCGGCCATCGCAAAAACCCTCGACTAGTCGCGCGTCCCTCGACCGCAAACCTGCCCGACGAAGCCCGTCACGGTCTTCGTCAGCCGTGCGATCCGTTGATCGGGTGTCGCCGTGGTCTGAGGTTGCACCCGGACCGGCTTTTTGAGGCCGCGCACGTATCGACTGCACTCGAGGTCGGCACACATGTACTTGCCGAGGCTATTACCGGACTTGCCGGCCGCGCCCGCGCGTGTGGCCGCGAACAGTCTCACACCACCTGCTGAATGCACAGTCAGGCAGAAGTCACACATGGCGGTCCGGGACGTATGTGTCCCGGACCGCTGTTCGTAGCGCAGTTCGAGAGCGACCGGTTCCGAGTCGAGCCAGGTGGCCAGCCATGCGCGCTGCGGCGTTCGGGGATTGCGCCACCCGAAAAAATCAAGTTGCCCCCACGTCACGTGGGATAGGTCCGGGATGGCGATCGCTTGGGCCCGGCCTTTCGAACAGTTCACGAACGAGCCGGCGATCTGGTCGCTTGTCAAGGGTTCCATTTCCACGACCTTAAGCACACGTGCGCGGTCCGGCCACCCGATTAAACGCGAAAGCGGTGGCCGGACAGACCGACCACCGCTTTTAGATCAACGCGCTACTACTCGCGCTTCTTTTCACGCATCTCCCAGGATTCAATAACGTCGCCTTCGCGAATGTTGTTGAAGCCTTTCAGGGTGATACCGCACTCGTAACCATCGCGGACCTCGGTCGCGTCGTCCTTGAAGCGACGCAGCGACGAAATCTCGAGATTGTCGGCGACGACGGTGCCTTCGCGCAGCACCCGAGCCTTGGCGTTGCGGCGGATGATGCCGCTGCGCACGATCGAACCGGCGATGTTGCCGAACTTGGACGACCGGTAGACCTCGCGGATTTCCGCAGTGCCCAGGTCGACCTCTTCGTACTCGGGCTTGAGCATGCCCTTGAGGGCCGACTCGATCTCTTCGATCGCCCGGTAGATCACCGTGTAGTAGCGGATGTCGACGTTCTCGCGCGCAGCGAGCTCCTTGACCCGGCCCTCTGCTCGGACGTTGAAGCCGATGATGGTCGCGGTCGAGTCGGTCGATGCGCTGGCGAGGTTGACATCGTTTTCGGTGATGGCACCGACGCCACGGTGGATGATGCGCAGCTGAACGTCTTCCGGAATATCCAGTTTGACGAGCGCTTCTTCCAGTGCTTCGACGGAACCGGAACCGTCACCCTTGATGATGAGCGACAGCGTGGCCCGCTGGCCCTCGGCGATGCGCTCGATGAGGGTCTCCAGGGTCGCACGGCCCACACGGCTAGCTTGGACGGCTGCCCGCCGACGCGCCTGACGCTGTTCGGCGATCTGCCGCGCAGTGCGGTCGTCATCGGCCACCAGGAACGTGTCACCGGCGCCCGGCACGGTCGTCAAGCCCTGCACCTGGACCGGGCGTGACGGTTCCGCCGCCTTCACTCGCTTGCCGGACTCGTCCAGCATCGCGCGAACACGACCATGGGAGCCACCGGCCACAATCGAGTCACCGACGTGCAAGGTGCCATTTTGAACCAGCACGCTCGCCACCGGGCCACGGCCCTTGTCAAGGTGCGCCTCGATCGCGATGCCCTGGGCCTGTCCCTCTTCGGGAGCCACGAGCTCCAGCGAAGCGTCTGCCGTCAGCAGGATCGCTTCCAGGAGGGCTTCAATACCCTGCCCGGGCTTGGCTGCGACGTCGACGAACATGGTTTCGCCACCGTATTCCTCGGCGACCAGACCATATTCGGTCAGCTGCTGACGCACCTTGCCCGGATTAGCCTCCGGTTTGTCCACCTTGTTCACTGCCACCACGACCGGTGCCTCGGCAGCCTTAGCGTGGTTCAAAGCCTCGATCGTTTGCGGCATAACGCCATCGTCTGCGGCAACCACCAACACGACTATGTCGGTAACGTTGGCACCACGCGCACGCATGGCCGTGAACGCCTCGTGTCCCGGGGTGTCGATGAAGGTGATCGCGCGATCTTGTCCTTCATGGCCCACATGCGCCTGATAGGCACCAATGTGCTGCGTGATGCCGCCGGCTTCGCTATCGATCTTGTTGGTACGCCGGATCGCGTCAAGCAGTTTCGTCTTACCGTGGTCGACGTGACCCATGACGGTGACAACCGGCGGCCGCGCCTTCGACTCGGCGTCGTTGGCCGCCTTCTCCAGGTCGATGCCGAACTTCGCCAGCAGCTCGCGGTCTTCTTCCTCCGGGCTGACGATCTGCACGTCAAAGCCGAGGTGTTCGCCTAGCAGCTGAAGTGTGTCGTCGGAACACGACTGAGTCGCCGTCACCATCTCGCCCAGGTTGAACATCTCCTGCACGAGCGAGCCCGGCACCGCTTTGATCTTGTCGGCGAAGTCCGACAGGGAGGCCCCACGCGGGAGCTTGACTGCCTGACCATCGCCGCGCGGCGCACCCGACCCCATCGTGGGGGCCGACAGATTGTCGAACTCTGCCCTGCGCTGACGCTTCGATTTGCGTCCACGCGCCGGGCGACCACCCGGGCGACCAAACGCGCCCGCGGCGTTACCGCCGCGGCTACGGGCGCCGCCACCGGGACGTCCACCCCCGCGGAAGCCACCCGGCCCGCCGCGGAAGCCACCGGGCCCACCCGGACCGCCGCCACCGGGGCCAGCGCCACGGCCACGGCCGCCACCGCGACCGCCGCCACGACCACCACCACCGCCGCCGGGGCCACCAGTGCTGGGGCCGGGGCGCGAAGGCATCATCGACGGGCTCGGACGTGGAGGCATGCTCGACGGGCTCGGACGCGAACGGTCGCCTCCGCGTTCTCCGCCGCCGCCCGCCGGACGTGGGCGCGGCCCTGGCTTCGGCGGCCGATTGCCGCCACCACCGGAACGCGTTTTTCCGCCGGGAGTAATACCGAACGGGTTATTGCCGCCAGGCCGGGGGCCCGGCTTCGGCGCCGGTTTTGGCCCGGGCTTCGGAATCGGTTTCGACGCCTTCTTGTCCTCGGCAGGCGGTTCCTCTTCGCCGCGCTTTTGGGCCTCGGAGGCGGCTTTGGCAGCTTCTTCCTGCTGCTTGATCAACGCTTCGGCACGCGCCTGAGTCGCCGCGACCTCGATGTCGTGGGCGCTGGCTGGCTCCGACGCCAACGGCTCGCTGGCCGGCGGAGTCGGCTCTGCCGGTTTCTTCGGGACGGCTTTCTTCGCTGTCGCTGGCTTCTTGGCAGCGCCCGGCTTAGCGGGAGCTTTAGGACGCGGTCCCGGTTTCGCTGCGGACTTCTTCTCCCCAGCAGGGGGCGTCGCCTTCTTGGCCGCGGGTTTTGCTGGTTTGCCGGCTTCTTCTCCGGCGCCGTCACCTGCCGAGGTGACGAACTCTTGCCGCAGTCGACGCGCCACCGGCGCCTCTACGGTGCTCGACGCCGATTTCACAAACTCACCCATATCGCTGAGTTTGGCGAGCACTACTTTGCTCGTAACGCCGAGCTCTTTTGCAAGCTCGTGTACGCGGGCTTTGCCTGCCACTGCACTCCTCATCTCGAGGTCGTGCGGGCACAGCCCGCCGACCTCATGTACGCACTTGATGCCTGGTCATCGTGACGACTTCATCGTGTGCTCATGTCCGGTCTACCTACCTTGCTGTCGCGAGTGGATGCATCCACATCCACCTTCGATTTCCCGATTTGTTTCACGCGTGTCGCTTCACATGTGCATCCACGGCCGCGGCGTCCGGACTTTGCGAAAGTCGGAGCGCCCTAGTGAACGCACGGCGACGGATTGCCTGAGCGAAGCAAGCGGGGTCGGAGTGTATATGTGCTCCTCGCCCCGGGAGCTTCCGCGTGGGGTCAGGAACCAACCGAAACCCGGTAGTACCAGGGTTCGCGTTGGCGACCACACGCAACAATTCGGTGACCGACGCACGTCGTCGGCAACCCACACAGGTGCGAATAACGGTTGCGCGCCGGGCCATCGGACATACTACCTCTACGACTGAGAGCCGCCCGCTCCCACCTCGCTGTCAGGTGGTGACGCGGGCGATACCGAATTGTCGTCTGAGCCAGACGCTGCGGCGGCGTCCGACTTGATGTCGATCCGCCAACCGGTCAGCCTCGCCGCCAATCGAGCGTTCTGTCCTTCTCGTCCGATGGCCAAGGATAGCTGGAAGTCGGGCACAACGACACGTGCGACTTTTTCGTCGGGATCGATTACCTCGCACCGTACAACCTTCGACGGCGACAGCGCATTCCCAACGAACTCTGCCGGATCATCCGAATAGTCGATGATGTCGATCTTCTCGCCGTCGAGCTCGCTCATAACTGCGCGCACACGCGAACCCATCGGGCCGATGCATGCACCTTTGGCGTTGAGCTCGGGGATCGTCGGCCGAACAGCGATCTTCGTACGATGGCCGGCCTCACGCGCAACAGCAGCGATCTCGACCGTACCGTCGGCGATCTCCGGCACCTCCATCGCGAACAGCTTGCGCACCAGGTTGGGGTGTGTGCGCGACAACGTGATCTGTGGTCCACGCATTCCCCGCGACACCTGGATCACGGAGGCGCGTATGCGGCGCCCGTGGGTGTATTTTTCGCCGGGCACCTGCTCGACCTGGGGCAGCATTGCCTCGATCTTGCCGAGGTCCACGACGACGATGCCTTTTTCGGCCCGTCCTTCATGGGCCTGCACGACACCGGTGACGACGTCGCCTTCCATGCTGGCGTATTCGCCGAAGTTGACATCATCGGTGGCTTCGCGCAGTCGCTGCATGATGACCTGCTTAGCGGTCATCGCAGCGATGCGTCCAAAGTCGTGCGGGGTATCGTCCCACTCCCGGAGCACGTCTCCTTCGAGCCCGACCTCGCGAGCGTACACAGTGGCTATACCGCTTTGCCTGTCGATCTCGACGCGCGCATCATGCGTGGCATCGGGAGTGTGTCGGTACGCGGTCAGTAGCGCGCTTTCGATGGCGTCGATGATTGTGTGGAATGGGATGTCACGTTCGCGCTCAAGCGACCTCAATGCGACTAGGTCAATGTGCACCGCTACCCCTGCCTTTCGTTTTTGCCGGACGAGCGGGAGAATTCCAGTTGCACCCGTCCGGAACCAAGATCACGGTACGCCACCGACTTGTGCCCCTCCGCCAAGTCCAGCGTCACACCATTTTCGTCCGCTGCTGTCACGCGACCAGTCACAGCGCCCTGACCGAGATCCACTTTGACCTTTCGCCCGATATTGCGCCGCCAATGACGCGGCAGGGTTAGCGGCCTGTCTACTCCGGGAGACGAGACTTCGAGGGTGTACGAACTGGTCGAAAACGGCCCAGATTCGGCTTCGTCAGAGTCGAGCGCCTTCGAGACGGTGCGAGACACCGCCGCGATAGCGTCGAGGTCGACACCGCCGTCACGGTCCACCATGACCCTGACCAAGGTGCGCCGCCCCGCTTGCGACACCTTTAGTTCTTCCAGGTCATAGCCTTGCTCGGTCACCACCGGCTCCACCACGGCTTGGATCCGTTCTCTCGCCAGGTCCGCCATGTGAGCACCCCCATCTCGAATTCACTTCTCCCGCTGAGAGTAGCCGAAACCACTGCGGCGTGCCTGACCGCGGCTACCGATACGCCAGCCCGGCAAAAGAACTGGCAAACTGTCACGGTGTCCGTGAATCCATACACCTGGCGCAGACGCACGATCTTGCTGCTGGGCGGCGCCTCCGTTGCGGCCGTAAGCAGCGGTTGCGCATTGACTGAACCAGAAAAAGCCCACAGCCTCGACACCCGGGGACTAAAAGAGGTGCTGAACAGTTCGCGCGAGTTGGCAACCTCTTACAACGCGGCGATTAAAGCGCTGCCGGACCTCAGCAGCACATTCGAGGTATTGCACGATAATCACGTTGCGCACGCCGAAACCTTGGAACGGATCCTCGGCACAAAACCGGCTACGGACACGGATCTCATCCAGGGAAGCGACTCAGCCGAAGCCGTCGATGTGCTCGTTAAGGCCGAACACGCTGCCGCTTCCCAAGCAATCGATGCCTGTGTCAACGCGGTCGAACGTTTCGCGGTCGTTCTCGGAGAGATCGCAGCCGGACGCACCAGCCACGTGGATGCATTGGAGGTGCTGTGATGGCCGACTACGGAATCTCCGACGCATTGCAGGTCGAATACGAGGCGATCTACGCCTTCGGCGTCACGGGACCGTTGCTGTCCGGCGCGCTGCTGGACGCCGCGTTGGTCGCCGAGACTCGACACCGGGAACAACGCGATGCCGCAGTCGCTCACTTGGTGGACGCCGAGGAGAAAGTACCGGGCGCGAAGGCCGCCTACACGGTGCCGTTTGAGCTGACCGTGCCCGCGGACGCTGTGAAACTCATCACCGAAGTGGAGTACAAGGTGGCGACAGCGTGGCGCATGGCGATCGCGAATACCGCCGGTGATGGACGCCGCCTCGCGGCCGAGATTCTCGCCCAAAGCGCAGTCAATGCCGCCCGGTGGAGGCGGGCCCAAGGCGAGGCACCGACAACCATTCCATTCCCGGGACGACCCTGACACTGAGTTCCTAGCGCCGCTGTAGCGGTCGATTCCTTCTCCCCCGTACACATCAACATACTCAGTATGCATCTTCGAGCATACTGAGTATGTAAACGAAAGGGAGACCCATGAGCATCAAACATGGACTACTTGCACTCCTGAAGAACGGACCCGCTTACGGCTACCAGCTGCGGACCGCGTTCGAAGAATCCACCGGATCCAATTGGCCGCTCAACATCGGACAGGTATATACGACTTTGTCCCGGCTGGAACGCGACGACCTCGTCGAAGCGCTTCCCGAAAGCGATCAGGGACAGCGGCCCTACCGCATCACCAATCATGGAGAAACAGCTCTGGCGGCATGGTTCTCCACCCCAGTCACCGCCAACGACCGGGCACGAGATGAACTCGCCATAAAACTATCGCTGGCACTTGCCACAACGCATATTGACATCAGCGCGATCGTGCAGACTCAGCGCACAGCAACAATTAAGTCCATACAGGAATACACGCGACTGAAGCGGCAAGCAGCCAAAGATGATATCGCGTGGCTACTGATCATCGACTCGATGATTTTCCGTGCCGAGGCCGAAGTCAGATGGCTGGACCATTGTGAAGCGAGCCTGCTGAGACATAACGCAAACCACCCACCTACGCCCCACCCTCAAACGAACTCGGGAGCGGACTCCCATTCGTCAATGCCGACGAGGACACATACGCCATGACTATTCTGCAACTTCACCACGTGTCTCGCACCCATGGAACCGGCCCCACCCAAGTCAGTGCGCTCCAAGATGCGTCCGTAACGGTGGAATGCGGCGAATTGCTGGCGGTCATGGGCCCCTCTGGCTCAGGAAAATCCACTCTGCTTAATCTTGCCGGTGGTATTGACGCTCCCACTAGCGGCGATGTACTCATCGACGGCGAGTCGTTGGCAGCACAATCGAAGCAGGGCCTGGCGCGAATCCGCCGGAAAAACATCGGCTACATCTTTCAGGATCTGAACCTCATACGCAGTCTCAACGTCCTGGAGAATGTGGCGCTACCGCTGGAGCTGGACGGTCTGTCCACTAAAAAAGCGCGCGCACAAGCCGCACACTGCCTCGAAGAAGTCGGTATCGACGCGTTCATGTACGACTTCCCCGACAACCTGTCGGGAGGCCAGCAGCAGCGCATCGCGATCGCGCGGGCGGTCGTTGGTCCACGTCGACTACTGCTTGCCGACGAGCCCACCGGTGCGCTCGATTCGCACACCGGCGAGGACATTCTGCGGCTGATACGCATGCGCTGCGACGAGGGTGCTGCGGGCCTGCTGGTCACTCATGATGCTCGTAACACGGGCTGGGCGGACCGCACGATCTTCCTGCGCGACGGACGCATCGTCGATGGCACTGAGCCACTCAACACCCCGGATTGCCTTTTGAGGGGGACGACATGACGTGGTCCAGCCTGAAGTTGAGTCTGCGCATTGCGTACCGAGACATACGCGCGACCAAGGGCCGCTCCTTCTTGGTGATCATGCTGCTTGGCCTACCGGTCATGGCTTGCACGGTCGGTGCCGGTCTCATCGACAGCTTCTCCTCTACTCCCCTACAACGCGCCAATTACTACATGGGCCAAGCCGATGCCATCGTCTCGTGGGAGTTCGACGAGCCCGTCGTTCAGGACCCCCTGTATGACGGCATTCCACCGGTACCAGCCAACCAATCTGGGTCGGAAACGGTTGAAAAATCACGCGAAGACATCCTCGATGCATTCGGTCAAGGCAGCCACCTGCTCGAAACCACAACGAACGTCAGCCATGTCGACGCTCCTGAAGGTCCATACCCACTCGATTTCAAAGGCATCGATCTCAGCGACACAATCGCGACCGGGATGCTGGAGATTGTGGAGGGCACGGCGCCAGGAACCGATGAAATCGCACTGTCCGCCAGCGCGGCGACACGCTTGCACGCCAACATCGGCGACACACTACGCCTCCGCGATCGTGATCGCACCGTCACAGTGACCGGATTCGTAGAAGATCCCCAAAAAACCGATGACCTTTTCGGTGTGGGTCTGCCCGCGACGGTGGGCGGCGAGCACGAGAAGTGGCTGATCGATACACCGGATCCAATCACATGGCACCAAGTCCGACAGTACAACGAGTCGGGCATTGGCGTGTATTCAAAACATGTGGCCAACGACCCCCCGCTGGCACCGCAGCATTTCCAGTCGGACCGCTCACACTCCATAAAGGAGCTCGCACTCACGATCCTGATCGCGTCAGCGATCATCGTCAATGTCGTTTTGATGGCAGCTCCGGCCTTCGCCATCAGCTCAAGACATCGCGGGCGGGAGTACGCGCTGTTGTCAGCCAACGGTGCCACCCCGGCCCAAATACGACATACCGTCTTGGCGGGCGGCCTGATTCTAGGAATGATCGCCGCCGTTATCGGTGTGGGCCTGGGTGTTGTTGCCGCATACCTGTCCATGCCGCTGGCAGAGATGTTCCTAGCCCAACGTGCATGGTCGTTCGGCTTCATGCCGTTGGTCACGGTGGTGATCGCGATCGCCGCCATCCTAGTCGGCCTAATAAGTGCCTTGGTGCCCGCGTGGAAGGCATCGCGCAATCCCACTCTCGCTGGATTGAGTCGTAACGAGACGATCACCCGGCCGGTCAAGCGGTGGGTTATCGCGGGCACGATCCTGATCGCTGGAGGTACCGGAACCAGCATCGCCGCTGCCACCTCCAGCAATATCGGCGTGTTCCTCATTGGTTTGATCGCAGCCCAACTGGGTGTCGCACTATGGATGCCGGTTCTTGTCGGGCTGATCGCAAAGCTGGGGATCCTGCTACCCCCAGCGCTTCGCATTTCCTTGCGATACATATCACGCAACCGCGGCACGGCCGGACCGGCGCTAACAGCGATCACCGCCGTCATAGCCACGAGCGTGGCCATGGCGATGCTGACGGCTGCCGAGCACGACCGTTTCCAGGCGCGTCAACCACAGGTGACACCGCATGGAACGTTCGCCGCCAACATCACGACGCCGACACCGGATGAATCCACACAAGACGGTTCAGCTTCGACTGAAGCCGTCACGGATGTAACCGCGATCGCCAAAGCAAAATTGGGACTGGGCGAAACATACGTACTCCATGACGTCTCATGCGCAACAGGAGAACACCCTCACCTCTGCGACGCGGAAGCCGTGGCGCCGCGGGCCCAGCACTGTCCGTATGGAGACGGCTCCCTCAGCACCATGCTGACCGGTGCGGAGCAAGCTAGGGCCGCACGTCTTCCCCAATGTTCCCAACACGAGGAGGAGGACCGACCGTGGACGGAATCGTTGATCATCGACGATAAAGACGTGCTGGCCGCGTTCACGGGAATGAGAGGGGACGAGCTGGGAAAGGCCCACCACGTTCTAAAAGAAGGGGGCGCCATCGTCCCCGATTCCAAAATGGTTTCGGATGGAGCCGCTACCATCAGGCCAACCGGCCACGACCTCACCGATCAGAAGGCGCCCAGCGCACAAAAGCTGCCTGCTCTCGCACACGACGACCTGTCACCCGGACAAGTGCTGTTGAGTACGCAAGCCGCCGAATCTATCGGCCTGGCACGATCCGAAGAATCGCTACACGTGATCGGCGCCCTACAGCGCACGCCGGACTCCACCGAAGAACAGGAGTTCCATACGGCACTCCGAGCCGCTGGATACGACGACATCACCACACCATCGGTAGGGATCGGCAACAATCCGGATGTGTATTGGTCCGTGGTGGAGGTCGAGGAAATGCCGCCTTCCAGCATGGCTCAGCTGTTGATGCTTGTCTTGATCTCCTTCGGCGTGGCGCTACTGGGTACAGTAGCGACAACCGCGCTCACCGCAGCGGAATCCCGCACCGACCTGCGCACCCTCGCGGCCATCGGAGCAGGACCTTCGATTCGACGCAAGCTGACTATGTGCCAAGCCGGCGTTGTCTCCGCGACGGGCACGATATTCGGAACCGCGTCAGGAATTGGTGTCTATTACCTGTTGACCTGGGCATTGAACGCATCAATATCGACGCAGTACCCTCTTGCGCCCTCATATGAAACGAACCCGCCGTGGCTCATTCTCGGCGCAGCCCTGGTGCTCATCCCTTGCATCGCGATGGCTGGTGTCGGCCTGTTGACGCGTTCGGGACTACCCAGTGAGCAACGCCGCGCTACATGACGAGTAACGGGTGGGGCGCCCGCATCACCTGATGCGAGCGCCCCACGGCTTGTTTATTTACTGGAACTTCTCGGGTGTTCCCGCGGACGGGCCGCTTGACGGCATGGTGAGCACCTCGGCACCGGTCTCGGTGACAACCAGCATGTGTTCGAACTGCGCGGACAACTTGCGGTCCTGAGTGACAGCTGTCCAGCCGTCGTCCCACATGTCGTGTTCATAGGTACCCAGGTTGATCATCGGTTCGATCGTGAACGTCATGCCCGGCTCCATGACCATTTTTTGAGACGGATTGTCGTAATGGAGCACATAAAGTCCGGAATGGAACGATTCGCCGATCCCGTGGCCGGTGAAGTCACGTACAACCCCGTAATCGAAACGTTTCGCGTACGACTCGATGACGCGACCGATGACGTTAATCTCACGCCCAGGGGCAACCGCCTTGATAGCCCGCATGGTCGCGGCGTAGGTACGCTCGACCAGCAGCTTTGCTTCCTCGCTGACGTTGCCGACCAGGAACGTGGCATTGTTGTCGCCGTGCACGCCGTCGAGGTAACCGGTGATGTCGACGTTCACGATGTCGCCGTCTTCGAGGACCGTCGAATCCGGGATCCCGTGGCAGATCACCTCGTTGACCGAGGTGCAACACGACTTGGGGAATCCCCTGTAGCCCAAAGTTGACGGATATGCGCCATGGTCACACAGGTATTCGTGCGCGACTTTATCCAAGTGATCAGTCGTCACGCCCGGTTCAATGTGTTTACCGACCTCCACCAGGGCGTCGGCCGCCAAGCGCCCGGCTTTACGCATCCGCTCGATCGTCGCGTCGTCCTTGACATGCGAGCCGGTGAACGGCTGCGGCTTCGGCTTATCCACGTATTCAGGCTTGACGATGTGTGCCGGTACCTCCCGGCGGGGCGACTGGACGCCCGGTTCCACTGGTGCACGAACTGTCATGACCCGAGCCTAACCGTTCAGGTCGAACCGGCCGCAGCGACCAAATCCCGTCGCCGAACCGTCCAAGTCACCAGCCTGTCCCCATTGCGTCAGGTCGCCGGAATCGACACCAAGACGTTATGGGCGGCAAGGCAAATGGACGCTTTAGTGCCTTGCGCATCGCCGTACACCACGGCATGCTGTAGAGAGTTTCCCGATTTCAAACATCCAATACCGAGCCGGCGTGAAGTGCGCTCCCGTGCATGACACACCCAAATACGGTCGAGCGCCCACCTGACCAACACAGGTTCGAGGCAGACACTTCACGCCGGCTCGTACTCGTTGCGGCGGTGAAGCGAACACCTCGCCGTCACCGCCGCCGCGAACTACCCACACTATGCCGTACGCGTTGCGGGCTCGAATCGCTTGGCATCGCTTTCTGCCTCCGTCTGCGCCGACAGCGACACCTTCGTGTTGTCCTTCGACAGCTGCGACATGCGTTCGAACACCATGCCGACAGTGTGTGCGATGGCGCCGACAATAGCGGGCACGATCGGAAGCAGCCAGTCGGCCGCGAATCCACTCGCTGGCATGTTGAGGACAAAGACCGCGGCACCCGCGCACGCGAAGCCCTGGACGGTACCGCGCCAAGCCGCCTTCGTACTGCCGCGCACCATGGCACGACGCTGCGCGGACATATCCTGCGCTTCCTGCAAGGTGCTGACGATACGGCGACCGAGATGCGCGCCGCATACACCCGTGGTCACCGATGAGCTCAAGACCGCCGCCAGCAGACTGTTGCCGACCAGCAGGTAGGCGACCAGAAACACCACAGCGCCGGCACCAACTGCAATTGCAGCCTTCGTCCAGTCGGATTTATTGCCCGGATACCAGTAGTACTTGGTAACTCCGCCCCCGCCCTCGCGGACGATCCTTCCCATCGTGACAGCCCCTTTCGCGCTGACCCATGACGTTGCGATCATTATTGCCAGGGTCGCGTTCGTACTGCGGCGCTTCACGCAAAACGATCCGCGGCGGCACCGCGGCCGTTTTCGTTCACTTTGCGACCCACGAATTCAGTAGACCACCGACCGCGGCTCTACAATGTCGCGCACGCGACTCGTGTGCGTCGGATAAGCGTCGTCGCTTAGTGCACCTCGACCGTCGGACCAGCCAGTTCCCGCAGCTCATCGGGTATCTCAGCGCCCATCTCGTCCGCCAGGCGCATAGCCTCTGAGATCAATGTCTCTACGATCTGGGATTCGGGGACCGTCTTAATGACCTCACCCTTGACGAAAATCTGGCCCTTGCCGTTACCGGAAGCGACGCCGAGGTCCGCCTCGCGCGCCTCGCCCGGTCCATTGACGACACACCCCATCACGGCAACGCGCAGCGGCACGGGAAGTCCTTCAAGGCCGGCCGTGACTTCTTCGGCCAACGAATACACGTCGACCTGTGCACGACCGCACGACGGACAGGAAACGATCTCCAGGCCACGCTCGCGCATACCCAGCGACTCCAGGATCGAGATGCCGACCTTGACCTCCTCGACCGGCGGCGCCGACAACGAGACCCGGATCGTGTCCCCGATTCCTTCGGAAAGCAGAGCGCCGAAGGCCACCGACGATTTGATCGTGCCCTGGAAAGTGGGCCCGGCCTCAGTGACGCCCAGGTGGAGCGGGTAGTCGCATTGCTGCGACAGCAAACGATATGCACGGATCATGACGAGCGGGTCATGGTGTTTCACCGAGATCTTGATGTCGCGGAAATCGTGCTCCTCGAACAGGGAGCATTCCCACAGCGCCGACTCGACCAGTGCCTCGGCGGACGGCTTGCCGTATTTCGACAACAGACGCTTATCCAGCGAGCCCGCATTCACGCCGATACGGATGGGCACGTTCGCCGCCGAAGCGGCTTTGGAGATCTCGCCGATCTTGTCGTCGAACTTCTTGATGTTGCCCGGGTTGACCCGCACACCCGCGCAGCCGGCGTCAATCGCCGCGAACACGTATTTCGGCTGGAAGTGGATGTCGGCGATGACCGGGATCTGCGATTTCTTCGCGATCTGCGGCAACGCGTCGGCGTCATCCTGGCTCGGTACGGCGACGCGAACGATCTGACAGCCGGAGGCGGTCAGTTCGGCGATCTGCTGAAGCGTCGCATTGACGTTCGCCGTTTCCGTGGTCGTCATCGACTGCACGCTGATCGGCGCACCATCCCCGACGGGTACATCCCCCACGGTCAGCCGCCGCGTCTTCGCGCGCTCGGCGACTGCTGGCGGTGGTGCTTCCGGAATTCCAAGATTGATGCCGGTCAACGTTTACTCCGCTTAGTTGAAGAGGGTGATCGGGTTGATGATATCTGCGGTCACTGTCAACAACGTAAAGCCCACCAGCACGATCAATACGACGTATGTCAGCGGCATGAGCTTCATGTAGTCGACGCGCCCAGGGTCCGGACGGTTGCGGCGACGCGCCCACCAGCTGCGAACTTTCTCGAACCAGGCGATCGCGATATGCCCACCGTCCATAGGAAGCAACGGGGCCAGGTTGAACAATCCGATGAAGTAATTCAGCGTCACGAGCAAAGAGAAAAACATCACCCAGGCGTCATTGGCCACCATCTCGCCGCCCAAGCGGCTCGCACCCACAACACTAACCGGCGTTTCCGGGTCGCGTTCGGCCCCGAATATGGAGTTCCACAGGGCCGGAACCTTCTCCGGGATCCGGGTGATTGCCTCGCCCATCGCGACGGCCATATCTCCCGTAGTCGTCACGGCGACGCCGACGCCGTCCACCGCGCCGTGGGTCACGGTACGCGGCACCGAGGGCTCCATCAGGCCGATCCCGACCTGGTTGACCTTCTGGGTGCCCTCTGGGGTTTCCACCGACACAGACCTCGGTGTCACCTCCAGGTCTTTTTCGGCCCCGTCGCGTTCCACCGTCACGACCGAGGCCTCATCGCCGGGAAGGTCGCGCACCTGATTCACCACACACGCCCACATGCTGGGCTCGGTCCCCGCGGGTGCGCCTGGTGTGTCGCATTTCTCGTCGCTCACGGGAGTACCTGCAACGGCGATGATCTTGTCGCCGTCCTGAAGCCCCGCTTCAGCCGCGGGCGAAGGCTCGTCGGCGTCGGTGCATTTGGCTTCCTGTTCATTCTGAGGAGGCTCAGCCTTCAAGCATTCGGACACCGTTACTTGGGTGGAGCCGTTCATCTCGTCGATGTATTCGGGGTTCGGAGCCGACACGAACGACACCAAGATCCACAGAATCACGAAACCGAGAATGAAGTGCGTGACGGAACCTGCGGCTAGCACGACCGTGCGCTGCCACAATGGTTTGCGCCAAAAGATCCTGTGTTCTTGGCCGGGCGGGACAGGCTCTTCCTGCTCTTCCTGTTCCGTCATGCCGCTGATTTTGACGAATCCGCCGAACGGGAGCCATTTGAAGCCGTACTCGGTTTCGCCTTTCTTAAACGACCAGATCGTGGGGCCGAAACCGATGAAATAGCGCGTGACGCGCATGCCGAACATCTTGGCCGTGCCCATGTGACCGGCTTCGTGCAAACCCAGCGAGATCAAGATGGCAAGGGCGAATAGAACCACCCCGAGGGCGTAGTAAAGCAACCGTCAATTCCCTTGTCCCGAACAGGCTGTGTGACCCGTTCTATCGTCCTTGCTGTGTGATGAGGTGACGCGCGTGGTCCCGCGCCCACCGCTCGGCTTCGAGAACCTCCACGAGGTTACTAGGTTCGTCAAAGCCCGGCGTATCCGCCAATACGTCGGCAACCGTATCCACAATTTTCACGAACGGCAGTTTGCCATCGGCGAAAGCGGCGACGCACTCTTCATTCGCGGCGTTGTAGATGGCGGGCAGGCAACGGCCGCCCTTGCCCGCGTCACGTGCCAGCTGCACCGCGGGGAACGCCTCATTGTCGACGGGTTCAAACTCCCATCGCTGGGCCCGAGTCCAATCGACCGGCTTACCGCCGGACAGGCTGCGTCGCGGCCACGACAAGGCGTGGGCGATCGGCAGCCGCATATCTGGCGGGCTCGCCTGCGCGATCGTCGAGCCGTCGATGTATTCCACCATCGAATGAATCACCGACTGTGGATGCACGACGACGTCGATGTCGTCATAGGGCACCTGAAAATGCTCGTGAGTCTCGATGACTTCCAAGCCCTTATTGACCAAAGTCGCGCTGTTGATTGTCACGACCGGGCCCATGCTCCAGGTCGGGTGTGCCAACGCCTCATCGAGGCTGACCTGCGACAATTCCGACCTTGTTCGTCCACGGAACGGGCCGCCGCTGGCGGTCAAGATGAGGCGCGAGACCTGGTCCGCGTCGCCCGCCCTCAGACACTGCGCCAAAGCCGAGTGTTCGCTGTCGACCGGCACCACCTGCCCCGGTTTCGCGGCGGTGCGCACGAGCGGACCACCTGCGACAAGGGACTCCTTATTCGCCAGCGCCAACGTCTTTCCCGCGCGCAACGCCGACAGCGTTGGGCCGAGGCCGATGGAGCCGGTCATACCGTTGAGGACGAGGTCGCTGGGCCACTGCGCGAGTTCCTCCATGGCCTGCGGCCCGGCCAGGATCTTCGGTAGCCGGAACTTGCCGCGCGCATAGCCGCGTTTATCGGCCTGTGCGTAGAACTCCAATTGAAGCTTCGATGCCGCGCTGGATTTCGCAACCGCAACGACATCCACGTTGAGGTCGAGCGCCTGACGGACCAATTGTTTGGGATTATTGCCGCCGGCCCCGATACCCACAATGCGCATCTGGTCGGCGTTGCGCCGCACTACGTCGATCGCCTGCACGCCGATCGAACCGGTGGCACCAAGAATCACGATGTCGCGAGAACTCACCGGTTTATTATCGCGCACGATTCATCCCCCGGATCACGCCGCATACGGCCGACGTCAGCTTCGGTGACCCTCCAGCTGAGACTGCGGCTCCGTTTCTTCGCTGATCTCTTCTTTCAAGCCATAGCTGGCGTAGAAACGCCGCAACGGTTTCGGCGCCCACCAGTTCGCGTTTCCAAGGATGCGCATCGTCGCGGGCACCAGCAGCATTCGCACCAGGCTTGCGTCGACGAATATGGCCACGGCCATACCGATACCGACCATCTTGATGACGACGATGCCACCGGCCGCGAACGCGCCGACAACCACTATCAATAGCAGGGCCGCCGACGTGATGATGCCGCCGGTGCGCTGCAGTCCTGCGAGCACGGCAGCGGTGTTGTCGCCGGTTCTGTCCCATTCTTCGCGCACTCGAGACAGCAGGAAGACCTCGTAGTCGGTGGACAGCCCGAACAGAATTACCAGCATCAATATGAGAATCGTCGGTTCGAGGCTCGTCGGCGTGAAGTTCAAAAAGTCCGCGAAATGACCGTCT
This sequence comes from Candidatus Stackebrandtia faecavium, assembly GCA_019112895.1. Taxonomy (GTDB): domain Bacteria; phylum Actinomycetota; class Actinomycetes; order Mycobacteriales; family Micromonosporaceae; genus Stackebrandtia; species Stackebrandtia faecavium. Next base: position 39,092 of record DXIM01000105.1, read on the forward strand.
TGGAAGATCCACACGACCGCGCCGAAGGAAGCCCCGATCGAGACCACGTTCATGGCGATCGCCTTCAACGGCAACAGGATCGACCCGAATGCGAAGAACAGCAGCACCAGCGTCACCCCCGCCACGTACAAAGCCAGCCACGGTAGATATTCGGCTAGGTCATCGAACATGTCTTCGAGGTCCGCCGGCATACCGGTCACGCCGATACCGACGCCGGATGGCGCAGACAGGTCACGGATTTGAGCGACGAGCTCCCGCGCCTGCGGACTTTGATCGTCGGCGTCGAAACTGACCTGCAGCACCGTGTCTTCGCCTTCGGTTGCGACCGGCGACACGGAATCGACGTGGTCCAGGTCCGTGATGTCGCCGCTGACCTCAGCGATCTGTTCTTCGTCCGCGTTTTCGACGAGGACGTCGAGGGTACCGAGGTCTCCGCCCGGGAACTCGGCCTCAATTCGTTCCGAGACGACCCGGCTGTCCGTGCCTTCGGGCAGCACTTTTTCGTCAACGGTGCCGAAGTTGGCGTGCAGGAACGGGCTTGCGGCCAGCGCCAGGAGCGCGATGACACCCAGCATGTAGAGAATGGGCCGACGCATGACACTTCGGCCGATGGCCGACCAAGCGCCGTGACGTTTGCTTGACGACCGTGTTTTCCGCCTCCACGGCATCCGCACCGCGTCGAGTTTCGGGCCAAGTATTGCCGCCAGGGCCGGCAGGACCGTCAACGATCCGAGGATCGCGACCGCGACAGCGGACATGCCGCCATAGGCAATTCCGTGCAGGAACGGCAGCGGAAACATCAAGAGCCCCGCCAACGAGAGGATGATGGTCAGGCCGGAGACCATCACGGTTCGCCCGGCCGTCGACATCGTCCGTTCCACGGCGGTGTGCGGGTGGTGGCCATTGTCGAGCTCCTCGCGGAAGCGGTTCACGACGAACAACGCGTAATCGATCGCGAGGCCGAGACCGATGATGGTGATGACGTTGATGGCGAACACGGATATATCGGTCACGGTCGTCAACACCCGCGTGACGATGAAGCCGCCCATGATCGCCAACAGACCGACGAGAAGCGGCGTCGTGGCCGCGACCAGCGAACCGAAGATGATGACCATCAGCCCGAGCAGAATCGGCAGCGAATACATTTCGGCGGTGATGATGTCTTGCTGAGTTTGGGTATTGACGTCGTCGAAGATCGCAGCTTCCCCACCCAGCTGCGTCTGAAAGCCATCAATGGCCAGGTCGTCCTTCACGGAGGCGTATTGGTCGGCGCGTTCGGCGTCGTCGTCTCCGGTGAGCGTGACCGCGACGAACGTCGAGTGCTCATCGTCGGCGACGAAGGTCTCGGATTTCGTCGAGTAATAGGACGCGACGGTATCGACTTCGTCCCATTTCTCGATCTCGGCGGCCTTATGGGACACCTCGTCAGCGAACTGCGGATCCGTGACCACGTACTGGTCGGATTCGTATAGCACGACGATGTCGGTGGTTTGGCGCCCGAATTTCTCGTCGATTCTTTCGCTGGTTTGGCTGCTCGGGCTGTCTTCGTTCTGGAAACCGCCGTCGGTCAATGCGTCGAAGACACCGACGCCCCAAGTCGCGCCGATGACCACGATCATGGCCGCAATGACCAGCACCGCCCACCGTGCTCGGATGATCATCCGAGCCCACCATGCGAACATAATCAGTCCCTTCGCGTTGTACGCTCGACGAGTGAACACCGTTAACTATCGCGAACACCGTTAACCATCGCAACGCGGAAACCGACAAAACAGACAGGGAATCGAGTGGAATCAGCCACACCAAGCCCTTCGGGACGACGCGAGCGTCAACGCGCCGCAACGACAGCCGAAATCAAAGACACCGCGCGCGCCTTGCTCACCCAGACCGGACCGTCAGGCATCTCGCTACGCGCGATCGCTCGCACCATGGGCATCTCAGCCGCAGGCCTCTATCGGTACTTCCCCAGCCTCGAAGCGCTCCTGGCCGAACTATGCGCAGACTTCTACCGCGAACTCGCGGAATACATGCAGCACGAATGCGACGCGCTTGCGGACAACGATCTGACCGAAAAACTTCGCACCGCAGCGCGCGCGTTTCGACGCTGGGCGGTGACGCATCGACTCGAATTCACACTGATGTTCGCCAGCATCGCCCCGGGCGCGGTACTTGCCGGTCCCGGCACGACCAGCAGCGATCTCGACCCGGAATCCGAGCCGTACCGGTCCATGCTGGCGTTCTCGCGCGTCTTCGGCGAAATCTTCAACGGGGCCTATCACCAGTCGGAAGCGGAACGAGGATTTGCGCTCACCCCGCCCACGATCCCCCCATTGACGCCCGGGCTCAAGGCCGAAATTGAGCGCAGCTCGCTGGCGATCGGCGCGCACGTACCCCTCGAGGTCGGCTACGTCCTGCACTCGTTTTGGATACGCCTATACGGGCTCGTGGCGATGGAAGTCTTCGGGCAGCTGCCGCTCGTCGATCAAGGCGAAGCACTACTCGAAGCTGAAATGGCAGTCATGGCCGGCCAGCTAGGGGTCGAAGTCGACCGGCCACAACCCTAAGCGTCGGGATCCTTCTCGGCACGAATGCCATGGCCAACACTGGTCAGGCATTTACCGGTGTTCAGGTTCCATTTCCACCCGTGCATCTGACACGTCAAGACGCCGTCTTCGATTTTGCCGAACCGAGACAGGTCCGCCTTGAGGTGTGGGCACCGGCGCTGCACAACCCAGCCCTGCAGGTTGATGTTCTCTTCGTCCGGACGCTGTTCGGCATACCAGCCCTCAGCGTAGTTAATCCGCTCCTCCGACAGGCATTTGAAGAACGTGTAGACGAACTCGTTGTACTGTCCGATGCGCGCCGCCGAGAAACGGCACGACAGGAACAGCGAGTTCACCCAGTCGACCTCATCTGTGAAGATCAAATGCTCTACAAGCCTGCGTTGCGTCGAAAAGCGATAGCGGCACTTTTCGCCGTCGTAGCGACGTACCTCGCGTGACACGAAGTCGAACAGAACGCTCTCGACGACCTCGCCGCTCTTGGCGGAAGTCAGGTCGAACCTCACCGGACCGTTGATGCCCGCTGAAATGAACTCGGCCTCCGCCATCAGCGGCTCAAAACGCCGCTTGACCTCACTGAACACGTCGATCTCGGGGTGCTCCCAGGAACGTTTCGCCGCCTCCAACACCGGCTGCTGACGTTCCCGGTAGTCGCGCAGGTGTTGCTCCTTGTTGTCGAAGAATCCGCGCACGTCGTCGACCGGCTGGCGAACCTGGCAGCCTTCGGCCGTGACGTCGGCGACCGTGCCCGGAAGCAGGATCACGTTGTTGTCGTGCCCGTTGTCGGACAGATAGTCGGCATACACCTGCTGGTCGGGGAAGATGTTGCCCGGGTCGCCGTGGATGTCGTTGAACTGCCACAGGTCGTCATCCAGGAAGCACGGCGGGCCCGCGATCGGGAACACATGGGAGGCTGCACCGTCATCGATGTAGCGCAAGGAGCGGTCGAACTGACGTTCCCGCTTCTGCTTTCCGAATGCCGTCTTGGCCGCGTCCGGGAGCTCGTACACCATCGGATACCAGATCGCGCCCGAAAACTGCAGCAAGTGCGCATGGATGTGCCCCAGCTTCTTGAAGGCCGCAAGATCGGTGGGTCGTGCATCGTTTTGGTTCAGCAGGCGAATTCCGTCGGCGTCTTCCACCCACAGTGATGAATCGCCGATAGGGCCGTCCGTCGGCGACGTCAATGCCTGAATCATGACCTTGACGCCGTTGTCGAGCTCCGTAACTTCGCCCGAAGTGGTTTTGATGAACTTCGTGAACCCGACAGCGCGCAGCTCGTCCTCGAGTTCAGTCGTTGGATACTCCGGCAGCAAGACCGTGGTGTCCTTGCTGATGCGTTCGCGCAAGTTCTTCTCGTCGAAATGGTCCCGATGCAAGTGCGACACATACAGGTAGTCGCAGTTGCCCAAAGCGTCCCAGTCGAGCTGGGAGTTGTCGGGGAACGGAAACCATGACGCAAAATAAGCTGGGTTGACCCACGGGTCACACAAGATCGTGCCCGCGGCGGTTTCGATCAGCATGCTCGCGTGCCCGGTACCGGTGATCCGCACGGTTGACCGCCTCTTCGTCTCGTCGCGATTTTTGTAGAACCTTACCCGCGGCGTCGAAATGCCCAACAGCCTCAGGTCGAAATGAAACTACCGCGGCGACATGGGAGACTATCGACGAGCCCATCGTCCATTGCTCGGAAGGTAGGAACCAGTGGCCGGCCATGACGAACCGGTGACCTCACCGGACCAACGTAAGCCAACGAACCGCAAGCTCGCCTATACGGTCGCCATTGCGGCCATCGTCACCATGTTGGCGTATCTCTTCGGCAACCACGAAGGCCGAGTCGAGGACCTGTGGTTGCTGGGCAGTGCCGCTGTCATCTTGGCGGCGCTCGTGGCCGATTGGCTCATGGTCCGCAATGGCTTGAGGGACTGAACGTTCACGAAAAAGTCGCGCCTCCTCTCAACGAGGGGCGCGACTTTTTCGTGCTGATAGGCGCTATCGGACCATGCCACGTTTAGCGAAGATGTCGCGCACTTCCCGCAGCGCCGCATCGACTTCGGCTTCGAAGTAGCCCTGCTGCACCAAGCTGAACTGGCTCGTGTCGAGCTCCTTGTCGCTCACCGGCACCGGCGAACCGGACGTCATGTTCGCCGACATCGCGTCGAACATGCGGTTCACCTGGCTGGGGTCGTATCCACTGCCGAAACGACGCGGTTGGAACGAGCCGCGCAGCTGTTCGACACGCTGCAGGTCCTGCGGGCCGAACGGCGAGTCGCCGGGACGCATCTCGGTCGTCATCTCTTCGCGGCCATGCTGTCCAGGTTCATCGAACATGCCGCGGCCCTCGTACGGGTTGCGGCGTCCGTAATCCACCGGCGCATCGCCTTGGGGCGGCCCGGCCGGCGGCCTACCGAAGTCGCGGTAGCCCTGCGGGTCGTCGTATGGCGACGGCGGTCGCCCGGGCGGCGAGGCTGGCGGCTGCGACACCACTGGGTGAGCCATGGTCGGCGCGTCCGCATCGTTACGCAAGCCGCCTGGGGGTGTCGACGGCGACACGTGAGAGTCCATCATCTGCGACTCGTTCGGCGGAGACTGTTCCATACGTCGATTCATCGGCGGCGGTGTGAAGCGTTCATCGTTTCCGCCGCGACGCAAACGAGGAGCCAATTCCGATTCCGCGTCCGGTTCGGAAACCTGACGCCGCACCGGCCGAGTCATCTCGTCTTCAAAACCGCCACCGTAGCCACCGGGATGGCCGACCTCGGGCCCACCGCCCCACTGATCACTGACAGGCGGAGGAGGCGGGGGTGGCGGCATCATTCCGCCGGGACGCCCCGACGGCGCGAACTCGTCGTCCGGGTGCGGGCCGCGCATTTGCCCGTCGGGCGGCGGCCCAAAGCCACGGTCGGCGGGCGGCGGCCCGAAACGTTCAGTCGGGGGCTCGTCCATGTGCGCCGGACGGCCACGCGATGCGAAATCGTCTCCACCATCTGGGTTGAAGGCAATGGCGCCGGTCTTGGGGCTGTATCCCGCAAACGGATCGTCATAGTCATCGTCACCACGCAGGTGCGCAAACCCCTCGGAATCGTCGGGGCGAAGGTGCGCGAAGCTCTCACCGTCGTCTTCAACCTGCGACCGGCCCGGGCCCGCGGGTGGTGGGGGCTGCGGCGAGGACGGCGGCGGCGGCGTTGACGGCTCATCATGCATGCTCGGTTCGCGGCCGCGCGGCGGCGACGGTTGCGGCATCATCATGGTCGAGTCAGCATCGGGCCGCATTGGCTCCCGCGGAGGAAAACCCATCTCACGATCGCGCGGCGGAGACGGCTC
>DXIM01000106.1 GCA_019112895.1 Candidatus Stackebrandtia faecavium
GATTTTCAAATCCGAGCTCTCGGAATCCATCCAGATGTATACGACGAAATTGATGAGGAACAACTCTCAGAATCGATCGTCGGCGCCTACAACAAAGCCCGAATGAGTGTTCAGTATGGCCTGCAACAGGCAGTAATGAATCCATACGGCAACGAGCGGCAGGATCCTTCAAAATGAGTGAGCCAACTAAGGTCCAAAAAGATGCGCTTATACATTTCGCTAACTTCGCCGACGAGCAGTGGGGCGCTCTAGAACCTTGGGCAAGCAGCAACGCCGAGGATTTCCAGCCGCCGGACGCCGCGTTCGGATCAGCCACCTCGAAAACGTCGGATATCTCCTTCAAGTTCCATCTCATGACGCCAGCCGAGTACGAAAAAGAAACTGGAAACACTCTGGACCCTGCGAGCGACCCGGGCCCAGGAGTCGCCAACAACTTGGGGTCGACTACCATCGACGTGGCCGGATTCATCGATGATTATGGATGGGCATCTATTAGTGGGGCTGGAGCGATTGTCAAAGGGATAACGGAGGCAACCGATACCGGATCAGACAGCTGGTTTAAATACTACGCCGCGCGAGGTCCAGATCAATATAAAATTGTTCAGCCCGGAGAGTATGATCCGCATGATGCACCGTGGGCACAACCACTCATCGATGGCTGGAAGTCGGCTGTAACCAATCGACTGAGCGAGGTCGACGATGTGCGGAACGAAATTGCATTCCTCGTCCCCATTCTCTGCGATGCAGCCAAAGACTACGTCGATGTCGATATCGCCAACGCACTCGACCTGGACGACTACGCACTACTTTATGAAGTACGCACCAATGGCAATCCTTCAGACATCGATATGCTCTCGTTCGAATAGTCCGGACCCAACTTCAAATGCGTAAGCCCTAGAAAGAGATAAAAATGAGCCAGGCCCTCAGAAATGCGGCAAACTCTAATAAGCTCAATATCGGCACTGCGGATCATTTGGTCGAAACAATAGCGCCTGGTGCCATAAAACCCGGCGAAATCATCAACTGGGCGATACGCCTGAACCCCGAAGAACTCGACAAAGCAATTTCGGATCTAGAAAAAGCATTGGTCGAATATAAGAATACGATCAACCAGTCCTACATCGACAACATCGACGAAGGTTGGGATGGTCTCGGAGCAAGGACGTTTGTCGAACGCTGGAACGGACTGAGAAGCCATATAGACGACGATGGCATAAAAAAAATGCTAGAGGATCAAGTGGCTGTCATGAAACAGCTACGCGACGACATGGAAGCATTTCAGTCTGAATGTACAAACGCCATAAATAACCATCTGAGTATGGTTAGGGTCCAATACGTCAAGGCGCTGTGCCAAGAGGTCGATGGGGCCGCTCTCTATGCGGCGCTATCAGGAGCCGGCACCGGTGCAAGTCTCGGTGCGATGGTAGGAGGGGCACCCGGAGCGGGCGTTGGCGCGATACTCATGGGCGTGCTGGGTCTCATTGAAACCTTCAATACAACGAGTAAAGCGCGCATAGCCGCACTTCTTGGTCTACAGACCAGTTCTGTCAACATTCTGACGATCGGTGATTCGCAATTCAGTCTCGGGGAAGATTCCGTTTCCGGGAAAAGCTTGGAATATATGGCATATGAGCCAGGGGAACATTCCTCGTTGAGCCAAGACGGATGGGAATTCGACGAAAGCTGGGAAGCAAAATAATGAAACGCCTACTGTCTGGTTTGCTGATCGGCGCTTTGTCATTTTCGGCCGCCGCCTGCACCCCCACAACCCAAAACGAGCATGCACCAACAGTCAAGCCGGAAGCCATTGATGACGAACGGCTCCACGGCGAACCATTCCAAGGCTTCGAGAAAACGAAACTGTGCGAAGCCACCTACGCCGCAACGATCGACGAAATGAACATCGAAAGCGACGATGCTCCACTGGACTACCCCAGCAATAGCAGCGGAAAAGAACAGGTCTTTTGTGCAGACGAAAATTACCTGCCATGGGACAGTGCCAACGCGGAGATAATATTCAAGGTGGGGTTCGCGACAATCCCTCCGGGTAAGGTCGACACGGTCAAACAACGCACCGCCCAAGAAGGTGGCCCGCTTGACGCGTGCAACTTCATCTTCGCGGCAGGTTTCGGCTCCGACGGCACAGAGCAAGAAATCGCCGGACACAAGTACTGCAATAATGATCAACTCCCCGATAGCTCCGGATATCTCATCGATGCACGGTTTGGGCATCGCGGCACAGCCGTATCCATTTGGATAGGGGTCTACGCGAAGGAGCGCTCCGACCTCCCCGACGGTGAAGAACTCGAGTCGATCGACGCCGACGCCTCCGACATCGAAGCCATCCGCGACGCGGCGCTCACCGCGTTCTTCACCGAACTGGACCGGATCGACCGCGGCTGACCACGGTCGACAAGATCACGCGTTAAAGCCCGAACGCTTCGGCCAGCAACGCGTGGTTGTGGCGGCGGGCGTCCGGCTCCGCGATGAGGTCTTGAACCATGAGTTCGTCCGCGTGACTGTCGGCCAACATCTGTTCCAAGGTAACGCGAACGGTTCCCGGGCCGCCCGCGACGAATCGGGGCCATCGGCCGTTGACGATGCTCGTGGGTTCGTCGTTTTCTGTCACCGTCATCTCCTTTGCCGCCTCGTCCGGGTGCGGCACGGTCACCGCGCCGGCCCCGCGCCCCGCCTTGCCAAGCCGCGCATAGAAACCCTTCGCGGAGTTGACGAGGTGTTGTGCTTCATCGTCGGTGTCCGCGACGGTGACGTTGACGGCGAGGATCGCGCGCGGCGTCTCCAGGCCATGGCCGCGCGGCTGGAAGTTCTCGCGGTAGGCACGCAATGCCCCCGCGGCCCCGGCCGGGTTGATGAAGGCTGCGAACGTGTAGCCGATGCCGACTGCCGCGGCCAGTTGCGAACCGTTCGGACTGGACCCCAACAGCCACGTCTGCGGCACTTCCGGAACGGACCGCAACAGCCTGTGCCCCGCGAACGGATGTTCCTGCGGGAAGTCCTCGTACAACCACGCGAGGGTCTCCAGAACCTGCTGGGCATGATCGGCCTGGATGCGGTGTTGCCGGTCGCGCTGCAACGCCAAATCGATGATCGGGCCGGCGGTCGCCCGCCCGATGCCGAGGTCAACCCGCCCGGGCGCCAACGCCTCGAGCTGTTTGAACATTTCGGCCACCTTGAACGGGCTGTAATGGTTGAGCAGTACGCCACCCGATCCGAGCCGGATCCGGTCCGTGCGCATGGCCGCGGCCGCCACCAGCAACTCGGGGTGGTGTGAGGCGCCGCCGGCGTTGAGGTGATGTTCGGCGAACCAGATCCGGTGGAAGCCGCGGGCGTCGGCGTTACGCGCGGTCTCGAGGCTGTCGGCGAGCGCTTCCTTTTCGGTCGTTCCCGGCGCGACATTACCTAGATCAACAATGGACAGTTTCATTAGGGCTGCTCCAGATTTCGGTGACCTTTTGTCGCGAACGTATCGCGTGCACGCATACCGTCAGCTGACGACCTTGTGGATCCGGTCGGTGTGGATCCGTTTACGTTCGGCCATGTCGACCGCCCGCCCGCGCACGCTCGTTGCGGTCCACGCCGAAGCGAACAGCAACATCTGGTTGAAGATGAACAAGAACAGCAGCAGACCGACCGCCGACCCGACCGCCTGATACGCGGGCTTATCGGCGACGCTGCTGATATACCAGGTCCCGGCCGTCTTCAGCAGCTCCAGGCCTATCGCGACATACAACGCAGGCGGCAACACTCGGCGAAGCGGCAACGCCAACCGCGGCAAACCCGACAGCAGCGCGGCGGCCAGCAACGCGTTGAGGAGAATCCCGAACACGGTCCCAGTCCAGGAGATAACCGAATTCAGCCACGGCAGGCCCGTCTCGATCCATTCCGCCGCGATGTGCCCGATAGCGGTCAGCCCCAACGTCAGCAACAACACAATCCCGAGCACGATGAGGACCGCGAGGTCGACGAGCCACCGCAGAATCGGATTGCCCGGCTGCTGCTCGAGCAGCCACACGGCCCGGATCGACGACCGAACGGCCTGCACCCAGTTGACGCCCGTGATGATCAACGCGACCAAGGCGACGATTCCCGCGGTCGTGCGCGACAGACG
>DXIM01000107.1 GCA_019112895.1 Candidatus Stackebrandtia faecavium
AGAAAATACCTCCGGGTATGCGTCGCACCGTGATGACTTCCTCCGGCGACCGGCCGAGAGCCGTGATCCCGGGCCCCTCCGGGTCCGGGAACGAAGGACGATGTGTACTGTCCTCGACTTCGCCGGCTCCCGCGTCAATGTCGCCGCTCGACGCCATCAACATTTGTCTGTGCCGCTGCCGCATAGCCACAGTGCACACATGACTGAGCTGCGTAGACAACGTTGATGCGGTGTGCCGCTCCAACGCGTCCTTGACGAACTCGATATGCAGTGCACCGCCGCCGGTTATGTAAAGGCGCACAGAATCATCGGGCGATGCGGCCCGAATGGCCATCGTGTTGAGACGTTCGGCAAGTGTCCCCATCTATACCTCAAAAGTGACGACGTGCTGGTCGGTCTGTTACGAGTTACGCCCGATGTTGTAATGCGCCAAGAACGGCCCCGGATCATGGTCGTAGTCCTCGGCATCAGTCCTACGAATCACCGGTTCCACGACCGGCTTCTCCGGCTTCCACTGCGGATGTGTCGAACGCTCGACAGGCCGCGGTTGTCGCTCGGGTTCGGGAGTCAAAGCCCGAGAATTGCGGACGACGGCGCGATTCAGATTGTCCTCGTCCCCGTGCCGCAGCTTGGGTTGTCGAGTGAAATCGGTCCGTTCAGGCATTATCAGCCTGCGCACCGCCCCGTCCGGGAACGCTTTGCCCCGCACCGGCTGCGGACGTGCCGGGGCTCTAGTCCCTGCACCGGAATTGCCGATCGATTTCGGTTCCGGCGGCCGCACCTTCGGCGACTGAGGTGTAGGCGTGCGAGGTGCCTGGCCGCCTCCCGGCTGGGATGCACCAGTCATGCCGTGCATCCCCATCCCCATCATGGGTCCACGGCCACCGAGCACGGGCGACACCAGGCCATCGGTCCGGCGCGCACGACCGCCCCCGGCCGATTCACCGGAATTGCGGGCACCGATCACCGGCGGTACCACGTCCCGGCGCGGCGTGAAGGGGCTGTCCTCACTCGACCCTGTTGCGCCAGCGTGCTGCTGGCGTCTATCGCCCTTAGCGGATTTCTTACGCTTCCTGCTAGACCCGGCCGTCCCCGTCCCGAACAAGCCCACACCGGTTCCGTTGTGTACGCCGGTGCTTCCTCCCGTGCCGCTTTGTGACGGGCCGACCTGCACCTCGGCACTGATAATGCCGGTCCCGCTTTGCAGTATCGGCCCGTTCTGTCCGAGAGAGGGCCCGGTCGTCGTGTGGTCCTCGAAACCGTTTGGGCCACCGTCTTCCCCGTCCCGAGGCACCCGCGGCCCCGCGTACCACTTCATCCGCTCGGAACTGCGCAGCGATTCGATATACCCGGACGTCGTCTCGCGCATGTAATCGCGAGCCTCGACCGTGTACTTCTTGTGGATCGCCTCGTGTTCTTCCGGCGCGGCGTTGGACAGCTTGTTATCGCGTTCCTCACGCAACTCCAGCATCCGCTGGTGCGTTACTTCGGCCTGGACCGACAATTCGAAGAAAATCTGGTGCTGGTCGCGTATCGCCACGTGTCCTTCACTGCCGCGCACCACCAACCGGGTCGCCCGGAAGACCATTTTCTGTGCGGCATCGCCATCGAAGCCGTCCTTGACGCCGGAACGAGCAACAGCCAAATTGTTGACGCTCTCGTCCAACTTGTCCGCCAACAGCTTGAGCCCTTTTCCCTGTTCCCGAAGGTCGGGCGCGTGGGCTGCGTCGGAAGCGGTGATCTCGATGATCTGGTCGAGATCAAGTTCCTGATATGGGTTTCCGGTGTTCACGCCTTACGCCCCCTTCGGGCCCTCGTAGCCGATCCCCGCTGTTTGCAGTGGAAATTCACTCGGGTCGACAATCGAGGCGAGCTCGTCCGCAGCGATCATGTCCTGTTTATCCAATGCTTCCAGAACCGCAGCGCCGGCGATCGCCATCGCCCGGCTCCCCTCCTCGATACTGATCAGGTAATTCACGGTATTGGTGATGCGGTTCGCCAATACCGTTCCCGCATCCCGACCAGGATGGTCGTGGTTAACCACGCCGAGCGTGACCTTCACACCGCCCTGCCAACGGGTCGTGCCGTCCGGGTCCTGGTAGTTACCAGTGAATGCCGGTGTCGCATGGTCCCGAGCGCCCGACATCTCGTCAGCCGTTTTACGCATTGTTTCGATGAAGTACTTCAGCGTCGGACGGTCTACGTAGATGCGTTCGCTCATCGATTCAGTGACTTTCTGTCGTCGATCAGGGCAATGTGACCAGGTTAGACCGCTGTGACCAGCATCGCCTCATCCGGACGGTCGGACCACACGAATTGGGGCATCACGGCAGTCCAGACGGCACGCGGTAACGGCTCCACGGGTTCTGGACTTGCCACGGCTTCGACCATGCGCTTCGAACGCCGGTGTCAACGAAAACCCCACACCGGACCATGCATTTCGGGCATATGGTCACATCCGATACGTCGTAACATTTCCCCGATGGATTCACAGCCGCGCAAGGCTGCTCAGCCGCAGACCGCACCCCGGGTCACGCCGCGTTTTGCGCCGGCCTGACCATTCGGTTGATGTGGCCCCCGCTTCCACGCCCCACGATTACCCGAAGACGACGAAAGGAACCCGCGTGGCCTCCGATAAACCCGACGAACCTGTCACCGCTGTCCGAACCTTGGAAAAGCTGACGAAACTCACGCAAGGCAAAGTATCCGCGGTGTCGCCGCAGAAACGGGTCCGCGTCACTTTGGAAGGTGTCGACATCAGCGTCGAGATTCGTCGCGAAGGTTTCCAGGCACTGAAACCCGACGTTCTGGCCGAAGAGGTCGTACACGGCGTCAACGGTGCCTTGCGTGGCCTGAAACGGGCCAAGAACAAACTGTTGGACGAATACCGCGCGACCAGGCCGGCCCCCAAACCAATGCCCGAAGCCGACGCGGCACACATCAGGCAAGCTCAAGAAACCGTCACCGTCAAAGCCGGTTCCCCAGGCGGAATGGTCACGGGCACCTGGGCCGCATCCGGAGGTCTGAAGCTCAAAATCAAGGCCGTCAACGAATCGCACCGCGGACAACTAGCCGCCGAGCTCGGGACCATCCTGACTGAACTGTCCGCGAAGTTCCGCGAACAGATGCGCGCAACCACCCGCGAAGCACGCAGGCAGTTGCGCGAAAATAAGGCCTAATCGAGCGGGATTTGCTTGCCCTTATAAGGGCCCTCTTCAATGGTGTAATAGTCGGGCTGCTCGGGGAGGGGCTCGGTCGGGTCTTCGCGATCGATAACTTCCTTAGTGGACTTATCGATCCAGGACGCGTTATATCCATCCTGTTCGGCAAAGGATTGTGCTGCCTTACCCAAAACAGTGCCTCCGTCATACAGCGCGGTGCTCGCCTTCGCTGTCAACTTCTGCAGCTTGTCCAGCACGAGTTCCCACGGGCCCGAAGCGGTGCCCATCGCAAGTTCCTCTGTGCCATTGGCATCGTTGAAGTCTTTGGTCGCAACCGATAGGTCCTTGGCCAGCTGCGGAACGTTGGATTTGGCATCGGATGAAGCGCCATTGCCAGTCGCGAGGTTGTAGAGCTCTTTCAGGTCGGCTTGCACGGCCTCGGTTGCGCGGAAGTTTCCTGGCCCATCGACCAGTCCGCCGGGGTTCGGGTTGAGGTTGTCCAACTTATCGTGCTCGCCTTTACCGTTGAGCTGCGCGACGTCCTTCCACAGGCCATCGGCCACCGCGTCCACGGATTCATACATCTTGTCTTCGAGATCTTTCAACAAGCTGTACATGCCTTGGTCGCCGTTGAGCACGGTATCGAGTTTGCTTCCGCCCAAACCCTCGGCGTCAGTGGCTGGGCCGGCGATTTCATACGCCCCTTGGGCTGCGGTCAGACCTGCGCCCATGAGCGCGAAGCTCATGCCTCCCGTGAATGCTGCGGTCGTGATCGCCAAAGCGATCGACAACCCCATGAAGGCCATCTTGACGTCGTCAGCTTCGTTCTCGTCCTTAATCCGATTGCACGCGTCTATAGTGGCTTCCGCGATCTGCATGGCATCTTCTTCAGCAGATTTTCGAATGGAGTACTGGGTGCGGACTCCTGTCGCCAATTCCATTGCAAGCTGACCCTGGTCCTCGGCCACATCCGCGATAATGTCCAGGTAGTCATAGAATGTATTGACCGTTGAGCCTTTGAATTTATCCTCGTCGTTAAGCAGCGCCTTCAGTCGCCCGAATTGGCCTTGGGCTTCATCGAGCATGCTGGCACCACGCTCCACTGCAGCCTGTTTTTCAGGCAATCCCGAGTAATCGATATCCGCGATATAAGCGAAGGCTTCCGGGATGCCCGCGATTGCGGAGTCGTCCATCGGTTCCTCTGGCCAAGGATCACCGTTGAGGTCGATGTTAACGCCACGAATCGTGACACCACCATCGTTTTCCGCAAGCGCAGCCTCGGCTGCCGCTTCCTGAACTTCCTCGGCCTTGGCCTTAAGGTCTGACATGGAACATCCTCAGCTTTCAATACGTCGTGATACCCCGAACCCTAATTGAGCCAAGCGGATGCGACACCCTTTGCGGCCCAGATCAGACCGTTGGTACCGGCCTACTGCGGTCTGACCGTTCGGAGGATGCGCCGTGCACAATCACCACTGTGGCGACCCGCCACCAGCACCCCAAGCCGACACTCCATATTGCCGAATCGCTACCGGACGGCGCCGACGACCACCATCGTCAATGACACGAATGCGCAATGGCAGACACCGCCAGACATGTTGCAGCCCAAGGGTTTCAATAGGCAAGACCACCGCAACGACCACAACGCGCGGCGTCACGCCGAGCCGGGCACACCGGAAACGGGCTAGGCAGACGCGGCGTCACGCCGAGCCGTGTACACCGTGTTAGTGGATTCGCCGCCCTGCAACGGGTTGGCGAATGCCACCACATGCGCCTCGACATCCGCGAAGACCTCGCACAACATCGAGGTGAAGTCGGCGTCTGGCGGATCGTTTGACCACAGCGCGAACACACCACCAGCGTGCAAGTGCGCGCGCAACGACCGCAAACCGTCCCTAGTGTAGAAATCCGCGTGAGCCTCATTGAGGAGATGCCTGGGCGAATGGTCGATGTCGAGCAGGATCGCGTCGAATTTTCGGCCGGGCACGTCCGGGTCGAAACCGTCCGATCCGGACACCGCAGCGAAGAAATCTGCCGAGACGAACCTGGTACGGGAACCGAGAGCCAGTTCGTCCGAGACCGGCAACAATCGGCGCTGATGCCAATCGATGACCTGCTCCAAAGCCTCCACCACGGTCACCGACGTGACACGTGGATCGTCGAGGACCGCGCGCGCCGTGTACCCGAGCCCGAGGCCGCCCACGACGACATCGAGAGTCTCGCCGCTGGCCTC
>DXIM01000108.1 GCA_019112895.1 Candidatus Stackebrandtia faecavium
GCCGCATCGCCCGATGATTCTGTGCGCCTTTACATAACCGGCGGCGGTGCACTGCATATCGAGTTCGTCAAGGACGCGTTGGAGCGACATACCGCATCAACGTTGTCTACGCAGCTCAGTCATGTGTGCACTGTGGCTATGCGGCAACGGCACAGGCAGGTGTTGATGGCGTCGAGCGGCGAAACCGACCCGGGTGCCGGCGAGGCCGAGGACAGTACACATCGTCCTTCGTTCCCGGACCCGGAGGGGCCTGGGATCACGGCTCTCGGCCGGTCGCCGGAGGAAGTCATCACGGTGCGGCGCATACCTGGAGGTATTTTCTCCGTCAAGGTGCGCAAAGGGACTTTGGGGCGATACAACGCGGGGCAGCTGACGGTGGAGTTGCATCGGGCGCTGCTGGAAGCGTCGGCCGATTATCGGCTGCAGTTGGCGGCCTCCGTAGACGATGACGAGTCGTGGCCGCTGCTGTCGGCGACGGTGTCGGCGTCCTTCGCGCCCTGACTCGCGTTGTGGGCGTGTTGGACGCGCGGCGGTTCGATGAGGTTGGCGTCGATGCCGTGCAGGAACCGTTCACCTAGGTCGGACAGTGTCAGCTTTTTACGTTTGGCTCCGGTGCGGGGCGCGTCGACGTCTTCGACGGTGATGAAGCCGGAATCTTGTAGGCGTTTGACGGAGCGATACAGGCCTCGTTCGGTGAGCTGCCATCCGGTGGCGGACGTCAAATGACGTGTCAAGTCAGCGATCGTGAGGGGTTGATGTATCGCGACCAGGCGCAGCAGTACCGGGGTCAGCATGGCTTTCTTATACGTTTCGACCCACGATTCGACGCGCCCGGTCAACCATTCTTCGATCTCACTGGGATGGTCTGTGTTCACGTTCAGTCCTCCCAGCCGCGACCGAGGACAACGCCGATCAGGTGGATGAAGAGGCCGAGTCCCCATAGGGCGCTCATTCCTAGCGTGGCGCCGAACCACGGGGTGGCCAGCAGATCGTGGGCGGCCGCCTGGATTCCGTTGTCCGCCAGTGCGATGGCGCGTATGGCGGCGTGGAGGTTGTATGAGGTGGTGACGGCGACGAATGCGAGTGCGTGGGCAATCGCGGTGCCGAACCGGACTCGGGTGAGGGACCGGTGGTTTCGCCACAGCCAGCCGACGATCGCCAATGCGACGACCGCGGTCAACGCGCCGGAGAGGACCGTGACTTGGCCTCCGGTTGCGGCGATGACGATTTGGATGATCGTCATCGCGATGGCGAGCGTGAGCGCGTAGGGCAGTAGGAGTGTGCGTGCGTTGATGGTTTCTGGAACCGAATCGGATGCTTTCATATTGGTACTGTACCTGAGGTTCAGTACCAACGGAAGTGGCGCCGCTCCGCAGCTCAGTGCTTGCTCCATCCCGTGGCGAGTGGGCCCTTGATGCTGCGGATGCGCGATCCTGTTCGATCCGAGCGGTCGATTACTCGAAGCGGACCGTCATGCCAGCGATCTGGGTTGCCTCCGTCGACGCATCGAGCCCGCGCACTGCGATCCCGTGCAGCGCAGTGGATGTCCCTAGTTCGAAGCGGATCTCGGCGCCGTTGAGTGGGACCGTGGCTCCGGCAGCGGTGCAGCCGAGCAGCTGTGCGAGGCGGCGCGCGTGGGCCGTGGGGTCGATGCTGCGTACCAGAATGGCGGCGAGGTCGGGACCGCGCGAATCGTGGACGGCGCCTTCGGCGGCGCGGTGTGCCGCACGCATGCGCGCCAGTTCGGCCCGTGGGGGGTCGTAGGTGATGAAGAACGGAAAATATGGGGGCGCGTCGCGCAGGAACACTTCGGTGAAACCGATGTTTTTGTCTTCGAACCGCACCTGCGACTCGACGACGTCATGCCCGGCTTCACGAAGTCGGGCGGCCGTGGCGTGCACGTCCGGCACGTCGACCGCGAAGGTGAGGAGCCCGGGGCCGGACAGGGTGTCGATTGAGGGTTTGAGCAGTTCGAGTGCGCGGGCGTATTTCGAGCCGGTGACGGCTTCCCAGTCTTCGACGGTGGCCAGCTCTACGTATCGCTCGTGATCGATGCCCCAGGCGGCGTTGCGGAATCCGGGCATTGTCAGCGAGGCTCGGGCTTTGAGGCCGAGGTCGTTGTAGGCGGTTGTGGTGGCGTCGATGTCGTCGACCCAGTGGATCAGGTGGTCAAATGCGACAGTTTGGTCGGGCATGCGCTCTCCAGAGTGAGTTTATTTAGGTAAGCCTAACTTAAGCTTGAATATGTCATTTATTGGCCGAGGTGTGTTCGTGCCATATCGGCTAACAAGTTTGTTTCCTAATCGTTATAGCTATACGCTGGAGAAATAGACATCGGACTATATTCACGGGGGAGAACGATGAGCTATGAAACGCGCATTGATCATCGTAGGAGCGACGGCTGCCGGAGTCGTCATGTTCCTATCTACCTTGGCGATAGTGGGATTCGTTATCGCTTCTGTCGTTACCGCGCCGTTCGACGACAGTAAATCCGAAAGCACGGCGCAACGGGACGCGGCACAACACGAAGACCGCAGCACTCAAGACAAAAAACAGGAGAAGAAGCCGCTTTCGAAGGACGACGAGCAGCAGGAAGCTCCTCAAGAAGATACACAACCGGAGGAAGAGGCGCCCGACGAGACCGAGGAAGCGCAACCGGAAGAAGAAGCGCCGCAGGACGATCAAGAAGGCGCAGACATCACTAAAGAAGAAGCCTATTTGAACGAAATGCAGTCGGAGGACAGTGGCTGGCAGGGCACCTGGGAGCACCAGGACGACTCCGCGATGCTCGTCGTCGGTGACTTCACGTGCGTGGATTTGGAAATGCTCGATTTGGAATTGGACGCCGTAGATGAGGTCGACTCCATCGTGTTCGAAATCGAAACGATGTACGGGGTCGACACGGCCGCCGCGCAATACCAGGTGAAGGCGGCAGCCACACACTTGTGTCCGGACACGTTGGACCAGATTCCGTTCTGATGACCAACGATCGCCGGGGCATCACGACGGTGCCCCGGTTTTATGTGCGCGCTAGTTCGGTTCCCACACGAACCCGTCCGGGTCGGTGAATGGACCGGCCGCGGACACGATCGTGACTCGATGCGAACCTTCGCCTTCAGGAGGAACACCGGCGTTCTTCGCCAGCATCTTGCGTTTCAACACGGCCAACGTGATGTCGCCGGTGGCGAACTCGACATATTTGCTGCCGTAGCTTTTGGCGACTGCGAAACCGTGCTCGGTGTAGAAGTCCTTGCTCGCGGCGACGTCGTCCACCCCCAGCTGCAGCACGATCGAGTCGACCGTTTCGTCGGCGGGGCCGCTGTCTTTCTTCTTCGACGCCGCGACCGTGACGACGGTCCCGTCGGGTGCCTCGACGGTGCCGCCGTAGCCCCACAGCGACTTCTTCGGCGGAGCGAGAATTTTCCCGCCGGTGTCGGCGGCCGCGTCGATGAAGGCGTTCACGACGGACGGCTGCGACACGACCAAAGACAGGGTGAATCCTCGAAATCCGCTGGTCGGTGCGTCGGAGGCGGCGGCGCGCACGTGGTCGCCGAGCGCGAGCGCGTGCGTGTAGAAATCGGCGGTGGCGGTGCCGCCGGCTTCGGTCCTGATGCTTTCGATGGTTGCCACTTTCGTCATGTTAGTAACATGCCCCGACACTCGAGCCCGAATTGTCGCGTGAGCTGGGCATCAGGGACGCGATACCGGCTGGCGTTGCCGGCGCGTTGCAGCGCAGAATGGGGACATGCCGCCCTACGTGCGCCCCGTCATCGACGCGAGAGTGTTTCGAGACGCTGACGGTCAGGTCATCGATTACGGCAACCGTTGGGGCATTTCCGCGCCACCTGAGGACACATACTCGGTGGAGACGAACCTGGAGCGTTTCTCGCCCCTGCATACGATCGCGGATGCTCTCATTACGCACCTGTCCCAGACGTTCGATGTCGAGGTTTCCCACGACGACGCGTTCGCCGGCGACCTGTTGCGCGTGCCCGATGATGTTGTGCGGGTCGTGAGGGTGACACCGAAAGCGATGAACGCGGCCGATATGACGTTCGTTTTCACCGCTTACCCGTCCGTGATCGTGCACGCCGGAACTCTGCTCGACCTGAGGCATCCGTCGTGCGGCTGTGATGCCTGCGATTTGACTTGGGAGTCGGAGGCTGACGAGATGGAATGGGAGGTAGCGGCCATCGCCGATGGGTATCTGCGGGAGAGCGTCGACTCCAAATGGTTCGGTTTCTCCATGTCTACTCCAGACAATCAACATTACGGCGGCAATACTCGGATCTCACCGAGCCTGGCGCAGCGCGTCAAAGAGGCGGAACTGAC
>DXIM01000109.1 GCA_019112895.1 Candidatus Stackebrandtia faecavium
CGCTGACCGCTGACCGCTGACCGAATTATACCGTAACGCCCGTTTCGGTAATCGCGGTGTGCTGCGTGGCCGGCAGGAGAACGACGAAGCGGGTGCATGATTCGTCAGGGTACTGCGGTGCCTCGGCTCTCACCGCTTGGCGACGGCCGTTTCGTTTTCTGCAATGAGGTCGACCGCTGACAGGCCTTGTGGGCGGCGCAATGCGTGTGTGCCTGTCCGCCGGCAGGTTCTAGTCGCTGGGCAGCGGTTTGATGACCCGCGCGGGATTACCGACAGCCACCACATCGGCCGGGATGTCTTTGGTGACAACGGCTCCGGCTCCGACCACGCTGTTGTCGCCGATGGTGACTCCCGCCAGAACAATGACTCCGCCGCCGAGCCACACGTTGTCGCCGATTGTGATGGGATGTCCGGCCTCCCATTTTTGCTGTCGGGGTTCTGCCGGGACGGGGTGGGTGGGCGGCAGCAGCTGCACGTTGGGGCCGATTTGGCAGTCCCGGCCGATCGTGATCGCCGCGACGTCGAGCGCAGTGAAGTTGTAATTGATGTACGTACCTGCACCGATGCTGATGTAACGGCCGTAATCGACGTACAGCGGTGGACGGATCTCGACGTGCGCGCCGAGCTGGCCGATCAGTTGATCCAAAATGGCATGTGCGTCGTCGCCGGAAGTGAACGCGGCATGATATTGAGCAGAAAGACTGGCCGCTCGGCGTCCTTCGGCGATCAATTCGGGGTCATCGCCCAGGTACCAGTCGCCAGCTTCCATACGCTCGCGGTTGCTGCGGTCATCTACGTGGAATTCGTTCACGGACGCAGTGTATGAACCGCGCCGTCGTTTGTGGTTGATATGACAGTGTCCCGTCGCGATGAAGCGACGGGACACATGCCTTAAGGCCTAGCTGATGCTCGTTCGCAAATATGCCGGGTTGAACTCGCGGTGGTAAGCATCTGGCCGGGGCTTTACGCCCAGATTTCATTGACCCATTCCGGGTGGTCGATGAACGGGTTGCGGTTCTTCTGGTAGTCCTCGAAGATCACGTCGTTGCGCTTCATTTCGAAGTCGTCCGGCGGGTCTTCTTCGTTCCACTGCTTCAGGACCGACAGCTTGCCGTGGAGCGGCTGCTTGCCGTTTTCGACTTCATCGTTGGCTTGGAGGTCGAGTTCGCCGTCTTCGCCTTCGTAACGCACGTCCATGTACAGGATCATGCGGGCAACGTCGCCTTTGACCTCGTCGCGCGGTTCGAACGAGTCCGAGTCGTAGAAGTTGCCGGGGGCGTCTTCCACCTCTTCGCCGCCTTCATCGAAGTCGAGGTTGCTGCGGGTGGAGTTGACGGTCGGGTTCGTTGGCCGCAGGTGGTGGAGGTCAGTTCCCGGGCCCTTCGAGGTGCCGAAGTCGCCGTGGCTCTTCGCCCACGTGTGCTCGCGGTTCCATTCGCCACCGTCCGGTTCGGAGTTGCCTGTATACAGCAGGATGACGTTGCCGTCATTCTCCGGGTCGCTGTCGGTGTCGGGGATCGCGTCCTTGACGCCGTCGTAGCTGAGTTCCTCATGGCCACTGATGATGTCGTTCAGGGCGGCCTTCAGCTCGTCGCCGCTTTTTCCTTCGGCGTCGTTGTAGTAGTCCGCAGGCGCTTCGTACGGCGACAGGGTCTCGTCGGCGGAGGCGGTGGGGGCGAGCAGTGCGGTGGTGCCCGCCAGTGTGCCCGCGGCGACTAGAGCTATTCCGAGTCGAGTTCGACGCATCAGCATCTGTCCTTTTCGTGAGTGACATCGAGTGACGATGTCGTTACCATTAATCGACGCATGTCGATACGGTCAGGCTCACACGGGCGAACGTCGTCGCGCTATAGACGAAAATGCGATATAGATATGTACGAAAGTATGATGCGTGATGGTGAAGACTCGAAAATGGGTCTCTCAGCAGTGGTGGAACCGTGCTGCAGGACGGCTCCCCAATCACGGTATTACTTGCCGTTAGTCCTAAATTTCCTGAAAATTCAGGCCAACGGTGGCCATGCCGAACGGATCGTGTCCGTCAAGGCCGGTTCAATGGAGCTCCAGCGCGATGCACCGTCCTCCGTCAGCCGCGCCCGACTAGCGTGCACGTAAACCGCGTTCATCAAACGCAAGAGGTTTTGACGCCACACGGGAACCGGGACCGCATCAGCGTCCCTGCGCAATGCCTGGCTGATGCGTAGCAGCCAAGCTTCCACATCGTTGTGTGCCAGCTCATCCCGCAGCAGCGTGGACGTCAACGCCAGTGCGAGACGTTGATCCTCCAATGCATCCCACAGGTGCTCGTCGCGCAGTACTCGCGTGATGACGAGCCCGATGAGATCACGGAGCCTTTCCGCATCGCTATGGCGACTAACACCGAAGGCCCCGACCGTGTCTGCGCCGTGCGCGACGGCATGCAGCCAGCCAAGCGAGGTGTCGTAACCGCGCAAGTCCTTCTCCGCCAGCCACCAGCACGAGAATGCGTCATACCAGCGCCCCATAACGGATGCCGAAACGATGGGTCGAGCCGTGTCCCGGCTGACGAGCTCCGCGATAATGAGTGTGGCGAATGTGCGTGCCTGAATCTGTGGGTGAGCGAGCTGTGTGCAGATGCGCTCGCCGACGAGTTCGGCCGAATCATCGAAGTGGCCACGCTCCACCCAGGTGGCGAAGACCGGGTACACGAGCCCATCGCGCACAGCCGGATCCGCGGCGGCGAGCCCGTCGAGCAGGTCGTCGAGCAGGTCTACCGGGCGGACGCCTTGCGGTACGGCGAAGTCGTTGTCGAGGATTCGTGTCCAGGCGTCATTCATGTGCTTCATTGAAATGCAGGTATTGACGTCTGTGCAAGGAAATATCCTCGCCGACCCTCCTCGAAGATGATTGTGCGCAAAGCGCGTACCGAAACGATGCCGGCGCCTGGTAAGAACGTGTACATGAGTCGCTACGAGGACCATATTGAACGCCAAATTCGCCAGGCCCAAGAGCGCGGCGAATTCGAGAACCTGCCGGGCGCGGGCAAACCACTTTCGGGCAAGGGGCAGCCACTGCACGAGGACTGGTGGCTGCAGGAATACCTGACGCGGGAACAAGCGGGGACGGAAGCGCTGCCCACCAACATTCGCCTCAACAAGGAGCATGGGGAGCTGGCCTCGACGCTGGCGCGGGAACACTCGGAACAACGGGTACGCGAAATCGTCGCCGACTTGAACGTGCGCATCGATGCGGCACGCCGCGGTATCGCCGATGGTCCGCCGCTTCGGGTTGGGCCGGTCGATGTCGAGGAGGCCGTGGCGCAATGGCGTGAGTCGAAGAAAACCGCCGGCTAGCGAAGGACACGGTGCGACAGGCTCGGCAAGATCTTGCGCACCGTATCCGTGAGCCCCATATCGATCTCGTAGGTTTCGACCGATGGGAACATGCCCAGGTCAACGCGCACTGCTCCCATCGGGTCGACGACGATACTGCGCCCGATGCCGGTGCGCGCGCCGGAGGGCGGCTTGGTCTGGTCGCCCGCCTTATCGACGGCGACAGTCCACATAGTGTTTTCGATGGCGCGAGCGCGAACCAAGGTCATCCAGTGTTCCTCCTTGAACGTCCCCTGGGCCCAGGCCGCGATGATCACGAAAGCTTCCGCGCCGCGATCGACCAGGGCCCGAAACAGCTCCGGAAACCGCAGGTCGTAACACGTGACCAGCCCGATGCGCGTGCCGGCGATATCTACGATGGCCGGCTCGTTGCCGGCGGAGACATCGTCGGATTCGGCGAAACTGAACGCGTCGAACAGATGGATCTTGCGGTAAGTCGAGACGAGCCCGCCACCGGCGTCGATCGCGACCGCAGTGTTGTACACCTTGCCGTGGTCGCTGGGCTCGAAGATCCCAGCGATGACTGCCGTGCCCGCTTCCCGAGCCCGTTCGCGCAGACCCGTCACGAAGGGTCCATCGACCGGTTGCGCCAACGAGTTCAGGTCGTTGCCGAAACGGGTGAGCATGGCTTCAGGAAAAATCGCGAGGTCCGCGTCTGGGCATTGCTCAAGGGCACGCCCCGCGGCGGCTAGGTTGGCTCTCGGGTCGTCCTCGACTTCGATTTGACATAGCGCTACGCGCATTGGGCGCCCCTTTCCAGTCGCTACGCGGCTTCGAGCAGGTATCCCGGTGCCCACCAGTAGTCGTGGAGCAGTACCGGTTCAAGCTGCCGCGTGAAGCCGGCATCGTGCAGATCCTGTTGCCATTGAAGGATAGGCCGCTCGTCGTGGGTTACGTCCGGGTCGAAGTATCCGAACATGACCGGCATCAAGAACCCTTGGGCGACGAGGCCGCCGTCGCCGTCGTACTCGGCCAAGCCGTTCTCGTAGGCGCAAACGACACGCAGGAACCACTCCGGGTGACACGAATCTTTCGGGTCCAGGTCGAATTCGGCGATCAATATTCGGTTAACCCGGGGCCGTAGCCAGGCCAACGCTTCGCGCCGAGCCTGAGGATCGAGGTTGTGGAGACTGAACGTTGCCTGTGCCAGGTCCCAGCTCCTCGAGGCAAGCGGGCTACCGGGTAGCTGTTCGAGGCCGGCGTTGACCCCATCGTGCGGGACGCGTCGATGCCGCAGTTGCGTCAGCGTGTGTCGGTACAGGCTGGGCGACGGTTCCACGATGTCGACGTGCCCGACGCTGTCACCCAGAGCCGGCAGCAGCGCCTCGCCGTCCCCGGGCCCGATGTCGAGCAGGCGTGTGGGGCGCAGCCGCTCATAACGGTCGCGCAACCGCTGCTGCAATGCCGCGTACAGGGAGGCATTGCCGCCGCCTCGGATGAATGCGGTGAATGCTTCGGGCCGGGTGTAGATCTCGTGGCGTCCGGAGCGGCCGATGCGGTCGAGGTACTGCGTCGCCGCCGGATAGACGCGACTGTTCGCGTCGTCGTGCGCCGCCTGTCGCGCGTAGCGGGCTGCGGATTCGTTGTAGTCCCGGGCGAAAGCCAGCACCGCCAGATAAAACCATGTCCGAGCGCAATCGGCCTTGTGTTCCAAATCGGATAGTGCTTCGCCATCCTGGAACCCGCGCCACAGCACGAAAAGCGCGGGATCGTTCATGAGGTCTCCTTAGGCGACTGCGAAGTTGAGCTGATCCAGCCTCGCTGGGTCGCATGTATTCCAAGATGGAATCGTGTACGGGCGCCCAGCCTCGCCATCAGCCTGTGGAGCCGGCGCTGGAAGGTCCGATAACTGATGTCGAGTTGTCGCGCGATCGCTTGGTCCGGCATGCCGGTCATGAGCAGTGCCAACATTCGGGACTCGTCCGGCGTGGGCGCATCCGAGGAGCTCGACGGGCTGTTCAAATGATCCGACAGCGGTAGTGCCTGCGCCCACAGGGTCTCGAAAAATTCACATAGGGCAGTCAGGAGGCCCGAGGAATGGACGACGATGATGCTGGTGAACTCGACTGGGGCCGCCCGCAGTGGGATGATCCCGAGCCGGTCGTCGGCGATGACCATCTTGATCGGCGTATTCGCCATGACTCGCGCCTGTTCGCCGAGTTTGATGCATTCCTCGATGTCGTTGGCCATGGTGTGGAATTCGGCGAGCCCATCAGCGTCGTACAGGACCCTGTAGTCGATGCCACGTTGCATCGTTTCGATCTGGATCGGCATGACCGCGGTCTCCGGGTGTGCCTGTTGTGGAGACTTATTCGCATAAGGCGGTCGATCGATGGCGCGGATTTCGTTGCGTGCGCTGCGTTGTAGCTGTTCGCCGCGACGAAGCACGGCCTCGTGGCCGGTCACTACCTCGACGAGATCGACCGGATCGCGTTCCTTGGCTGAGGCGTGGAAGCGGGCGGCCAACATCTGAATGTGGCTGCGCGTCCGTCGTATTTCTTCTTCCTGGCCAGCCAGGAGTGCCTCGAGCGCGATATCGGGGGCTACCGCAACGAAGCGATCCGCTTGGGTCGTTTCGGTAGGCAATCGTCCCACAAGGCTGAGCTTCTCCAAGGAACCCAGGGTGTATTGCACCTGACCGCTGGGGATTCCGGTGGCGGAACTGAGCTCAGTGGCGGTCGCCGCACCATCGAGTAGGGCTTCGTAGAGTTGTTGCTGGACCTCACTGAGATTGATGGCCGTCAACATGTTCGAATCTTGCCATTGTTGTCCGCATCACGTCAACGGCGAGCTTACGCCACTCAGAAGCCTTTCTAATTCGCATCGGCGCTCATAGGCTCGGGATACGGCAAAGAGATGCTATTCGCCACCTGAAGCACTGTCCGCTCACAGGAAGGACGCGATGATTTCTCGTGAGGCTCGTAGTAAGAATGGGAGCGGCCATTGTGGCTTCGACAACCAGCCCCGAGAACGCATGTGGACTTATCTCTTTGGTCGTATCGGATTGTCATAACTCGTAACCTCAAACCCACGTGACACGTACATGTCTCGTCCCGGCATCGAGGCACACGCGTCACACGTAGTCGCCGCTGACCGGGCACGGGCCAGCGGCGACTACGCGTGGTGGGCTGGGGGCACGGCTCGCAACCCTGACACGGTGACCGGTCATTCCAAGCGTCTGCCAGGCTTGAACCCGTGGATGACACACCAACCGGATTCGTCATAGTCGACAAAGAACCAGACATGACCTCGCATGACGTGGTTGCGCGCATGCGCAGGATCGCCCGTACCCGCAAAGTCGGGCACGGTGGCACACTCGACCCTATGGCGACCGGCGTGCTCGTGCTGGCGGTCGGTCGGATCACCCGCCTGCTGACTTACGTGTCCGGCAGCGATAAAAGCTATGAAGGCACGATTCAGCTGGGCCGCACGACCGTGACCGACGACGCCGAAGGCGAGGTCACGTCGACGACGGATGCCGGATCCGTCACCGACACTCAGATCACCGACGCTTTGGCCACAATGGTCGGCGACATCGCGCAAGTGCCCAGTGCGGTCAGCGCGATCAAGATCAAGGGGCAACGCGCGTATAAGCGAGTGGCAGCCGGCGAGGACGTCGAGTTGCCGCCTCGGCAGGTCACCATCAGCAAGCTCGACGTCGTCGATATCCGCCGTGGCGCTAGTGTCATCGATATCGACATTGCGGTCGAATGCTCGTCAGGCACGTATATCCGGGCGATCGCACGCGACCTCGGAGAGCATCTGTCCGTCGGTGGTCACCTCGCCGCATTGCGCCGCACCAGTGTCGCCGGCTTCGGAATAGATGAGGCGCAGACGTTGTCGAGCCTGGCCGAAAAGGAAACTCCGATCACCCACTCCACGCTAGACACCGTCCGGCGCCTGCTGCCATGTCGGTCGGTGACTGCTGAGGACGCCCGAAAACTGGGGCACGGCGGCAAAATCTCCGCGGCGGGTTTCGATGGCCCGTATGCGATCATCGGGCCGGACGAAACCGTCGTGGCTATTGTGTCCGAAAAGGCGGGTTCCGCACGCCCGGAAGTTGTCCTAGCGCCACGGTGATCCCTGGCCGCGCAGTGCGCGGTGATACGAGCGCGGCGGTGATGCAGCCCCGGCTGGCTAAGATCCGAAGATGTCCGACCGTACGGTGATCTTGCAGGCTCTGCGTTCCGCGTCCGCGGCGTTGTTCATCGAACCCGGTGCGCACCTTGTCATGCAGGACGAGGTGCATGATCAAGCCAGACGGGATCGCTCGGCGCGCGGCCTACCGGACTCCTTCCCGTACCTCGGCTGGCATACGCAATCCGACGCCTTCGACCGCAGCGGCACGCTCGTGCGCCCGCAGCGGGTCTATTTCGGTGGCGACCGTGAGGCGGCAGCGACGGCGCTGCGGGAGCTCGAACCGCGCGGTTACGTCATCGGTGGCGGACACAGCGATACCGAATCCTTCTGGATCTACCGCGACGCCAAACCCACACATGTTGACGTCGACATGATCCCGCAGTGGCGTATACGCATGGAGGCACTCCACAACGACGCACGCCTGCCGTTGCGCCAAGGCGAGCGCGAGCAGCTGCATGACGTGATCTCGAGTCCGGCGATGTGGAGCCTGCTGCCGCAAGCCGTACAGGCGCTACGCGTGCGCGAGGCGTTGACCGAGGCCGATCTCGATCTGGTCCTGACACCTGCAGGTGTCGACACCCTCGGGGACACCGCCCCCGACGTCGTTACGTATGCACTCGACATAGGTCACCGGGCCGCAGGCGATGCGGCGGGCCTGCTCGCTTCGCAAGGGCGTGCGCACAACGGGATCCTGCGCCGCTGGGGCGGCCCGGGTGCGCTCGCTGCGGCACGCGCCGCGGCGAGCGCAGGGTCCGACGTGCCCGGGTACCTCGCTCTTGTCGCTTCGCACGGGGAGGACCCACTTGCGGCGGCGGTCGACATCGCCACCGAGGTGAAAGATGCGGACGAGCCGGACACGGTAATCGGCATCATCGTCGCCGCCATTATGAATCTGTACGCCTCGCCGCCACGCGGCGGTGCGCTTATCGCCTTGCGGGACGAGCGGATTCCTTTGTGGCTGCGCGGTTTCATCGGTGACCACGCCATCGCGCAATGGGGTACAGCCGGGAAGGACCCGGTCGGCAAGTCGGTCGTCTTGGGGCCGACCCCCACAGAGCTCGCCGTCGCCGTCGATGACGTGCGCCTATGGCTCGGTCAGCCGCCGAGCCCTGGGTTCGATGTGAAGGATCGGGCCGCGCAAACGGCCGCGATTGCGCATCGGGATCGCATGCGCGAAGCCCACCGCGACGGTCTGCGCGCGGCTTTGGCACGGCGTGACCTCCACGAGCCCGAGATCGCGGTGCTGCTGGAGTTGTTGTACCGCGGGGATGCGCTGCGCCCGCAGGACCTCGCTGTGCTGGCGAAAAGCTGGCGTAAACGCCTTTTTGTCAAGCCCGGCACCTACACTCCGGCGGCGCCCGCCGTCGTGACCTATGCGGCGGCGTTGCATGCGGTCGGGGACGCCAAGGCCAATGAGGTCGCCGATGTCGTCGCGCGCGACACGAGGACATGGGCTGTCCCCGTGCAGTTCCTGTTGCGGGCGGCGCTGGCTCGCGGCCGAGACGATGATCTCGAGACTGAGTCCGTACTGGCGCCGATCGCGGCGAAAGGGGAGCCGCACGCGGCGATACACGCGGTGTGTCGCGTGCGTTCCCGTCTATGGCAGGTCTCACCGGTGATGGCCGCGTGCATGTCGCTGTTGGAGGTGCCGGCGCAGCCGCCGTATATACGAAACGGCTTCGCCGCGGCCGCGATCGCGTTTGCCGAGGACGAGGGCCGACTGTCCACACACTATTTCAATACCAATTCGCCGCGCGCTTTCTCCGCAGCCATGCACATCGTGCGGTCACGCGAGTTTCCGTTGACGGCTCGTCTAACGGTGTGGAAAGTCGCCGAACGTTCGACCGTACTGACCCACCCGACCCGGCCAATACCGTTGCCTCCCGAAGAGGTGGAACGTGTGCGGGGACTGTGGCGCGAAGCGAAGGCCGCCCTGAATCGTGAGGATCGCCCATACGAAGCGCGGTGACGATGGCGCCAAGGGCGGAACCCAATTACGTGAGCGCCGTGCCATGAGCAAAGATTATTCGTATGCAGCGTTGGCGTGGAATCGAAGCGACCCCGCGCCGTTGGGGACGTTCCGTCGTCACCATCGGCGTGTTCGATGGGGTACATCGCGGACACCAGCACATCATCGGTAAAACCGTGGCGGAGGCGCGACGGGCGCAGCTGCGCAGCGTCGTGGTCACCTTCGACCCGCACCCGCTCCAGGTTCTGCGACCCGATAAATGCCCGACCAGCCTGACCGATCTGGACTACCGCGGTGACCTGATCGCGAGCCTCGACGTGGACGGCCTGTGCGTACTTCCGTTCACGCGGGAGTTTTCGCAGCTGGCGCCCGAAGATTTCGTGAACGATCTGCTCGTGGAGCGGCTCAACGCCGCGCACGTCGTCGTCGGCGAGAACTTCCGCTTCGGACACAAGGCGTCGGGGGACACGGAACTGTTGAAAGAACTGGGCGAAAGCGCCGGGTTCACGGTCGACGCGGTCGCCTTGTCGGGCACCGACGACGCCGTATTCAGCTCGACGTACGTACGCGGCCGCATCGAATCGGGAGATGTCGCGGCTGCACGTCAGGCCCTTGGGCGCCCGTATCGCTTGTCGGGGCCGGTCGTGCACGGTGCAGACCGGGGTGGCAAACAGCTCGGCTTCCCGACCGCGAACCTTCGCCACACGCCGACCGCGACAGTGCCTGCCGATGGCGTCTACGCCGGTTGGTTGGTGCGAAGCGACGGCACGGCTTTGAAAGCCGCGCTCAGTGTGGGCACGAACCCGACCTTCGACGGGGTATCACAAAGCGTCGAGGCGTATGTCCTCGATTTCTCCGACGACCTCTATGGCGAACAGGTCAGTCTCGATTTCGTGGCACGTATCCGTGAACAACGCACCTATGATTCGCTGCAGCCGCTGGTCGACCAGATGCACGCGGATGTCGATGAGACCCGCAAGCTGTTGGACGAATTATCTGGTCTGTTAACGTTGACACGCATGCACGTGTGCTAGACGCACGGTATGCCGTGCAAAGGCTCGTCTTTGAGATCCTTATCCCAAAGTGATCGCCACGTTCCGGCGTAACCCATGTTTTCCAACCTCGGCCATCGCTGGGTGCGAATTCTAGGGGCGGAACCGGTTATCACCGCAGCCTTCTTGCGTACCTGCCCGACGCCGCGGGTTCGCTTTCGTCAATTTTTACAAGAAGTAGGAGAACATGGCGCTCGACAATGCCACCAAGGCAAAAATTATTGCTGAATACGCGACCGAAGATGGCGACACCGGATCCACCGAGGTGCAGGTCGCATTGCTGACTCAGCGGATCTCGAACCTGACTGAGCACTTCAAGACCCACAAGCAAGACCATCACAGCCGTCGCGGCCTCATGCTCCTCGTGGGCCGTCGCCGTCGACTGCTCAAGTACCTCCAAAGCGAGGACATCACGCGCTACCGTGAGCTCATCAAGCGGCTGGGAATCCGTCGCTAATCGGTAGTGCGCGCCTGATCGTGGTGGCTACTACCGCGACTTAAACTGCCGGGGGAGCGACGTACAGTCGCTCCCCCGAGTAATACGGTGACCTGAAGTAACTGCCAGGTACCGTGCAAAGAAACAAGCGGCGCGTCGAAGCCGTCGGCGTTCCGGTCCTCGGTAGTGGTGTTCGGGCATGACAGTCCCGTGCACTTCAATCGAAGACCGGCCGCAAGACAGCTCCAAGACGAACGACGCGCCCTGATACGAAGGAGCTGTAGACACATAATGTCCACAGAACAAGACCAGCATTCCGCAAGGCTGGGCGACCACCATTCCACGGCGGTCATCGATAACGGGGACCATGGCACCCGCCAGGTCACTTTCTCCACGGGGCGTTTGGCGCGCCAGGCGGCCGGTAGCGTCGTCGCGCGCTTGGGGGACACCGTAGTGCTGTCCACTACGGCCGCGGGTAAACACCCGAAGGAACATTTCGACTTTTTCCCGCTGACCGTCGATGTCGAAGAACGCATGTATGCGGCGGGCCGCATCCCCGGTTCGTTCTTCCGTCGTGAAGGCCGTCCCAGCGAGGACGCGATTTTGACGTGTCGTTTGATCGACCGGGGGCTGCGTCCCAGCTTCGTGAAGGGCCTGCGTAACGAGGTCCAGATCGTGGAGACGGTCCTGGCTCTCGACGAGGCGCACCCGTACGACGTTGTCGCTATGAACGGTGCGTCTGCCTCGACCTCGATCTCCGGTCTGCCGGCCGCGGGCCCGCTCGGCTCGACCCGGATGGCCAACATCGACGGCAGCTGGGTCGCGTTCCCGACGCTGGAACAGCTCGAAAAGGCCACGTTCGACATGGTCGTGACCGGCCGGGTTATCGACGGCGGCGACGTCGCCATCATGATGGTGGAGGCAGAAGCGACCGACAATTCGGTTGCCCTGATCGCTGACGGCGCCACCTCGCCGACCGAGGAAGTCGTCGCAGCCGGGCTCGAAGCGGCCAAGCCGGTCATCGCCGAGTTGTGTCGTGCGCAACGTGAACTGATCGCAGCGGCCGCGAAACCGGCCGTGGAGTTCCCGCTCTTCCCGGAGTACGGCGAGGATGTGCTGACCGCTGTCGAAGGCGAAGCCGCCTCTTCGTTGAGCAGCGCGTTGACGATCGCCGACAAGCAGGAGCGCGAGGCCGAGCTCGACCGGATCAAGGCCGAGCTCGTCGAGAAGCTCGCCACCAGCTTCGCCGAGCGCGAAGGCGAAATCTCGGCGGCATTGCGTTCGTTGACCAAACAGCTTGTGCGTCAGCGGGTGTTGACCGAAGGCGTGCGTATCGACGGCCGCGGACCCCGCGACATCCGTCAGCTGTCGGCCGAGGTCGGCATCCTGCCGCGTGTCCACGGTTCCGCGTTGTTCGAGCGTGGCGAGACCCAGATCATGGGTGTCACGACGCTGAACATGCTGCGCATGGAGCAGTCGATCGACACGTTGTCGCCGGTCACCAAGAAACGCTACATGCACAACTACAACTTCCCGCCGTACTCGACCGGCGAGACGGGCCGCGTGGGTTCCCCGAAACGCCGCGAGATCGGTCACGGTGCTCTGGCTGAGCGCGCGCTGGTCCCGGTTCTGCCGGGCCGCGAGGAGTTCCCGTACGCGATCCGTCAGGTCTCGGAAGCCTTGGGCTCGAACGGTTCGACCTCAATGGGCTCCGTGTGCGCCTCCACGATGAGCCTCATGGCTGCCGGTGTGCCGCTGAAGGCGCCGGTTGCCGGCATCGCGATGGGCCTGATCTCGGACGAGGTCGACGGCAAGACCGAGTACGTCACGATCACCGATATCTTGGGCGCCGAGGACGCGTTCGGCGACATGGACTTCAAGGTGGCCGGAACCCGTGACTTCGTCACGGCCCTGCAGCTCGACACCAAGCTCGACGGCATCCCGTCGGACGTGCTGGTCTCGGCTCTGGGACAGGCCAACGACGCTCGGCACGCGATCCTGGACGTCATGGCCGAGGCGATCGAATCGACCGGTGAGATGGCCGACTCTGCTCCGCGCGTGACGACCGTCAAGGTCCCGGTCGACAAGATCGGCATGGTCATCGGGCCGAAGGGCCAGACGATCAACTCGATCACCGAAGAGACCGGCGCCGACATCTCGATCGAGGACGACGGCACGATCTACATCGGTGCAACGAACGGCCCGGCTGCTGAAGCCGCCGTCAACATGGTGAACGGCATCGCGAACCCGACGCTGCCGAGCGTGGGCGACCGTTTCCTCGGCACGGTCGTGAAGACCGCCGCCTTCGGCGCCTTCGTTTCGCTGGTTCCGGGGCGTGACGGTCTGCTGCACATCTCCAAGATCGGTGACGGCAAGCGCATCGACAAAGTCGAGGACTACCTCAACGTCGGAGACAAGATCGAGGTCGAGATCGCCGACGTCGACGGTCGCGGAAAGATCTACCTCGACAAGGTGTACCCGGAGGGGCAGGAGCCGCCGAAGCGTCAGTCCGGTGGTCACGATAAAGGTGGCCGGGACAAGAACGACCGCGGCAAGAGCGACGACCGTGGGCCCCGTCAGTCGAAATCCGATGACGAAGGTTCCGGCGGAGATGGCAGGCAACGTCGTCGCCGTAGGCAGCACCGCGAGTAGAGCATCGTCATGTCTAGCGCTTCGACACGAACGCTGACGGATGACCCGCTGGGCGGCACGGTACGACGTACCGTGTTGCCCAGCGGGCTTCGTGTAGTGACAGAATCGATTCCCGCGATGCGCGGCGCCGCCGTGGGGGTGTGGGTCGCGACCGGTTCGCGAGACGAGTCCCCGGCGTTGTCCGGCGCCTCTCATTTTCTCGAGCATCTGCTTTTCAAAGGCACCTCGCGTCGCAGCGCCCTGGATATCTCGGCGCAGATCGAAGCGGTGGGCGGCGAGACGAATGCCTTCACCTCGAAGGAATACACCTGCTATTTCGCGCGCGTACTCGACACGGACGTTCCGTTGGCCGTGGACGTTTTGGGCGATGTCATCACCGATTCGCTTATGTACGAAGACGATGTGGAGACAGAACGTGACGTGATCCTCGAAGAGATCGCGATGCAAGGTGACGAGCCCGCCGATGACGTCCACGACTTGTTCGCATCCGCAGTGTTCGCGGGGCACCCGCTGTCGCGCGACATAGCCGGCACTCCCGACTCGGTCTCACGCCTCACGCGGGACGAGATCCACGCGTTTTACCGGCGCCACTATGTGGCGCCGGCGATGAGCATTGTCGCTGCAGGAAGCCTCGACCACGAACAGATCGTGAAGACGGTGCAAAGCAGTTTCGGGCCGCTGCTTGAGGGCGAGGCGGAACCGTGTCAGTTGCGACCAGAGACCGAACCGGTCGACGATGCCGGGCCGCGGCTCGTCGTGGCACGTCGCGACTCCGAACAGGCACATCTGGTTTTGGGTTGCCGCAGTCTCGCGCGGCGAGATGAGCGCCGTTTCGCGCTGGAAGTCCTGGGCAACGTTCTCGGCGGCGGAATGTCATCGCGGCTGTTCTACCGGATCCGGGAAGAAGAAGGTCTGGCGTATTCGGTGTTTTCGTATACCTCCGAATTCGCCGACACCGGGATGTTCGCGGTATACGCCGGTTGTAGGCCGCAACACATTCATCGGGTACTGGAGCTGATCAAGACAGTGCTGGCTGAGGTGGCGCACAACGGCATCACCGAGCAGGAGCTGATCCGTGGCAAAGGCATGGCCAAAGGCGCACTCGTGCTGGCCATGGAGGACACGGGCTCGAGAATGAACCGGCTCGGACTCGGCGAGATGCAGTTCGGTAACCAATTCACTGTGGATCAGACGCTCGAGCGGGTCGACGCCGTGTCGGTCGATGACGTCGCCGCTGTCGCCGCCGACGTGTTGAACCGCCCCATGTCGTTGGCGGTGTCGGGACCGTTCGACTCGACCGATTTCCAGTTGTGAGACCCGTCGGCCGACCGCGTCAAGAGTGCGCCCCCAGGATTCGATCGTGAAGTCGTAAGCTGACTGCATGCTTGACGAGGAGACCGCACTGGCCGAAGCCGTATCGGACGCCGAAACCATTCGAGTGGGCGTGCTGGGTGCGCGCGGCAAGATGGGAACTGAGGTATGTAAGGCCGTCGACGACGCCGAAGACATGGAATTGGTCGCCATGGTCGACGCCGGCGACTGGCTGTTCAATGTGTCCGATGCGGGCGCCGAGGTCGTCATCGATTTCACGCGTCCCGACGTCGTTATGGACAATCTTCACTGGTGTGTCGACCAGGGAATTCACTCCGTCGTCGGTACCAGCGGATTCACCCCGGAACGCATCGCCCAGGTCGAGAACTGGCTCGCCACCAAGCCTCATCTCGGCTCGATCGTGGCCCCGAACTTCGGCATCGGTGCCGTTTTGATGATGCGTTTCGCCAAACAGGCGGCGAAGTTCTTCGAATCGGCCGAGGTCGTCGAGTACCACCACCCGAATAAGATCGACGCCCCCAGCGGCACCGCGGCCCGCACCGCCGAAATGATCGCGCAGGCGCGGCAGGATGCCGCGATGGCGCCGTCTCCGGACGCCACTTCCTCGGAAGTTGCCGGTGCGCGCGGCGCCGACTACGACGGGGTGAAGGTGCATTCGATCCGCTCATCCGGTCGGATGGCTCATCAGGACGTCCTTCTCGGCGGTCCAGGCGAAACGCTGACGATCCGACACGACTCGGTCGCCCGGTCCTCGTTCATGCCGGGCGTTCTTTTGGCCGTGCGGCAGGTGCGCAACCGTCCCGGCCTCACGTATGGGATCGACGACCTTTTGGAGTAGGGCGTTTCACGCCTCTTCCGTCAGATCGGCGTGAAGCCGCAGTTGCGGCACCATTGCGGTGTCCATTTCGAGCGTGCGGCTCGCGCCGTCTGTTTCCCAACCGGCCGAGCGATAGAAATTCAAGGACGCACTGTCGCGTGCGAACGCCCACACGTGGGCCAAGAGAATGCCGTGAGCGCGCCAGTGCGCCACCGAGGCCGACAAGAGCCGACTTCCGTGGCCGCGTCGACTGAAGCGTGGCTCGACGAGCAGTTCAGTGATGAGGCCCTGGCCGGAGTCGTCGTCTGTGTCGGGCCCGACCGCGGCGAAACCGACCGTTTCGAGACGCTCTTTATCCGTTTCATCCTGCTCGATGGCGACGAAAACCTGCTGGTCTGGGGACGGCGGATTCGTGCACGCTTCCTGCCACTGCTGCGTGAACCAACCATGGTCGAGGTTGTCCAGTACCTCGGCCGGTATGAACTTCGTATAGGCGGTGCGCCAGGTAGAAAGCTGAATCGAAGCGATCTGTGGCGCGTCGGACTCGCGCGCTGGTCTCACGTACCCCAAAGCCATGGCTTAGAGCGTACGTGCGTGTCGGATCCCACCGTTAATGTCCCCATGTGACCGATGACAGCAAACTCTCCGTAGGGCAGGCCCGCGGCATTGCCCTGGCGGCCCAAGGTTTTTCGGTTCCGCGGCCGACCGCGCCGGTGGACCGAAACGACCTGCATTCCGTCCTGTCGCGTACGCAGCTGCTGCAAATCGACTCCGTGTATGTCCTGGAGCGCGCGCACTACGTCCCGATCTATTCACGATTGGGCCCGTACGCGCACGAGCTGCTGGACGCCGCGGCGTACAACGGCAGCCGGAAACTCTTCGAATACTGGGGACATGCCGCCTCGCTTCTGCCAGTCGAACTGCATCCGTTCATGCGGTGGCGAATGCGCGCGGCACAGGAGCACGCGTGGGGCGGCATGCGCCAGATCGCGCGCCACAGCGGCTTCGTGGAGGAGATATACGACGAGGTCGCGGCCCGTGGGCCCGTATCGGCCAGGGAACTGGAGGACCAGACGCCTCGTGACCGCAGCGACTGGGGCTGGAACTGGAGCGACGCCAAGAACGCCTTGGAATGGCTGTTTCGGTGCGGGAGGCTCAGCGTCGCCGCCCGGCCCGGTTTCGAACGGCATTACGACCTCACCGAGCGCGTCATACCGGGTCGTGTGCTGGCGTTGCCGACACCGACGCGGCCCGAAGCCATTCGCGAACTCGTTGCGCGCTCGGCGCGTTCCCTGGGGGTGGCCACGGTCGCCGCACTGAGCGACTATTTCCGCCTGACTATGAAAGAAACGCATGCCGCTGTCGGTGAGCTCGTCGAAAGTGAAGAGCTGATCCCCGTCACGGTCGAGGGCTGGGACAAACCGGCGTTTCTGCACAAGGACGCGCAGATACCCGCGCGTGTCGAGGCACGTGCATTGGTCAGCCCATTCGACCCGATCGTGTGGAACCGTGACAGGACGCAGCGGCTGTTCGATTTCCATTACCGCATCGAGATCTATGTGCCCCGCGCGAAGCGTACCTACGGCTAT
The DNA here is from genome assembly GCA_019112895.1 of Candidatus Stackebrandtia faecavium. Taxonomy (GTDB): domain Bacteria; phylum Actinomycetota; class Actinomycetes; order Mycobacteriales; family Micromonosporaceae; genus Stackebrandtia; species Stackebrandtia faecavium. The sequence continues at coordinate 17,356 of DXIM01000109.1, forward strand.
TACGTGTTGCCGTTTCTGCTCGGCGACGCATTCGTGGCCCGGGTTGACCTCAAAGCGGACCGAAAAAGCGGGTGTCTGGTAGTCGCGGCAGCCTGGCGCGAACCCGATGCGCGCGGCCGTGACGACGTGGACGTCGAGTTGGCGGAGGAACTGCGCGAGATGGCGCTGTGGCTAGGCTTGAGCGACATCCGGGTCGAGCCCAGGGGCGACCTGGCGGACAGTCTCGCCGCGCGGCTGATGTAACAGCCGGTAGGGGCCGCTAGTGACGGCGGAGTACGGTATAAAGCGTGCGCGATCTGGCGATGTGAAGGGAATACGCTGGCTATGTACGACGGTAGTTCTTCACCGACGCAAGAGTTCCCGCGTATTACTGAACCGTCGCCTCCCGCTGTGGATCCGGACGCGACGGCGGAGCTACCGGTCGTCAATGCCGCGCCGCAGCCGACTCACATGCACGCGCAGACTCATCCGCAATACCGACCGCAGGCCGGTGGTCCGCCCGGCTGGTTCACGCGGCTGGGATACAAGGTCGCTGCCGCGCCGCGGTGGGTTTTTCCCGCCGCGGTCCTCGTGGCATTCGCCGCATGTGCGGCAGGTGTGCTGGTGACCAACCCGACCGACAATGTCGGCCCGAGCACGTGCGCTTTCAAGATGGTCACCGGCTTCGCATGCCCGGGCTGTGGTGGAACGCGCGCGTTTTATTACGTCCTCACAATGAACCTCCCGGACGCGGCTCAACACCACGCCATCGCTGTTTTCGCCGCGCCGTTTCTGGTGTACATGTACACCCGATGGTCTTGGCGGCGAATTTTTCCGCGGGTGAAATGGCAGTTGCCGAAGCTGCCGTTGACGCCCGCGATAGGCACGTATTTCATGATCGCGTGGGGTGCGTTTTGGGTCATCCGCAACATCCCGGTCGCGCCTTTCACCGCCTTGTACGTCTAGGTTTGGCGTGTTAGCGACACGCCACGACATTCTGCATCTGCAATTTCGACTGCGTCTGCATGGATACTTCCCTCGACCACATGGAGGTGTCCAATGAGGCAGTTTATGGCGCGCTGGTTGATGGTCGGTATGGTCGTGACTACGTCCATACTGGTATTCCCACACAGCGCCAGCGCCGCTAGCCAGGACAAGTTCATAACTGAATCCGGAGAGGCGGCTCAGCCGAGCCAGGAAGCATACGGGGTTCCGGCCTCAGTAACCGTCGCTCAGGCGATCTTGGAGTCGGGTTGGGGCGGCAGTGAGCTGGCCACCGAGGCCAAGAACTATTTCGGGATGAAGTGTCACGATAAACAGCCCGGTCCTATCGCGGTCGACTGCATGAAGGTTGATACGCATGAATGCGACGACGACGATTGCTGGGGGACCAAGGCGTATTTCCGCGTCTACGACTCGATGTCGGATTCCTATAAGGATCACGGTCAGTATCTGAAGGAGAATCCGCGTTACGCGGCGGCATTCGCCCACTCGGACGATGCCGACCGTTTCATCAAGGAAGTGCATCGGGGCGGTTACGCGACCGACCCTAAGTACACGGACAAGATCGTGTCCTTGATGAAGGAATACGACCTATACCGCTTCAACGAATAGGGGCCTGGTTTCGTTGGGGCAGCGTCACCGCCCCAACGAAACCTAATGCGAAGCGACCGCCGTACGCACCCCCAGCGCGATCAGCAACAGGCCGCCCGCCCGCGAAATGCCTCGGGTCATGCGCCGTATCGACAGCCGTTTCGTTGCGCTGCTTAGTATCTGAGTCCACATCGCCAACCAGGACGTCATCATGATGCTGTGGACGGTCGCCAAGACGAAGGCGGCGACGAAGATCGATTGTCCACCGTGCACGACCTGCGCCGGAAGCGTAAGGTACACCAGCGCGGCCTTCGGATTGAACACGTTACCGGCCACGGCTTGGCCGTAAATCTTGTGCAGAGCCGGCAACGGCCCTCGGACCGACTTATCCATCGCGGTGGAACGCGATGTCACCAGCAAGTACACACCGAGACCGATCAGGTAGGCCGCGCCGACGTAACGGACCAACGCGAACGCGGTCGCCGATGCCATCACCAGTGTCGATAGCCCGACCGCGGCGAAGCTCGCGTGAAGGAAATGTCCGGTCGTGGTTCCCGCCATCACAGCCGCCCCGTGCCGACGCCCGCCGAGCGTGACGTACTGGGTGGTGAGGATCGCGCTGGTACCGGGCGTGACGACGATCGGAATGAGAGCCACCACGAACGTGATGATCATCGGCCACAGCATGAAGGTGCCTTTCATTGGGGATAAGAGGGTCAGGCTCCTCGGCAGAAGCGCTCATTATGGACCCGGAAATACCAGATCGTGACGGTCGAGCCCGGTTCCGCGCGCTCGCCAGCTTCGGGGCTTTGCATGAGGACGGCGCATTCGATACGGCCGGCCCCGCTTTCGCTGCGCGCGACGTTGTATTCCGCGGCGCTCAGGATCGCCTCGGCCTCGGACGGGGGAGTGTCCACGACGTCGGGCACTGTCGAGCTCGGCTCGGACGTGGTCGGTTCCGGCAGCCGTGTCGGGTTGTTCGGTGGTGGTGCTTTTGTCGTGGCCCGAGGGCTCGGGCTCGCGTCCGTGGGTGAGTCGTTGGTGCGCGTGCTCGCCGACGGCGAGGAGGAACCGGACGCCGCCGGGCTGGTGTCGGACTCATTGTCGCCGGTGCCGCCGAGGTACTGCCAGGGGTGAACGAAAAGCAGAGCGACGATCAAAACGACGACGGCGCCCAGCACTATCAGCCCGCGACGTTTGCGCGTGGTGTCGCTCGACGCCACTGCGTCGTCGTCCGCGGGCTCATCGCTTGCCGGGGACGGCACGGGCGCAGTCGCGACGGGAAGCGCCTTCGTACCGTCCATTTCGTCGTCTTTGTTGGCCTGGGGCAGGACCGCGGTTTCGTCGTCGTCTTGCCCGGCGGAGGGCAGCACCGCGGTCTCGTCGGTTTCGGAGGCTTTCTCGTCCTGTTGAGCTTCCTTATCGGCGGGCAGGACCGCGGTGCCGTCGTCGTCCCGATCGGCGGAGGGCAGCACCGCGGTGCCGTCGGTTTCGGATACTTCCTCGTCCTGCTCAGAGTCGTTCGCATCCTGCTCAGCGGATTCCTCAGCGGTGGCTTCGGCTTCCGCTGGCGCACCCGCTTCGCGAGATGGCGGTTCCTGCGGGCCGACGTCCGCGTCCGCATAGTCGACTGCTTGCCGTGGCGCTACATCCGCTTCGATGTCGCGATCATCTGGGTTCCTCAGGAGGGCGCCACTGATAAGCCCGGCGATCCGCGAAGGACAGTCGCTGGGCGGAGAAGGTGGGCCCGAGGCGTCCAGTTCGTCGAGGATCTCGTTGGCCGTGGCGCCGGTGAATGGTGCTCGCCCGGTTGCGCACGCGTACGCCAGCGCTGCCAAGGCGTAGAGATCGCTGTGGAATCCGGGTGTGTCGCCGCTTAGCTGTTCGGGGGACAAATACGGCAGGTCCTCATTACCCGCCATGCCGATGTCGGCGACGCCGAAGTCGGTCAATACCGGGGTGTCGTCGCGAAACGCGACCGTGTGCGGGCTTATCCGGCCATGCACGATGTGTGCGTCATGGGCTGTGCCGATGGCGTTGCCGATAGCCGCGGCGATGGCCACGGCGCGTTCGGGGCTCAACGGTCCGTGGGTCAGGACCTCCGACAGTCGCGTGGGGGATAGTTTTTCGGTGACGACGAACGTGACGAGTCCGCCGTCGCGCCATTCCTCGCTGTAGTCGAGAAGCTCGACGATGTGGGGATTGTCGAGCCTGGCCACCGCGGTAGCGTTTTGACGGAAGGCATCCCGAAACTGCTGATCCTCGCTGAGGTGGCGGTGCAGCACGGTGACGGTGACGGTGCGTTCGAAGATGGTGTCGTTGGCGTGCCACATGTCGCCCAGCCGACCGCTGTCAACTCGTTCAGTGAGCTGATAACGGTGTCCCAGTTGAGTTCCGGGTTCCATGGGGCTCCTGTGGTGATACGAACTAAACGGCACGGGCTTAGCGGCCTTCACACTCTAAGCTGAAGGTTACATGGTGAGCCATAAATATGTCTAAAGGGGAAACTCAAGCTTATCTCGCTATGCTGGCAACGAAGACGGACCGCACCGGGACCATGGCGCCAGTGTTGCCACCGACGCGTTGTTGGAGCGGTGAAAGCGGGTAGTTAAGCTCGATACTTGCCAGTCTGACGTTTCTGCCTGCCGAAGGAAGTACCCGAGTGTTTGACTCCCTGTCCGAGCGCCTATCCGGCATTTTCGACTCGCTACGCGGCAAAGGGCGGCTCACCGATTCCGATATCGATGCCACTGCCCGCCAAATCCGTATGGCGCTGTTGGAAGCCGATGTGGCCCTGCCAGTCGTCAAGGCATTCATCCACAGCGTCAAAGAACGCTGCCGGGGCGTCGAGGTATCGAAGGCACTGAACCCTGCACAGCAGGTCATCAAGATCGTCAACGAAGAGCTCGTGGCGATCCTCGGCGGCGAGACCCGTCGCCTGCAGTTCGCGAAGAACCCGCCCACCGTGATCATGCTTGCGGGTCTTCAAGGTGCGGGTAAAACGACTCTGGCAGGCAAGCTGGCGAAATGGCTCAAAGACCAAAACCACCAGCCGATGCTGGTGGCCGCCGACTTGCAGCGGCCCAACGCGGTACAGCAGTTGCAGGTGCTGGGCGAGAGGGCCGGCGTCGAGGTGTACGCGCCTCAGCCCGGCAGCGGTGTCGGTGACCCGGTCGAGGTCGCTAAAGAATCGCTGGCACACGCCACACGCCACGCCCGCGACATCGTCATCATCGACACGGCCGGTCGTCTCGGCATCGACGAAGAAATGATGGCCCAGGCAGCCGCGATTCGGGACGCCACCAACCCCGACGAAACGCTGTTCGTCATCGACGCCATGATCGGTCAGGACGCGGTCGCGACCGCCGAAGCGTTCCGAGACGGCGTCGGTATCTCGGGTGTTGTGCTCTCGAAGCTCGATGGTGACGCGCGCGGCGGTGCAGCGTTGTCGGTGCGGCATGTGACGGGCGAACCGATCATGTTCGCTTCTGTCGGTGAAAAGCTCGAAGACTTCGACGTTTTCTACCCGGACAGGATGGCGTCGCGCATCCTCGGCATGGGTGACGTCCTGACGCTGATCGAGCAGGCCGAGTCGGCGTTCGAGGACGACCAGAAGCAGCGCATGACCGACAAGATGCTCGGCGGCGAGTCGTTCACCCTCGAGGACTTTCTCGAACAGCTGCAGGCGATCCGCAAGATGGGTCCCATCGGGAACCTGCTCGGCATGATGCCGGGCATGAACCAGATGAAGGATCAGATGGCCGAGATCGACGATAAGCATCTCGACAAGGTCGCCGCCATCATCCGGTCGATGACGCCGGAAGAGCGCGTTAAGCCGAAGATCATCAAGGGGTCGCGGCGGCTGCGCATCGCCGACGGATCCGGTACCACGGTCAACGACGTCAATCAGCTGCTGACGCGGTTCACCGAGGCCCAGAAAATGATGAAACAAATGGGCGGAATGATGGGCGGACCCGGCGGCGGTAAGCGCAAGGCCACGAAGTCTCCCAACATCAAGCGCAAAGGCAAGAAGGGCAAGGTCACCAAGAAGAAGGCGCGCGGCGGCGGTATGCCGGGCGGTGGCATGCCCGCCGGATTCCCGGGCGGTGGAATGCCCGGCCAGATGCCCGGTGGAATCGATCCTTCGATGTTGCAGAACAACGATATTGACGTGCCGGACGTCGACTTCTCGGCATTGGGTGAAGATCCGAAGAAGAAAAAGAAGAAATAAGCTGTGCATTGCCGGGCAGAGATCCACTCGTCATGTGGGAGTTTCGTAACTTATGGCTGAACACGAGGACGGCCCCTGGCATATCCGCGCCGTGTGGCTGCCGGACGATGAAGTGCGCGACATCTACGTGTCCGGCGACCGGCTGAGCTTCACGCCGATTCCCGGTGCGACCACGATCGCCCATGAGGGGTACGCCTTGCCGGGCCTCGTCGACGCACACTGTCATATCGGGATCCGTCGGGGATCCATCCCGATCGAGTCCCTCGACGAGGCGCGTGAGTTCGCGCGCACCGACCGCGACGCCGGGGTGCTCGCCATCAGGGACGCCGGCTCGCCGTTTCCGTACCCGCAACTGGAAGACGAGCCGGACCTGCCGAGGTTGGTGCGGGCGGGTCGGCATCTGGCCCCGTACCGCAGGTACTTGCGCGGCGTCGCGATCGAGTGCACGGCCGAGGAGCTTCCGGCCCGTGCCGCGGAGCAAGCGAAGCTCGGCAATGGCTGGATCAAACTCGTCGGCGACTGGATCGATCGCGAGGCCGGAGATCTGGGCCCGACCTATGACGCGCACGTACTTTCCGACGCGATCGACGCAGCGCACCGTGCCGGGGCGAAGGTCGCGGTCCATACATTCAGCGAGGACGCCGTCGCCGCGGTGGTCGCTGCGGGCGTGGACTCCGTGGAGCACGGCACCGGCTTGTCGGTCGACATGATCGATCAGATGGCGCGTCAAGGCACCGCGCTCGTGCCGACGATGATCAATATCGCGACTTTCGATGGCATCGCCTCACAGGCGGAACCGAAATTCCCGGTCTATGCGCAGCACATGCGCGACTTGAAGGAAGGCTTCCCGGACGTGGTGCGTCATGCCGCGGAAGCGGGCGTGCCGATCTTCGTGGGGACCGACGCCGGCGGCGGCATCGACCACGGGCTCGCCGCCGAGGAGATGCTCTTGTTGCAGCAACAGGCAGGCATGGCCGCCGGCGACATCTTGGCCGCTGCCAGTTGGGGAGCGCGCGAATGGCTCGGTTTCGGCGCTGGGCTGGGCGACGTCGTCGTCTATGACGCCGACCCGCGCGTCGACCTGCGCGCGGTACGGGAACCCAAGCGAATCGTTCTGCGTGGTGCGGTGATCCGCTAACGATCCGAACCTCGCGGGAGTCCGTTCAAGCCCCAACGCCTCCAGCGGTGTTATTGCAATGCTGGGGTAGTTTGGGGATATACCCGCGCGGTACTCACTGGAGCCCGATACCGTGCCGCACGACTTAGTCTCGAGGTACCGCCGTGACATACGATCCTTCTGGCCAGCAGCCGTATGACCCGTACGGTCAGCAGCCTGGATACCATCCAGACTCGAGTGGATACTCCGATCCATACGGTCAGCCCGGTTATAACCAGCAGCACGGCTACGGTCAGCAGTCCGGTTACGGCTATGAGCAGCCCGCCTATACGAACCCTGGCCAGTATTCGACGCCCGGGTATGGACAGTTCCAACCCCCTGGACCTCAGCCACAAAACGGATTCGGTATCGCCGGCATGGTCCTCGGGATCGTGTCGCTTGTTTTCTCTGTGTGTTGTGGATTCTTCGGAGCCGTTCCTTTGGGAACGGCGGCGATCGTTTTCGGAGGCCTCGGCCTCGGCAAAGCCAACAAAGGCGAAGCGACCAATAAGGGCATGGCGTTGTCCGGGATCATCTGCGGCGGCATTTCCTACGCGATCGCCATCGTGTTGTTCATTCTGCAGGTGATTTTCGGAGTGTGGGAGACGAACTACACCTACTACCCTTAACTTTGCGCCGCGCAAGCCAGCACATTTGACAGATCAGGACTGGAACTTTGTACGACCCACAGCAAGACTCGACCCGTCCCTACGATCCGTTGACGGCGCCCCCGGTTTTTGGAAACGAACCGACGACCGGGTACCCCGATAGTCAGCCGAACCCGGGCTATCAAGGGCAACAACCCGGGTACGCGGGGCAGCAACAACCCGGGTACGCGGGGCCGCCACCGCCCACGGGTGGGTACGGGTATACGACGCCGCCGATGCCGTACGGTCCACCGGTTGCGCCGCGCAATGGTGCGGGTGTGGCCGCCCTGGTGCTGGGGATCCTCGGGATTACGTTTTGCATGCTCACGTCTATTCCGGCGATCATCTGTGGCGCCATCGGCGTGAAGAACGCGAAGGAGGGCTTGGCCGATAACCGGGGTGTCGCCATGGGCGGTTTGGTTCTGGGAATCATCGGTACGTCGCTCCTGGTGCTCTTGGTCTTGTTCTATGTCGGGATGTTCGCCGTTTTCGGACTGTCGGCGGGCACGACGCCGTCGTCACCACCGACTCCGTCTCCGACCCCCACGATGTTTTGAGCGGAAACGCGCTCGCAGGCAGCTGAGGCCCAGGGCTAGGATCGAGCACCATGACAAGAGTGCTCACACCTCAGGCTGAGGATTTCCCGCGCTGGTACCAAGACGTCGTCGCTAAAGCCGAATTGGCTGAGTCCGGACCAGTCAAGGGGCAGCAGGTTATCCGACCGTCGGGCTACGCGCTCTGGGAACGCATGGTCTCCGAAATGGATGACCGAATCAAGGAAACTGGCGCCGAGAACGCGTCGTTTCCGTTGCTCGTTCCGCAAAGCTATTTGAGTCGCGAAGCGCAACACGTTGAAGGCTTCGCGCCGGAATGCTGGACCGTCACGCACGCCGGCGGTAAACAGCTGGAAGAACCCGTCGTGGTGCGGCCGACTTCCGAGACCGTCATCGGCGAATACATGGCCAAATGGGTGCAGTCGTATCGCGACTTGCCGCTCCTTTTGAACCAGTGGGCGAACGTGATGCGCTACGAAATGCGCACGCGGCTGTTTCTGCGCACCTCCGAGTTCCTGTGGCAGGAGGGGCACACCGCGCACGCAAGCTACGAAGACGCGGCGACCTATAACCGTCACATCCTGCACGAGGTCTATGAAGACTTCATGGTGAACGTGCTGGCGATGCCGGTGATGACCGGGCTGAAAACCGTGGCGGAGCGGTTCGCGGGCGCCTTGAACACGTTCGCATGCGAAGCGATGATGCGCGACGGTAAAGCACTCCAGATGGGAACGTGCCACGAGCTCGGCCAGAACTTTTCGAAAGCGTTCGACATCGACTTCCTCGGCTCCGACGGTCAGCAGCACCACGCTTGGACGACGTCATGGGGGACCTCGACGCGCATGCTCGGCGGCCTGATCATGGCCCATGGCGACGATAAGGGGCTACGTGTTCCGCCGCAGCTAGCGCCGGTCCAGGCATACATCCTGTGCGTGAAGGACGGCGAAGGTGTGAACGAGGCGGCCAATAAGGTCCATTCGGCGCTGAAAGCAGCCGGCGTGCGGGCTCGCTTGAACACCCGCACTGACGTGCCGTTCGGTCGTCGCGCGGTCGACGCCGAGCTGAAGGGTTACCCGATCCGGATCGAGATCGGTCCCCGGGACGTGGCGGAGGGCAAGGCAATGCTTGTGCGTCGTATCGACGGCTCGAAGACACCCGTGTCGCTGGAGTCGCTGCCGGGCGCCGTGACTGAGGCGTTGGAGGCAGACCAGCGTGCGCTGTTCGAGGAGGCGAAGAGCTTCCGCGACAGTCACACCACCCGGGTCGACACGCTCGACGACGCAATCGAGGCGGCCGCCGATGGTTTCGCAGTGGTGCCGTGGGCACAATGCGGCGAGGACGGCGAAAAACGTGCGGCACAGCATGCGGTGACCGTGCGTTGCCTGCAGCGTGCGGACGGCACGGTCCCGGACTCCGACAGCGAGGATGGCCTAATCGCGGTGATGGCCAGGTCGTACTGACATCGTTGTGGCGATCGCCATGGCGAATTCGCCGCTTCGCGACCGTTACTGCGCACATAATTCGACACGTCGATGTCTGGCGCGGCTGCAAGCCGTCGCTGATGGTCGGTTAGGATTGGGCGCTGGTAATACCTCTGCGTTCGTGGCGCCCTCTCAACGACGCGTCGCGGAGGATGTCACGAGTGCCGCACCACTGTCATAACCCCACATGACAGCTACGTGCGCACCAACGCAACCGAGCCAACAAGAACTGGAAGAAAAAGTGGCAGTAAAGATTCGCCTGCTGCGGATGGGCAAGATCCGTCAACCGCAGTACCGCATTGTCGTCGCCGACTCGCGTACCAAGCGCGACGGTCGCGCAATCGAATTCGTGGGGATTTACCACCCCAAGGAGGACCCCTCGTACATCGAGGTCAAGTCCGAACGGGTGCAGTACTGGCTGGGCGTGGGCGCGCAGCCCTCGGAGCCGGTTAAAGCGATCCTGTCGCGCACGGGTGACTGGCAGAAGTTCAAGGGCCTGCCTGCGCCGGAGCCGATGAAGGTCGCGGCGCCGAAGGCCGACCGCATCGCCACGTACGAAGCCGAAGCGAAGGCCGCTGCCGGCGACGACGGCAAGGACCCGGAAACTCCGAAGAAGAAGAGCACGAAGAAGGCCGCGGACAAGCCGAAGAAGGCTGAGGCGACATCCGAGCCGGAAGAGTCCAAGTCCGAAACCGCAAAGGAGTCCTGACGTGCTGCGGCCCGCACTGGAACATCTGGTCAAAGGCATCGTGTCCCACCCCGACGATGTGCGTGTCCGCATGATGAACGAACGCCGTGGGAAGCGCCTCGAGGTTCGGGTCAACCCGGACGACCTCGGTACCGTCATTGGCCGCGGTGGCCGCACGGTCAAGGCGCTGCGTCAAGTAGTCGGTTCCGTCGGCGGGCGCGGTATCCGCGTCGAGATTCTCGACAGCTGATGCTGTTGGTGGTCGGCCGGATCGTCCGGCCACATGGTATTCGTGGTGACTTGATCTGCGAGATCAGGACAGATGAGCCACAACTGCGGTTCGCGGCCGGGTCGGTGTTGATTACTGACCCGGCCGCCCGCGGTCCCTTGACTGTTAAGACGGCACGGCCGTACCAGGACCGCATGCTCGTGTCCTTCGACGAAGTCGGTGATCGCAACGCCGCCGAAGCCGTGCGAGGAACGAAACTGTGTGTCGACAGCGAGAGCCTGACTCCGCCGGAGGCGGAGGAAGAGTTCCGTGACCACGAACTCATCGGGCTTTCCGTCCAGGACGAGAGCGGTGTCGAACTGGGCCGTGTGGTGCGCGTGGAGCACGCCCCGGCTCACGATCTGCTCGTTATGCGCGCGGAAGGCCAGCGCGACGACGTCTTCATTCCGTTCATCGCCCAGATGGTGCCGACAGTCGATGTGGCCTCGGGCCACGTGATAGTCGATCTGCCGCCTGGGCTCTTGGATCTGTCGTCGTGAGAATTGACGTCGTCTCCGTTTTCCCGGAGTATTTCGCCCCGCTCGACTTGTCGTTGATCGCTAGGGCGCGGCAACGGGATCTGCTGTCTTTGCACGTTCATGACCTGCGCAAATACACCCACGACGTGCATCGGACCGTCGATGACGCCCCTTGCGGCGGGGGCGCAGGCATGATCATGAAGCCTGAGCCTTGGGGCGAGGCGCTCGACGATATTACGGCGGGACAGCAGAAGCCGCATCTTCTCGTTCCCAGTCCTGCCGGAGTGCCCTTCACGCAGGAGATGGCGGAATCGCTGGCGGCCGAGCCGTGGCTGATGTTCGCGTGCGGACGATATGAAGGGATGGATCAACGCATCCTCGATGAGGCCGCCACGACCATGCGCGTAACGGAAGTCTCGCTGGGTGACTACGTGCTCTTCGGCGGCGAGGTCGCTGTTTTGGCTATCATCGAGGCCACCACGCGGTTGCTGCCGGGTGTTTTGGGCAATGCGGATTCGTTGCGCGAGGAATCTCATAACAATGGGCTTCTCGAAGCGCCCGCTTACACCAAGCCGGCAGTGTGGCGCGACCGCGAGGTCCCGGACGTGCTGCTGTCCGGTCATCACGCCCGGATCCGCAGGTGGCGGCGCGATCAAGCACTGCTGCGCACGGCCCAGCGCCGCCCGGACCTCCTCGCGCACATTCCCGAAGACGACCTGGATAGGTCGGACCGTGAAGTATTGCGGGGGGTCGGCGTCGAGCCTGGGGCCCGGGGTATGGCAGAGTAGAGAGGTTGCCGCGCTCGGGGGATTCATCCTGCCAGTCAGCGCGAAGACCAATACGAGAGATAATTGCGCACAGCTGTGTGCGCTCGAAGCTGCGAGGAACTACCGCGATGAACACGCTGGACGCATTGGACGCCGTATCTGTACGTGCGGACATCCCGGACTTCCGGGCTGGAGACACCGTCAAGGTGCACGTGCGAGTCGTGGAAGGTAGCCGTTCCCGTATTCAGGTTTTCCAGGGCCTCGTTCTGGGTCGGCAGGGTTCAGGTTTGCGCGAGACCTTCACCGTGCGCAAAATGAGCCTGGGTGTCGGAATTGAACGGACCTTCCCGGTGAACAGCCCGGTTATCGACAAGGTTGAGGTTGCCGTCCGCGGTGACGTCCGCCGCGCGAAGCTTTACTACGTGCGCAACCTGCGCGGTAAAGCTGCCAAGATCAAAGAGAAGCGCTCCTAAACTTTTTGCCGGATTTGCGGAGCCCATCACGTCTGTTCGATGGGTTCCGCTTTGTCGTGGTCGACGTTAAGCTCACTTTATGGACAATCCACGGCGAGCGCCGGGGCGCCGAAGCCTGCCGACGGCACGTAAAGCGAGTCGCGGACCTGGCCAACGATCACGGCTTCGCCGTATCCAGTCCCACCGTAGACGCAACCTACCGTTGTGGGTGGAATTGCCGCTGCTGCTATTGGTCGCGTTCTGCGCGGCCGTTTTGCTACGCAGTTTCGCGCTCCAGTCTTTCGATATTCCGTCCGGGTCGATGGAACAGACGTTGAAAATCGGGGACCGGGTCGTCGTCAATAAGATCGTCTATGAGTTGCGCGACCCGCAGCGTGGCGAGGTCGTGGTTTTCAAAGGCACGGAGCGTTGGGCCGCGGAGGGACCGCCACCTGAGGACGGGAATTTCATCAGCGACGCCGGCCGCATTCTCGGCAATCTCGTGGGCTTGGCTTCACCGAACGAGAAGGACCTGATCAAACGCATAATCGGTACCCCTGGCGATACGGTCGCCTGTTGTGACGCCAAGGGCAGGGTCACCGTCAACGGTGTCGCCTTGAACGAGGACGATTATGTTTACGACAACTCTCCGCTGGAGGGGTCGACGGCGCCGTGCCATGCGCGGAAGTTCGGTCCGGTGCATGTTCCCGAGGGACACGTGTTCGTTATGGGTGACCATCGTGGAAATTCGCAGGATTCACGATGCCAAGGCTTTGTCCCGGTGGAGAACTTCATCGGTCGCGCGATCAACATCATTTGGCCGAAGTCCAGTTGGGCTGCTCTTCAAATACCCGACACTTTCGCGAATGTGCCTGCGCCGAAGGGCGAAGCTGCCGATGACCTCAAGGGGACGGGTGACGAAACGGACCGGTCTGGTCTCGCGGTGCCGTTCATGGTGGCGACCGCAGCGACCGGTGTGGGTCGGTGTCGCCGCAAAGAGGATGACCCGACATACCTTTTCGCATCCGGGTCCACCTAATAGATAGTTGTCGATAATGGGTTCGGGCTGAGATTCGTTATCGACAGCCACCATTTCGGGACTGTGTGTCTGGATGGAAGAATTCGCCGGTTTGTATGCCCCGGTCTGCTCACTCCGATTCAGACAACGCGTAGACTCCTTGCGTGATTGACGACGAACAATCGTCGGGTGGCTCGTCAGTGCCCGAAAAGGAAACCGACGACGAAGAATCGACGGAAACGAAGAGTTCGTTTTGGCGTGAACTGCCCGTATTGTTGGCGGTTGCGCTTGTTGTGGCTTTGATTGTCCGCAGCTTCGTATTGCAGTCGTATTGGATTCCGTCTGGTTCGATGGAGAACACGTTGCAGCGCGATGACCGTGTGTTGGTCAATAAGCTGCTGTACGACTTCAGTGAAGCCGACCGAGGCGAGGTCGTTGTCTTTCATGCGCCAATGGAGTGGCGAAGCGATCCGGAGAACGAGGATTTCATTAAACGCATCATCGCGGTCGGCGGAGATACGGTTTCGTACGATAAAAAGACCGGGAAAATTGCGGTAAATGGGAAATCGCTTGACGAATCGGCCTATATCTATAAAAACGGTGATGGTGAACAAGATCTGCCGAGCCGCAACAATTTCGAGTTCTCGGCAACCATTCCGGAAGGGCGACTATGGGTGATGGGCGACCACCGGTCAGCATCCGGGGATTCGTTGGCCCACTACATCCGTAGTAACGGAGACATCGGTGCGTCCACGATCAGCCAGGACGCCCTGGTGGGTAAAGCCATGGTGCTGATGTGGCCATTCAGCCGGTGGGACTGGATCACTGTTCCCGCGACCTTCGATACCGTCCCGGAACCCAACGCCAATCAAGCACTGTCACCCTGACCGCTTGCCGTAGATACGGATGGTTATCAGCGGCACGTAATATTCTCTTGTGATTGATGACCATGAGCGTGCCGCTGATGACGAACGGCAGACAGGTGACAGGACCGACACCAGCGAATCCGTCGCCGCCGGTGAGAAGAAGAAGCGTTCGTTCCTGCGTGAACTTCCCGTCCTAGTAGCGATCGCGGTCGTGGTCGCGCTCGTGCTTCGCACTTTCGTTCTGCAGTCGTTTTGGATTCCGTCTGGTTCGATGGAGAACACGCTCCAGCTCGACGATTACGTCGTGGCCAACAAGGTCGTGTACGAGATGCGGGAACCGCAACGCGGCGAGATCGTGGTATTCCATGCACCGCCGTCCTGGCGACATAACGTCAACGAGCAGGACTACATCAAGCGGGTGATCGCCGTCGGCGGCGACACCGTCGCATACGACGCCGAAACGCAGCACCTTTCCGTCAATGGTCACGCCCTCGACGAATCCTCGTACCTGTACACGGACCCGCAGACGGGAAAGCAAGACTCACCCAGCCTGGACAACCAGGAGTTCGAAGTCACGGTTCCGGATAACAGGCTGTGGGTTATGGGCGACCACCGTTGGGCATCCGGTGACTCCCGCGAACACTACATGCGTACCGACGACCCCGTAGCTTCGACGATCCCGCTGGACCAGGTCGTGGGCGAAGCGTTCGTCCGTGTGTGGCCCATCAATCGCATAGGGACGCTCGGCAAGCCCGACATCTTCGACGAAGTTCCGGCGCCCGCGTAAAGTCGACCGTTATGGGCCCCGAAATCATCGAACGAAATGCCAGCCGCGTTTTGCTGCAGGATTCGAACGGGCGACTCCTGCTGTTGCGCGGCTGCGACCCGGCCAACCCGCAGGAGAAATTCTGGTTCACCGTCGGCGGCGGGGTCGACGATGGCGAAGGATCTAGACAAGCCGCCTGCCGCGAAGTGAAAGAAGAAACCGGCATTGTCCTGCCGGAAGACGCGCTCACGGGCCCTGTCCATAACGGGCTAGACGAGTTCCCTTTCGACGGTGCCCTGATCCGCCAGCGCAATAGCTATTTCATTGCGACGGTCGCCCAGGAGCGTCCGGATATCGATACCTCGGGCTTCGAACAGATCGAGCAGGAATCGGTTGATAGAAACCGGTGGTGGACGCGCGAAGAATTGGCGCACACCACCGAGACTGTGTACCCGAATAACCTGTTGGAAATCTTGGACCGGTAGCAGTGCAACATTCCCTCCTGGCGCGTCCGGCTCGCGTGACCCGCAAGCAGGACGACCTTTACGTGCTTGAAAACGCGCTACGTCGACACGGATTCGTTTCGATCGGTGGCACGGACGAAGCGGGCCGCGGAGCTTGCGCGGGGCCGCTCGTGGTCGCGGCAGTGGTGCTACCCAGCGGAAAAAGGGGAAAGATTCCCGGGCTGGCGGATTCCAAACTGTTGACGCAGAAGGTTCGAAGCGCCGTGTATGACGAAGTGTTGGCACGCGCTGAGGCACATGCAATCGTCAGCATCAGTGCCGCCGATGTTGATCGTTACGGTGTTGGCGTCGCGAACCTCAGCGGGATGCGGCGCGCATTGGGACGCCTGTGGCCCACACCCGGGTACGCGTTGACGGACGGCTTTGCGGTTTCCGGGTTGCCGATGCCGGCCTTGGCCGTGTGGAAAGGTGATCAGGTTGCCGCCAGCGTGGCGGCGGCCAGCGTATTGGCTAAAGTCACCCGCGACCGGTACATGTGCGAGCTCGATAAAGCTTTCCCGGAATACGGTTTCGCCGAACATAAGGGTTACAGCACCGCGACCCATCAGGAAGCCTTGTCACGCTTGGGGCCGTGCCTGCAGCATCGGCGTTCCTACGCGAATGTTGCCGCGGCCGAGCAGGGACGGGCCGCACCCGGGCTGGTCGACACAAGCCAATGGGTCGCCGATGAGGCGGATCCGCAGCCTCGTGTGGGTGCCTTTTCGTAACTCATGGAGCATCATGGGTAACAGTTAGCACGTGGCGGAGGAGGAGGACGCAAGTGAGCGCTGAAGATCTCGAAAAGTACGAGACCGAGATGGAACTGCAGCTCTACCGGGAGTATCGCGATATTGTGCGTCAATTCTCCTATGTAGTGGAAACTGAGCGCCGGTTCTATCTCACGAATCGGGTCGAAATGAATGTCCGAAACGCCGACGGCGAGACCTATTTTGAAGTGGAAATGTCCGATGCTTGGGTGTGGGACATGTACCGTCCGGCGCGTTTTGTGAAAAATGTCCGAGTGATGACATTTAAAGACGTCAACGTCGAGGAATTGGATAAACCAGATATCCAGCTTCCCGAAAACGGTTTCGGCGCCGAATGACCGTCTGGGTCTGGCCGGTATCGTCCCGTCCATGGCGGTACCGGCCAGACGCGCAACTGGATAAGACTGGTTGGCGGTAACGACCGTCGATGAACTCCAGGTGGCCGTCGCGCGCCAGACCTGGCAGCACGCGCCGCGCTTCGATGCCGGCGATGCCCGCCTGCGCGGCGATTTCATCGGCAGTCGCCCCATGTTTTCTCGGCGCGGCATCCCACAGGCGGTACTCCAACGTCGTGAAAAGGTCCTGGGGCCGCGTTTCCCCCGGCAGAGGTGGCGCGAGATCCGAACCGATATCGCCGACGTCTTCTATGATCTCCGCGGCCCGGGTCACGATGCGGACCTCGCCGGGTTCCCGCGCTAGTTGATGGACGCCCGCGGACGCCGCTGATGTGACGCTTCCCGGGACGAGCATGAGGGTGCGCTCGAGTTCTTTGGCTTTCCGTGCGGTCTGGCGTGCGCCGCTGCGAATAGCCGCCTCGACGACGACGGTTCCCATGGACATAGCCGCGATGACCCGGTTGCGCACCAGGAAACGGTGACGTTGAGGAATGGAACCGGGCGGCCATTCGCTGACGAGAAGGCCCCGCTGCCGGATCGAATCGAACAGGCGGTCGTGGCCCGCGGGGTAGGGGCGGTCGACGCCGCTGGCCAGGACTGCCACGGTGTTTCCTTCCGCGGCAAGTGCGCCCCGATGCGCCGCCGCATCGATGCCGTACGCGCCGCCTGACAGCACTCCCCAGCCGCGGTCGGCGAGATCATGGGCCAGCTGGGTCGCGACGTGCTTGCCGTACCAGCTGCAGGCCCGTGCGCCGACGATCGATACGGACCTGGCCGTGACTTCAGCCAAATCTGAGTCGCCGCGGACCCATAGGCAGCGCGGTGCGGCGCTGTGCGGTTCGGATTCGTCGTGAAGCTGTGACAGGTCCGCCAGACGCACTGGCCATTCTTCGTCCTCTTCGGTCAAGACCCGCGCGCCGCACTCTTGGGTGGCGGACGTGACCTGTTCGAGACGCCCGCGAATGGAGTCGCGTCCGAGCCGGGCAACGGCGCTGCGATGCGCCGTCGAGTCTCCCGGCGCCAGAAGCCGATCGAGGGCTTCGATCGGGCCGTAGGTGTTGATCGTGTGCGCCACGTCTGCGTTGCCTGGTTCGACCAACGTGGACATGAGCACCAATGCGTCGCGATCACTGTCGACACACATGGATGGTTCCTTTCGACATGCAGCGGTGGCCGCGGCAGCTGGATCGTTAATTGGGAAGTGAATGACCGATGCGAAGCTGCGTGGCTTCGGCGACGTCGCCCTGGTCCGGCCGTTCGCGTCCGGCAAGGTCGCTGATCGACCACGCCAAACGCAGGATCCGGTCGTACCCGCGTCCCGACAGCTGGCCCGAGTCCACCAGCCAGTCGGCGGTGCGGGTGACGTCGCGAGGCAGCCGCCAGGAAGCGGAGCGCAGCACCGACCCCGGCACCGCGGCGTTGGTGCGCGACGACAGTCCCTCTTTGCCCCATCGTCGCCGGGCCGCGTCGCGCGCCTGCGCGACACGAGCGGCGACAGTGGCGGAGTCTTCGCTTGGCGGCGCTGCGGCCACGATTTCGGATATCGGCATGGGCGGGACCTCGATGCGGATATCGATCCTGTCCATGAGGGGACCGGAAAGTCGGGCGAGGTACCTTCGACGCCGCGCTGAGCCGCATCGACATGCCTGGTCGATCGTGGCGGCGCACGGGCACGGGTTTGCCGCGAGGATCAGCTGGACTCTCGCTGGGAAACGGGAAATGGCGGCGCTTCGGGAGATGGTGATTTCTCCTGCCTCGAGCGGTTGCCGGAGGGAATCGAGGACCTCGCGTTTGAACTCCGGGCTTTCATCCAGGAACAGCACCCCGTTGTGTGCCAGCGAGATCGCGCCCGGACGCAACGGATTGCTGCCGCCTCCTACGATCGCCGGCATCGTCGCCGAATGGTGCGGGGCCGAAAACGGCGGGTGGCGCAGGAGCCGCGCCGGCGCGGCCCGGGCGGCGCTGGAGATCGAATGGATCGCCGTCGTTTCCAAGGCCGCTTCGTCGTCCAGTGGTGGTAGTAGCGACGGCAAACGTTGCGCCAGCATCGTTTTTCCGGTGCCGGGAGGCCCGAGAAGAAACATGTGGTGTTCTCCGGCAGCCGCGACCTCCAACGCGCGCCGTGCCGGTTCTTGCCCGATAACGTCGCACAAGTCGGGGAGTGGGTCGGGAGTAGGTGCCTCACCGCGCTGCGCGGTGGTCAGTGCGTGCCGACCCCGCAAGTGGGCAACGACCTCTGCGAGGCTTTCCGCGGTATGCACGGTCATCCCGCTGATGAGCGCCGCCTCGGACTGGTTGCGGTGGGGGACCAGCGCATGTGAAGCGCCGGAGCGTCGAGCCGCCAGCAATGCGGCGAGAACGCCGGGTACGGCGCGAAGCTGGCCGTCGAGACCGAGTTCGCCGAGCAGGACGTATTTTGTCGCGCTGTCTGGCGGTATCTGGGCCGTCGCAGACAAGAGGCCGGCGGCGATCGCCAGGTCGCTGCCGGCGCCGCTTTTCGGAAGTGAGGCCGGCAGGAGATTGACGACAACGTGGGCGTCGGGCCACTCCAGCTGCGAGTTATCGAAGGCGGATTCGATGCGGGTGCGCGACTGTCGCAGGCTCGCGTCGGGCAGACCGGTCATGACGAATCCCTTCGTTCCTTTACCGATGTGGACCTCGACGGTGACCGGATGCCCGTCGAGCCCGGTCAATGACACACTGCTGGTGCGTGCATAGGGCATTAAAAAACTCCCCGTCTGTGATCGATGTGGGCCATCTGATCTGGATTGATCACAATGCAAACGGCATCGAAACGACGCCGCAGCCGCCATTGGTTTGTGCTCCGTCGCCATGCGTAGGCGAGGCGGTCGATGCGCCGGGCCTTATCCGCATCGATCGCACCGAAGGGCGTGCCGAAGCGCAGGGAACGCCTCGTCTTGACCTCGCAGAAGACGACGGTCGATCCGTCCTTGGCGACGATGTCGAGTTCGCCGATGGGGCAGGCCCAGTTGCGATCGAGAATGCGCATGCCGTCGCGACGCAGATGGGCCACGGCTAGTTGTTCTCCCAATTTCCCCGTGGCGATATGGGAAGCTGCCATAACACTCCAATGTGTTTTTGTGGCGGTGGTGCGGGGACTAGACTGTTGTCGATGAGCCACACGCAAGCAGGTGACGGTAATGAGACATCGTCGACGGATTTCGTGGAGTCGCTGGCACAGTTCGAGAACCACTTGCGTCACGCACAGGGACGTTCAGCACACACGGTCCGCGCCTACGTGACCGATATCCGTAAGCTCCTGTGTTTCGCGGAGGAGCACGGCGTGCGGAACTTGTCTGATTTGGACACACGGTTCCTGCGTCGTTGGCTCGCCTCCAAGCAAAGCGGTGATCCGGCACGGACGTCACTGGCCCGTCACGTGTCATCGTTGCGCGCGTTCACTTCCTGGGCATGTCGCGCGGGTTTTGTCGAGGTGGACCACGGTGGTTTGCTGCGCGGGCCCGCCGTCGCCCATAACCCCCCGGTCGTGCTGCGTGTGGACCAGATCGAGACGCTCATCGAGACCGTCGGTCAGGATGCATCGAACATGGCGATGCGCGACGAGGCAGTCATCGAATTGCTGTACTCGACGGGCGTGCGCGTCAGCGAGCTGTGCGGACTCGATCTCGACTGTCTCGATTTCAAACGCAATGTCGTGAAAGTCATGGGCAAGGGTGCCAAGGAAAGGTTCGTCCCGTGTGGATTTCCCGCCGTGCGTGCCATTGAACGCTATCTCCGCGTCGCGCGAGGGGAGTTGGTCCGCTCCACCAGCGGCAACGCCGTGTTCCTGGGGGTCCGCGGCAGCCGACTGCACCCTTCCAGTGTTCAACGCTTGTTGCAAAAATGGTGTGCGCGCGCAAATATTCCGTCATTGACGCCTCACGATCTGAGGCATGCGGCGGCCACCCACGTCCTTGATGGCGGTGCCGATTTGCGCAGCGTCCAGGAACTGCTGGGACACAGTTCGATCGACAGTACCCAGATATATACGCATGTCACTGCCGCGCGGTTGAGGAGCGCCTTTGAACAGGCACACCCGCGCGCCTGACGGGATAGGAACGCCAATGTCTCCAGTACAACCGCCCGAACCGATCCTGGACCCGACCGGTTGCTTTGGTCTCAGTCCCACCTTCACGCACCTCAACCATGGCTCGGTCGGGGCGGTGCCGACCGTGGTGCAGGAGGAACGCCAACGGATCACCGCCGAACTCGAGTCCGATCCCCGCGGCTTCTTCAAACAGCGGGGCGAGCGCACGGCCGCGGCGAGAGCCGAATGTGCCGTGTTTCTCGGTATGAGTGAACCCAGCGCCTGCTTTGTCACCAACGTGACGACCGGAGTGGCGTTGACCCTGCATGCGTTGGGCCTCGTTGAGGGCGATGAGGTGGTAACGACCAATCATGGCTATGGCGCGGTCGATCTGGCCATCAATGCGCATGTCCGCGCCGCCGGAGTTGTGCATAGAGTCGCTTCGATCAGTCTCACTCCGACCACTGAGGAAGTGGTCGAAGCGATTGTGGCTGAACTGACGCCGGCGACGAAACTGGTCATCTGCGACCACATCACGTCGGCCACAGCGCGCTTGTTCCCGGTGCGCGAGTTGGCGGCGCAGCTGCGTCAACGCGGCGTGGCCTTGCTTGTGGATGCGGCTCATGTGCCTGGGCATATCGATACCTCCGTGAGTGAATTGGGTGCCGACTTTTGGGTGGGCAACCTGCATAAATGGGCATTCGCGCCTCGAGGCTGCGCGCTGCTGTCGGTCTCGCAGCGGTGGCGCGAACGCATGAGGCCGCTGGTGACTTCCTGGGCAGACCCGGAGGGATACCCCGCTGCTTTGGAGTTCAACGGCACCGATGACTTCACCGGGTGGCTCGCGAGCCCTGCCGGGCCACGCTGGCTGCAGAAGTTGGGAATCGACGACGTCCGACAGCACAACAGCGCGCTGGCGACCTATGGGCAGCACGTGTTGGCCGATGCGGTGGGCACACCGATCGCGGATCCACAACCTCGGGGCCTGGCGATGCGCTTGGTCGAGCTTCCTAGCGGTTACGGCACGACGCCGGAATCGGCTTTGTGGCTGGAAAACGAGATCAGGGCGAGGCTGAGGACGGAGTTGGCGGTGACGTCGTTTCGGGGGCGGGGAATCATGCGCGTCGCGGCGCAGATCTACAACACGCCGGCGGACTATGAGCGGTTGGCGTCGCGCTTGCCCGCGTTTTTGTCGGACGTGGCCGGATGAGTCCGCGACGGGGTAGAGGCGGACCTTGGTCCCTCCGAATAGCTGCAATGGGTTGAGATAGACGCCGCCTCGCTTGAGGCCCCAATGCAGACATGTATCGGGTGCGCACTGGGCGTGTCCGTCGACCAAAGTGGCGATCGGTTGACCGCGTTCGACCGTGTCACCGCGTTCGACCAGGGGCATCACTGGTTCGTAGGTGGTGCGTTGCCGATGGTCGTGCTGGATGCTGATCACGCCGCGTTGAGCGATCTTGCCGGCGAACACGACCGTGCCGTCACCGGCCGCGTAAACGGTCTGATCGGCGGCTCCCGCAAGGTCCACACCTCGATGACCAGGCAGCCACGGACTGGATGGCGGGGCGAAGCGGCCGATGACTTTCGGTGGGTGCAGTGGCCAGGCGTACTTCGCATTCGCGGTGGGTGCCTTGTTCGGGCTCGGTGTGACGTCGCCGTGCGCCGATGTGGGCGCTACTGCCGCTACTGCCGCGAGCAGGGCGGTGGCCGCGAGAGCGCGAAGGCTGCGTGGAAACGTCATGCCCTCATGGTCGTTGGGTGGCTACTTCGCGTGCAACAACGTGGGCGAGTGCCTGTGGAGAGCGGGATTCTTGTGGAAAAGCCGGTGTGGATTCCGAGGTGCTCGGCAAGTTTGAGGCGGATTATTCGGTTTTGCCGTTTTGTTGGGTGCCGCGCTAGCGTCTGAGGCGAAGTCGATATGTCAATATCGCGTGGTGTCGGCGAAGGCCCTGCCTACCGGGATATCGGGCTCGCGTACCGTGCCCGGGGGTCAGGATGGTCACCCGCTTCCCTCAAAAGGAGACTTAACCCGTGTCAGAACGACAGCAGAACTATCCCGACAGCACCGGCGCGCGCTGGGACAGCGGTCAGGGCGGCAGACGAAGCGGAGCTCCCGAACGTTCTGCGTATCTTGACCGGACCGAGCCGATGAGCCAGCAGGATCGCGCGGCCAGCGCGGCCGATTCCTCGCTCGACGGGTTCTTGGGCGCACGCGAGCGTGGCGCGTACCGGGCGACGTCTCGCCCGGGTGACATGGAGGCCGGTACTCGGCCGGTCCCGCAGGCGCGGGGCGAAGCGACGTCGTGGTCGATGGAGCGCAAGCCTGCGAAATCGGAACCGGACTATCCGCAGAATTCGAGGGTTGTGGATCCAGAGTTGGCGGCGGCCTCCGGCGTGGAGACGCGGTCCGATGACGCCTCGACGCAGCCGCAACAACCGCCACGCCCCCCGGTGCAGATGCCTCCGGAACCGTCGCATTTGGCGGCCCTTTCGCGGCCCCAGTCGGCGCCTCCCCAGTCGGCGCCTCC